>NZ_CP021361.1:2224166-2533333 GCF_002157145.1 Acidovorax carolinensis
GTGGGCATCCTGGCCACCGAGCATGTGCCCTTTGGTGGCGTCAAGCAATCCGGCCTGGGCCGCGAAGGCTCGCACTACGGCATCGACGACTATGTGGAAATCAAGTACCTGTGCCTGGGGGATATCCAGAAGTGAAGCCTGTGTCAGCACGATAACGCGGCCAGCTGCCGCGCGTCATGCCGCAGTCACCGCGCGGGGTTCCCGCAAGGCCAGGAACCGCATCACTGCCGCCGTGCGGGTTTCCACGCCAAGCTTCACGTAGATGTGCTCCAGGTGTTTTTGCACCGTGCGCGGGCTGATGGACAGCAGCGCGGCAATGTCTGCATCGGTCTTGCCACATGCCAACCATTGCAGCACGTCGCGCTCGCGCGTTGTCAGTTCGCTGGGCGCGGGGTCAGGCAACAGGAACACTGGCGGCGGCGCAGGTGCACCACCTGCCACTTGCACCGCTGCCCGGCAGGCATGGCCATACAGAAATACCAGGTGGGGTCGCAACAGTTCGAGCCGCTCGCGATCGCGCTCAGAAAAATCAAACCGGTGCCGGTGCAGCACAAAGCCCACGAGCGAGTCTCCACCTTGGCACAGCGGCACGGCAATGGCGTGCTCCAGACCGATGCGCCGGCAACAGTCGGCATACGGCGCACTGCACTGAAAGTCCACGCGGCTGACGGCATCGGACATGCGTTGCGTGAAACGCCCACCATTCAATGCATAAAGGCGCACGAGCGGGTGTTCAAAAAAATGCCGGTCGAAGCACACGCTCTCCTCCGCCCCCATGCAGTCACTGGGCAGACCCACCACCTGGCAACGGCTGGTTCGCAAGTCACAGACTGACAGTGTCGTGAGTTCGGAGGCTACGTAGCGGTTCAGCGCAACGACCGCAGCGCGCGCGAAACCTTCAACATCGTCGGACTGCGCCTCGATGAACGCCAGAAGCTGCAGGGCGGCGGCGTAGGCATTGCGGGTGAGATGGTTCATCACGCGGCGTTCTCAATGGTGCATACGCATTGCTACGTATTGGCGCCCTGCCCCGTTTGGTTGGACCATTCCGTTGCGGGTGTTCAGAGCCAGCCAGTATAGGCACTGCCCCGCACCAGCGCCAGTGGAGCAAAGGAGCAAAGCACGGCCATCAATGCCAACAACCGATTGAATGACAACCCCAACCCCGTCGGGCGTGTGATCTATTGCGCCTTCACCCTCATCTGCACCCCCGCCTCAAGGGAGCAGGAAGCAGGCTTGTAACTGGGCGCGAGGACTGGTGAGGCGCGTCTGCGCAAGGTTGTCACCGAAGGTGGCTTCTCCCAGTGCCGGCGCGCCGCACAAACGCCCTTCAATCTGGTTTACGAGGCACATCCCTGAAAGGAAACACCATGTCACGCCAATACATCGATTGCCGCGAATTTCCCAGCACCATGCATTGCAGCGTCGCCATCAGCGCCGACACGCCCAAGGAGTTGCTGGAGGCAGCCGTTCAACATGCCACAACGGTGCACGGCCACCAAGATTCGCCCGAACTGCGCCAGCAACTGACCCAGATGTTCAAGCCCGGCACGCCACCCGTGACCTTGCCGAGCACCAAGGCGGCCTGACGTCCTTGCCGGCCTGCACGCTGCGATGGCCTGAAAAACACGCTGCGCCAGTGCAACCAGTGCATTCACCCTGCAGGCCACACCTCGACCGCAAACCGGTCAAGGTGTTTTCCAAGCGGTGGGATGCCCCGTTCCGATTTCGACCCTGTCAGGTCCCTATAATCGCGCCTGCTGCGGGTGTAGTTCAATGGTAGAACGGCAGCTTCCCAAGCTTCATACGAGGGTTCGATTCCCTTCACCCGCTCCATTTTTCATAGCATAAAACGCACGCATCAATGGCGCTACAAGCCTTTTCGATGCTTTTACAGGTATCGACGCCTGGCGCACCTCCCTCCCGTTTCTTTCGCTGTCAGCCTAATGGCAGCAGCGTACGTTCGCTCTCGAAGTGGCGCACTACACCCGTCAGCGGATCGACAAACTCCAGCGACCGCGCCAGCAGCTGCAGCGGCCGCGAGTAGTCGCCCTCGGGCGGGTCGTTGACGACCGGGTAGAACGGGTCATTGCGCAGCGGCAAGCCCAGCGCGGCCATGTGCACCCGCAACTGGTGGCGCTTGCCGGTGATGGGCGACAGGCGGTAGCGCGCCCAGCCGCTCGCCACCTCCAGCACCTGCATATGGGTGTGGCTGTTGGGCTCGCCGGGCACTTCATGCATGCGAAAGAACTGCGGGCTTTCTTCCATGCGGCTGAAGTGGTCGCGCGGGAAGGCCACATCCGCGCGCCAGGGCGCAATGGCGTCGTAGTGCTTGGTGATCTGGCGATCCCGGAACAAGGCCTGGTACACGCCGCGCGTGCTCTGCTGGACGGAGAGCAGCACCAGCCCGGCCGTGTCGCGGTCGATGCGGTGCAGCGGCGACAACTCGGGCAGCCCGAGCTGGCGCTTGAGCCGCACCAGCAGTGTGTTGTGCAGGTAACGGCCGGAAGGCGTCACAGGCATGAAGTGCGGCTTGTCGGCCACCACAAGGTGCTCGTCCTGGTACAGCACCGTCTCACAGAACGGCAGCACCGGCTCTGCGGGCAGGCTGCGGTAGTAGTACAGGCGCAGGCCGCCTTCAAACGGCCGCTCGGGCACCACAGGCTGGCCGCGCTCGTCCACCACCTCGCCCGCATGCATGCGCTGGCACCATTGCGCGCGCGTCACCACGGGCAAGCGCTGCACCAGAAAGTCCAGCATGCTGCCCTGGCCGCGTGTGGGCAGCACCACGCAACTGGGGCTCACGCCGTCGCGCACGGGCAGAACGTGGGGATGGTGGGGGTTGTGCATGGCGTGCGGATTTTAGAAGGCTGTAGGACAACTGCGCCAATACGTCCTTTGCGGCGCGGCATCGGCCAAAAAACGCGCTCTGCGGGCTAGCATGACACCTCCATGACAGAACCCCAGACTGCCCCCCAAACCGTGCCGGCATCGGCACCCTTGCCGCCCGCACCACCCCCAACACCGCGCCGCCGCCGGTGGCCGCGTATCGCGCTGGGTGTGTCAGGCGGCTTGGTCGGGCTGGTGGTGATCGGCGCCGTTGTGCTGACCCAGTTTGACTGGAACCGTGCCAAACCCTGGCTGAACCAGACCTTGAGCGATGCCACCGGCCGCCACGTTGCGGTGGAAGGCGATCTTTCGGCCACCTGGCAATGGCCACAGACGCTGGACAGTGGCTGGCGCCGCTTTTTGCCGGGCGTCACGCTGCAAGGCACGCAGCTGGTCATGCAAGACCCTCCCGGCTTTGCCCGCCCTGGCAAGGCCGCCGAACCCCGGCCCATGGCCCGCGCCGAAATGGCACGGGCATCGCTCAAGCTCTGGCCCCTGCTGGCGCGCGAAGTGGCCATTGACACCCTGGAGCTCACGGGCCCCGACGTTGCCCTGGCCCGCCTCGGCGATGGCCGCAACAACTGGACCTTCGAGCGCCAGCGCGCGCCCGATGACATCACGCCACGCTGGACGGTCGAGATCGATCAGCTGGTGGTGCGACAAGGGCAACTGGCCTACGCAGATGCGGGCAGAGACCTGGATCTGAGCGCCCGCATCGACACCCTCAACGAGGCGGCGCAGGCCCCCGCTGCACAAAGCACGGCAACGCCCGCCTCGGCCCCTGCCACTGCCAGCCCAGCAGCCGCCCACCCGGTCTACGGCGTGCGCTTTGAACTGAAGGGCACCTTGGGCAAGGCCCGCATTCAGGGCCAGGGCAAGGCAGGCACCGTGCTCTCGCTGCGCGACAAGGAGGTGAACTACCCGCTGCAATTCACCGCCAAAGCCGGCAGCCTGGAAACCGCCGTGGAAGGCATTCTGGCCAACCCCGGTGCGCTGTCGGGCATGGACCTGCAGGTGATGCTCAAGGGCGCCAGCATGGCCGACCTGTATGCGCTGACCGGCCTGGTGCTGCCCAACACCCCCGCGTTCCAGACGCGGGGCCGGCTGCAAGGCAGCCTGCAACCGGGGCGGGCGGTATGGGACTACCGCGACTTCACCGGCACCGTGGGCCAGAGCGATCTGCATGGCAACCTGCGCTTTGTGTCGGGCGCGCCGCGCGGAAAGCTCTCGGGCAGCGTCACATCCCGGCAGCTGCGCCTGGCAGACCTGGGGCCCGTGCTCGGCACGGCCACCACCGCCTCCACGCAGTCCTCCAAGGCGGGCCGCAGCGGCAAGGTGCTGCCCGATGCCCCGTTTGCCACCGACCGGTGGAACGCCATGGACATGGACCTGAAATTCTCGGGGCAGCGCGTGATCCGGCAGGGCAGCCTGCCGCTCGAAGACCTCAGCGTGCACGCCCTGCTCAGCGATGCGGTGCTGCGCCTGGACCCGCTGCACTTCGGCGTGGCCAAGGGTCAGATCGAATCGAAGGTGGTGCTGGACAGCCGCAGCAAACCGCTGACCGTGCGCCTGGACACCCGCGTGCAGAACCTGCGGCTGGCCTCGCTCTTCCCCGAGGTGGAGCTCACCAAAAAAAGCCTGGGCCGGCTCGATGGCGCGATGGCACTCAACGGCAAGGGCAACTCCGTGGCGCAATGGCTGGGCACCAGCAGCGGCGAGGCCCGCCTGTATGTGCGCGACGGCACACTGAGCCGCGAACTGCTCAACCGCGCAGCGCTCAACGTGGGCAGCATCGTGGTGGGCAAGCTGTTTGGTGACGACAAGGAAGTGCAGCTGCGCTGCGCCGTGGCCGACCTGGCCGTGCGCGAAGGCGTGGCCACGGTGCGCACCGGCAAGCTCAGCACCAATGAGGCCATTGTGGACGCCAGCGGCACCATCGACATGGCGCAGGAGCGCCTGGACCTGCACATCAAGCCCGAATCGCTGCAGTGGAAGTTCTTCTCGCTGCGCACCCCGCTGTATGTGCGCGGCAGCTTTGCCAATCCCGATGTGGGCGTGGAACCCGGCCCCCTGCTGCTGCGCGCTGGAGCAGCCATCGCCGCGGTGGTGGCGGCCCCTGCGGCGCTGGCGCTGTTGCCCGTGACGGTGCCAGGCGCCGACGACGATGCGCAGTGTGCGCCCCTGCTGGCACAGGCCACGCAGCCGGTGAAGGCGGGCCGTGCGGGTCAGCCCGCAGCGCCGGCGAGGCCTGCAACGCGCTGAAAAGCGCCCGCAGCGGAGCAGCATTTGGGCATCCAGAGAACTCCTCTTTAAATAGCTTATAGCGCTTTATCCATAAGCGCTACAGGCCATTTTTACTAAAACCTGGAAAAAAAACGCTGAATGCCATCGACGGCAGCCACGAGGGCGAACGCTCCCAGCAAGATCGTCAAATCGTCCTGGAACTCTTTACCTTCTCTCAATGAAAATCCCGGCTGCCCTGCAGCGCCTGCGCCATGCGCCCGAGCAGCGGCGTGAGGTCTTTGAAGCGCTGGGCGACCAGGTGGCGCACCACGGCCTGGCCATCAAGGCCATGGGCGCTGCACTGCCACACGCCCTCCACCGCCAGCAATTGCGAGCGCAGCAGCGCGTTGCGCCAGGTCTCGACCAATGCGGGCCACACGATCACGTTGACGGCGCCGGTCTCGTCCTCCAGCGTGACAAACATCGTGCCCTTGGCCGTGCCGGGGCGCTGCCGCACGGTAACGATGCCGCAGGCGCGCACCTTGCGGCCGTTGTGTGCATTGAGCAGCTGCAGCGCGGTTTGCAGCCGCCAGCGCGCCAGGCGCGGGCGCAGCAGGGCCAGCGGGTGGCGGCGCAGGGTGAGGCCGGTGGCGGCGTAGTCGAACAGGATTTCTTCTCCCTCGGGTGCGGCTGGCAAGGCAAGCGGCGCTTCGTGCACGGGCACCTCGCGCCACAAGGGCGGCGCGCTGTGCTGCGCGGCGGCGTCCCACATCTGCTGGCGCCGGTGGCCCGAGAGGCCGGCCAGCGCATCGGCAGCGGCCAGGGCCTGCAGGTCCTGCTGGCTCAGCTGTGCGCGCAGGGCCAGGTCTTCGGTGCTGGTGAATGGCGCAGCGGCCCGGGCCTGCACCAGGCGCTGGGTGGCGCTCGCATGCAGGCCGCTGACCAGGCACAGGCCCAAGCGCACGGCAGGCTGCGGCAGCTGTGGCGTGGGTAGCCCCCTGGCGGGCCGCAGGCGCTCTGCCGGGCCTTCAAGGGTGCAGTCGCTGACGCTGCAGGTCACGTCGATGGGCAGCACGCGCACGCCGTGGCGGCGTGCATCCTGCACCAGCTGCGAGGCGCTGTAAAAGCCCATGGGCAGCGAGTTGAGCAGCGCGGCCAGAAAGCACGCGGGCTCGTGGCACTTGAGCCAGCTGCTGGCATAGGCCAGCAAGGCAAAGCTGTGGGCGTGGCTTTCGGGGAAGCCGTATTCACCAAAGCCCAGCATCTGCTGAAAAATGGCCTGGGCGAATTCGGGGCGATAACCCTTGGCCAGCATGCCTTTCACAAGGGGTTCCTCAAACCGGTGCACGCCGCCTTTGCGCTTCCAGGCCGCCATGGACCGGCGCAAGTCATCCGCCATGCCTGGCGTGAAGTCGGCCGCGATCATGGCGATCTGCATCACCTGCTCCTGAAAGATCGGTACACCCAAGGTGCGCGCCAGGGCGGCTTCGAGCTCGGGCTTCTCCAGTTGCAGCGGCTCGCCCCTGCGCCTGCGCTCACGCGCTTGCAGGTACGGGTGCACCATGCCGCCCTGGATGGGCCCGGGCCGCACGATGGCCACCTCCACCACCAGGTCGTAGAACACACGTGGCTGCAGGCGCGGCAGCATGCTCATCTGCGCGCGGCTCTCGATCTGGAACACGCCCACGGTGTCGGCGGCGCAGACCATGTCGTAGGTGGAGGGGTCTTCACGCGGAATGTCATGCAACAGCCAGCGTTCGCCGCGCAGCGCAGCGCGCAAGTCCAGACAGCGGCGCAGCGCGCTGAGCATGCCCAGCGCCAGCACATCGACCTTGAGCAGGCCCATGGTGTCCAGGTCGTCCTTGTCCCACTGGATGACGCTGCGGCCCGCCATGCTCGCTGGTTCTACCGGCACCAGGCGCGTGAGCTTGCCCTGCGTGAGCACAAAGCCCCCCACATGCTGGCTCAGGTGGCGCGGAAAGCCCTTGAGCTGCGCGGCCAGCTCCAGCCACAGCGCGGCGGTGTGCCGGTGCAGGGGCACACCCACCGCCTGGGCCAGTTCCTGCAGGCGGTCGGTGGCAATGTCTTCGTCAAACCAGTGGTGGTCTTTGGCAAAGGCATCCACCAAGGCGGGTGCCACGCCCAGCGCCTTGCCCACATCGCGCAGGGCGCTGCGCGTGCGGTAGGTGGTGACCACGCCGGTGATGGCGGCGCGGTCGCGGCCGTATTTGGCATAGATGTACTGGATGACCTCCTCGCGCCGGTCGTGCTCGAAGTCCACATCGATGTCGGGCGGCTCGCTGCGCTCCTTGCTGATGAAGCGTTCGAACAGCAGGTGCGAATCCTCGGGGGCAACCGCCGTGATGCCCAGCACATAGCAGACGACCGAGTTGGCGGCCGAGCCCCGCCCCTGGCACAGGATGCCCTGGCTGCGCGCAAAGCGCACGATGTCGTTCACCGTGAGGAAGTACATCTCGTACTGGCAGTGCGCAATCAGCGCAAGCTCCTTGCGGATCTGCGCGGCAATCCAGTCGGGCACCCCTTGCGGGTAGCGGCCCACGGCCCCCTCTTGCGCCAGCCAGGCCAAGGCCTGGGCCGGCGTCATGCCGGGGGGCACGGTCTCCATGGGGTATTGGTAGCGGATCTCGCCCAGGCTGAACGTGCAGCGCGCTGCCACCGTGAGCGTGGCGGCCAGCAGTTCGGGCGGGTAGATGCCCGCCAGGCGCACGCGCTGGCGCAGGTGGCGCTCGGCATTGGGTTGCAGGGCAAAGCCGCATTCGGCCACGCTGCACCCGCGCTGCACGGCGGTGATCACGTCCTGCAGCGGCTTGCGCGAACGGGCGTGCATGTGCACATCGCCCGCCGCCACCAGCGGCAGGCCCAGTGCCACGCCAGCGCGCTGCAGCGAGGCCAGCCACAGGCTGTCGTCGGGGGCCAGGTGCAGTTCCACCGCCAGCCAGAGGTGACCGTCAAAATCTGAGCCAAATTGGCCTCTAGCGCTTGATAGACAAGCGCTAACAGCTACAAAATCAGAAGCATCAAGACGCTGGCGACATGGGGCCAGCAGCAGCTCGCACCCCTGCAGAAGGCTGAAGGGGCTGCCGGGGCCTACGTGGTATTGCCCCTTGGGCGCCGCCGCGCGGGCTGCGGTGATGAACTCGCACAGGTTTCCCCAGCCCTGCGCATCGCGCGCCAGGGCCACCAGCCGCAGGTCGCCCCACACAAACTCGCTGCCCACGATGAGGTGCAGGCCACATTCCTGGGCGGCCTCCCAGGCGCGCACCACACCCGCCACCGAGCATTCGTCGGTCAACGCCAGGGCCTGGTAACCCAGTTGGGCGGCACGGGCCACCAGCTCCTTGGGATGGGAAGCGCCACGCTGAAAACTGAAATTGGACAGGCAATGCAGCTCGGCATAACCCGGCAAAGGCGCAGACGACGGCATGGCGCCCCCGGATGGAGCGGACATAGCCGATGGCATGGGGGCAGACGCCATGGCTTCACCCAAAGATGCCGTGCAGGAACCAGCGGTGCGGCTGCGCGGCCGACGTCATGCCCCTTTGCACCCCGCCCTCTTGCGCCGCGCCACCTGCTGGCGGCGCCAAACGCTCGCGGAACACCCACACCAGCCCCGCCACATCGTTGTGCGCCACAAAATAGTCGCGCAGCGCCAGGCCCGCACAGGGATGGGCCGGGTCGCCAGCGCCCTCGTCTGCGGCCGACCACCAGCCCGCCTCGAACCGGTGCGGTCCCGCCAGCAGGCGCAGCAAGCCGTGGTGACAGGGGCGGTTGCCCTGCACTGCCAGCCGCCGGGGTGGGCGCAGAAGCCAGGTGGGCCACAGGGTGGCATCGGGTGCTTTTGTGTCAGCGATGTGGATGCTGGGGCGCGCGCGGTCCTGGCCCAGCACCTCGGCCGCAGGGCACCACTGTTGCATGCGCTCGGGCCGGTGGTCGGCCTGCAGCACGGGGGCCACCACATGGTCCACCCCCAAGCGGGCCGACAGGCGCTCAAGCAACTGGTGCAAGGCCTCGCCCGGTTCGCCCACCGGGTCGTCGCGACCACCGCCCCCGCGATCCCCGGGCGGCAGCAAGCTCGCGCTGCGGTGTGGCAACGGGGCAGATTCGAGCAGGCGCAGCGTGATCTGGTTGACCGGCGCCGCCAGGGCCGTGCGCGCCAGGTTTTCAGACAACAGGCGCCGCAGGTGCGCCATGTCTTGCGTGGCCTGGGCGGTGTGCACCGGCAGGGCCTGCGTGGGGGCGATGGCCACGCCATCGATGCGCCGCAGGTCGTGGCGCCAGGCCAGCTCCAGCGCCAATGCGCCCTGCTGGCGCGCCTGCAGCCAGCCCTGCAGGGCCGTGAGGCAGCGGCTGGCACTCCACAGCAGCGCATCGGCCGACTCGGCCAGTGCGGGCAGCTCGGCGGTCAGCGCAAACTGCTCGGGCAGTTCCAGCCAGGCATGGGCTTCGGGGGCATCGCCCAGGGCCTGGTCCAGCACCTGCAACACCTTGGCGCCAAAACGCCTGGCTACCCCCGCACGCGGCAGCGCGCGCAAAGCCCCCCAGGTGCGGCAGCCCATGCGCTCCAGACTGGCCCCATGCGGTCGCAGGGCGGTCAGCGTGTGCAAGGGCAAGCCGTCCACGTTCTGCACGGCGCGCGCGCAACCTGCCTGCGCCATGCGCAGCCAGGCCAGGGCCACCAGGGCCGTCGGCCCGCAGCCGCACACCGCCTGCATGCCAGGCGGTTGTGACGCCGCTTCCTGGGTGGCAGGGTGATCGGGCAGCCCGCCCGATGCGTCGGTCCAGGCCTGCAGCACCTGCGCCAGCAAGGTATCGCGACCGCCCCAGAGTCGCTCGGTGGTGGACACCTCCAGCAGAACCGCCTCGCCATCGACCAGCGCCACGCGCGGCGTAAAGCGCAAGGCCCACCAACCCGCCCCGGCGGTGTGCACCGCGGCGCCCGAAGGTGCCGCGGGCTCATCGCACCAGGGCAACGGCAGCGCGATCCAGTGCATGGCCCCTCCTCTCTGGCCCGGCCATCCCAGGCGCCCCCAGGCCCGGCGCTGCATTGCGGCGCACCACCAGCGCATTGGCGATCCACTGCGCTGCGCGACGGCGCTCGGCCTGCGTCGCCAGCACCTGCGCCAGACGAGGGTGGCAGCCTGGCAGATCCAGCCCCTGCACCAGGGGCGGCCCCCGGCGCTTGAGGATCTGCACCTGCATACCGGGCGATGCGGTGGCATCCCCCGGCAGGGCCAGCCCCTGCACCTGCAGCCGCAACAAGGCCGGCGACGCCTGCGGGGCAGCGCTGACCGGGCGAAACACCCACAGCAACTGCTGTTGCTGCGCCGCTGCCAGTTGCAGCCGGCGCAAGGCCTCCGGTTGCGCCTGCGGCAGCCAGGCCATGACGGCCAGCACATCACGGCAGCGCAGCGCCTGTTCGGCCGCCCAGAGCGCCGCCTTGGCGCTATCAGCCCGCACCACGCACAAGCGCTCGGCCGACAGCCCCTGCGCCTTGAGCGCCGGGCCAAAAGGCTCGCACGGTGGCGCCACCACCACCACGGCGCCCACGCGCCGGGCCATAGCCTGCGCCAGCGCGGGCAGCACCAGCTGCCATTCGTGCAGGCCCGCCATGGGTTGCAGCACCTCGCTCAATGCCCCCACTGGCCAGCCACCGCCTGGCAGTTGCGCATCGAGCTGCGCAAACCCCGTGGGCTGCGCTGGCTGCAGGCCCGCGCCCAATGCGTCCGCATGCCAGACACCGGGCACGGCAAACGGCAGATCGGACGCTTCCCGCAGGGAGGGGCGTGGCGCAGGCATGGTGGTGAGAGGGCATGAGAAAACACGAATACTGTTAATATACACAGTATTTCGAGTCGTGCTGCACCTCACCGGCAAGACTTTGGGGCGGGAGGGTTTCGGGCGACCAAAGCTGGTCGGCAAGCACTGCGCGTCTTCAGCGACGCAAAGGCTGCTTGGCTCCGAAGCCCACGGCGTTTTCGAGATCAAGCCGCACGCCATAACCCAGCGTGGCTAAAACAGACGCATAGAACCGCCTGCTCAATGCAATATTGGTGACATGGATGCCTGTGTGGTCGATCCTTTGAACCGCCTCCTACAACCTGCGCAATGCCCAGTCACACCAGTCGGCCACTGCGGTATCCGCCGGCGTCGCACGCTCCGACAGTTGGGGCCAGCGGCGATGGCAGGCGTTCAGGATGCTTTGCAGTTGCCACAAAGCCTCCCGCCCTACCAGGGCCATCTCGGCCATCCCCACGGCGTCGCCCTGCAGTTGCGCCATCAGTTCGCCCAGATGCTGCGGGTGCGATCCGGCTTCTATGAGGGCTTTTTGCAAGGCCAGAAGGCGGGAGTCGGCAAATGCAAACGCATTGCCCGCCGGCGCTTTGGTGCCCACACTTTCAGGCAAGGCCGCCTTGAGCTGCTCCCAGTAGGTAAAGGCTTCGGCCAGCAGGTCGATCTGGCGCGTGGCATCGTTGCCCAGCGGCATCAGGGCGGAATCGCGCGCCACTTCTTCCTGCAGCAGCGGCAGCACATGGGCCACCAGTGCGGCCGGGAACTTGCGGTGGTTCAGGCGCAGCATCAGCGACAGCCGCTGTGCGGGCATGTCGGTGTATTTTTCGTAGAAGGCCGCCACCACTTCGGCCAGCAGCAGGATGCGCCCCATGGGCGAAATGTCCGCCCCGGGCAGGCCACGCGGGTAGCCGCTGCCATCCATGCGCTCGTGGTGCTCCAGCACGGCAATCTCCACCGGCCGGGCGTACACCCCGGCATCCCGGAGCATCAGCATGGAGGTGATGGGATGCGCCACCAGGTGCTTGCGCTGCACGCCCGTGACCTTGTTGAGGGGGTCCATCCAGGCCGGATCCATGTGCAACACACCCGCATCGTGCAGCAGCGCAGCGGCCGCCAGCGAGACACAGTCGCGTTCGCCCAGGCCGCTTTTCAATCCCAGGAAAACGGCCACCATCATCATCTGCAGGCTGTGCTCGAACAGGTCAGGCCGCTGCTCGCGCATCACCGTGAGCTTGAAGGCGATGGGCGCGGGCAGGGGCATTGAGCGCAAGGGCGCCAGCAGCCTGGCAGCAGAACCGAGGGCCTGCGCCAGCATCTGGGGCAATGCATTTTGCTCAACCAGATCCCGCCCGGCGGCAATCAATGCAGGCACATCCACCGCATTCTCGACCGTCAGATGCCGGTCGATGGGATCGCGCAGCTTGTGCTGCACCAGCCGGTCGTACAAACGGCTGTCGATGCGGGCCCCTTTTTCCACCAGCTTGATGCCGTTGTCGGTATAGATGGCGTCCTGGGTTACCACCGCGCGCCGGTCGGCCATGTCGGTGAGCGCGCGCAGGTAGTGCGGGCTGTCGGGGGCAGTGGCAGTGGCCGCCAAGAATGGATCTGTCATGCGGAAACATCAAAAAGGACAGCCTTGAATATAAGACCATAGGGTGCTGCTCGCCCATGCAAAAGGCCCGCTTGCGCGGGCCCGTCTTGAGGCAAGTCAAGCAGCACCGTCAATGCAGCAGCGTGACGCCTGTCTTGGCCTGAAGTGCATCGAACGTGACGCCAGGCGCCAGTTCCACCACCTTGAGGCCCAGCGGCGTCACGTCCATCACGGCCATGTCGGTGATGATGCGGTCCACCACGCCCACGCCCGTCAGCGGCAGCGTGCAGCGGGGCAGGATCTTCATGTCCTCGGTGCCGTCCTTCTTGCGCGCCACATGCTCCATGAGCACGATCACGCGCTTGACACCGGCCACCAGGTCCATGGCACCGCCCATGCCCTTGACCATCTTGCCGGGGATCATCCAGTTGGCCAGGTCGCCCTGCTCGCTCACCTGCATGGCGCCCAGGATGGACAGGTTGATCTTGCCGCCACGAATCATCGCGAACGACTGGTCGCTGCTGAAGATCGACGAGCCGGGAATGGTGGTCACGGTCTGCTTGCCGGCGTTGATGAGGTCGGCATCCACCTTGTCTTCGGTGGGGAACGGGCCGATGCCCAGCATCCCGTTTTCGGACTGCAGCCACACCTCCTTGTCGCCGGTGAAGTTGGCCACCAGCGTGGGAATGCCGATGCCCAGGTTCACATAGAAACCATCTTCGAGTTCTTGGGCCGCACGGGCGGCCATCTGGTCTTGGGTCCACGGCATGGTCAGGCTCCTGCTTTCTCAGTGACAGTTCTTTTCTCGATACGCTTTTCGGGGTGGGCGTTGTGCACGATGCGGTGCACATAGATGCCGGGCAGATGGATTTGGTCGGGGTCGATCGCGCCCGTTTCCACCACCTCTTCCACCTCCACGATGCACAGCTTTCCGGCCATGGCCACGGCGGGGTTGAAGTTGCGTGCCGTCAGGCGAAACTGCAGGTTGCCCGACTGGTCGGCGCGCCAGGCCTTGACCAGCGAGACATCGGGCACCAGCGAGCGCTCCATCACATAGGTTTCACCATCGAACTCGCGCAGTTCCTTGCCATCGGCCACGATGGTGCCCACGCCGGTCTTGGTGAAAAAGGCGGGGATGCCCGCGCCTCCGGCGCGCAGCTTCTCGGCCAGCGTGCCCTGGGGCGTGAATTCAAGTTCGAGTTCGCCGGCCAGGTACTGGCGCTCGAATTCCTTGTTCTCGCCCACGTAGGACGAGATCATTTTCTTGATCTGGCGGGTTTCGAGCAGCTTGCCCAGGCCAAAACCATCCACGCCGGCGTTGTTGGAGATCACGGAGAGGTTCTTCACTCCCGAATCGCGCAGCGCATCAATCAGTGCCTCGGGAATCCCGCACAGTCCGAAGCCACCCACGGCCAGCAGCTGGCCATCGGCAACCACGCCCTCAAGGGCCTTGGCTGCGGAAGGAAATAACTTTTTCACCACGATCTCCTTGATAGTTTTGATACGCTACGATACTACGTAGAAATATAAGTAGTACCCCGTAAAGATTTGCACTATGGACGTTGATTACAGACTGGCCTTTGAATTTGCGCCCATAGGGTTGGTACTCTCGCGAAATCGCACCATGATGGACTGCAACCGGCATGTCTGCGAGATGTTTGGCGCCTCGCGTGAGGTGCTGGTAGGACAGTCCTTTGAGATTCTCTACCCCAGTGCCGATGAGTATGAACGCCTTGGCGCGCACATGGAACCCATCCTGAATGCCAAGGGCCACTATGCCGACAACCGCATCATGAAGCGGGCCAACGGCGAAGTGTTCTGGTGCCATGTGTCAGGCCGCGCCCTCAACCGCGAAGCGCCCCACGAATCGGGCATCTGGAGCTTTGAGGACCTCAGCTCACAGCGCACCGTCAAAGCCGAACTCACGGGACGCGAACGCGAAGTGGCGGCCAAGCTGCTCGAGGGCCTGACCTCCAAGGAAATCGGCAAGGCCCTGGAGATCAGCCACCGCACCGTGGAAATCTACCGCGCCCGCCTCATGCGCAAGTACAACGCCTCCACAGCCGCCGATCTGGTGCACAAGCTGGTAGCGGGAAACTAGCGCCACATTCCCCACGACTCAAGGCTTAGCCGCGCCGTCCACCACCTCGGACGCGGTGCGAAAGGCTTCTACCGCCGCCGGCAGGCCGCAGTAGATGCTGGCATGCAGCAGCACTTCCTGAATCTCCTGCGCCGTGGCGCCGTTGTTGAGCGCACCGCGCACATGGCCCTTGAGCTCGTGCTGCTTGCCCAGGGCCGTAAGAAAGGCCACCGTAATGAGGCTGCGCGTCTTCATGTCCAGCCCCGGACGCTGCCACACATCGCCCCATGCATTGCGGGTGATGAACTCCTGAATCGGCTGGGTGAACGCCGTGGCATTGCCAAAGGCATTGGCCACGAAGTCCTCGCCCATGACCTGCTTGCGCGTGGCCAGGCCTTTGTCGAAGTCTTTGCTGGATGGGGGTTGGGTCATGCGGGCTCTCCGGTTCGGGTTGGGGCCGCAATGTTATCCGGCACTCTGGAAAGCAGAACGCCACCTGTCTGCCCCAAAACGGGCCAGACAGGTGGCGTGATCACGGCGCTCAGGCGTTGGCAGGCGCTTCAGCCAGGTCGAAGCGGTCCAGGTTCATCACCTTGGTCCAGGCCGCCACGAAGTCGCTGACGAACTTTTCACGGGCATCGGCACTGGCATAGACCTCGGCCAGCGCACGCAGCACCGAGTTGGAGCCAAACACCAGATCGTTGCGGGTGGCGGTGTATTTGACCGCGCCGCTCTTGCGGTCGCGCCCCTCGAACACCTGCGCCGTGTCGTCCACCGACTTCCAGACGGTGCCCATGTCCAGCAGGTTGACAAAGAAGTCGTTGCTGAGCACGCCCACCTTGTCGGTGAACACGCCGTGCTGGCTGCCGTCGAAATTGGCGCCCAGCACGCGCAGGCCACCCACCAGGGCTGTCAGCTGCGGCGCCGTGAGGGTGAGTTGCTGGGCCTTGTCGAGCAACAGCTCTTCCGTCGCGGGGCTGCCGGCAACGCGGCGGTAATTGCGGAAACCATCGGCCACCGGCTCCATCACGTCAAAGGACGCGACATCGGTCTGGTCCTGGCGTGCATCGACCCGGCCGGGGGCAAAGGGCACCTGCACCGACACGCCCGCCGCCTTGGCGGCCTGCTCCACACCCACCACACCGGCGAGCACGATCACATCGGCCAGCGAAGCCTTGCCGGACGCCTGCTGGATGGCTTGCAATTTGGGCAGCACGCCCACAGCGATGGCGTTCACCACCCAGTCCTTTTGCGGGGCCAGCGCCAGGCGCGCACCGTTGGCGCCACCACGCTTGTCGCCGCCGCGGAACGTGGATGCCGAAGCCCAGGCCACCGACACCAGTTCGCTGACCGACAGTCCCGAGGCGGCGATCTTCGCCTTCAGGTCGGCAATGTCTGCGGCCGTGGGGTTGTGCAGCGGCGCGGGCAGCGGGTCTTGCCAGATCAGCTCTTCCTTCGGAACTTCGGGCCCGATGTAACGCGCCTTGGGGCCCATGTCGCGGTGGGTCAGCTTGAACCAGGCGCGCGCAAAAGCTTCGTTGAACGCCTGCGGGTCGTTCAGGAAACGGCGCGAGATCTTCTCGAACCCGGGGTCGAAGCGCAGCGTCAGGTCGGTGACCAGCATGGTGGGCTTGCGCTTCTTGGCGGGGTCGAACGGATCGGGAATGATCTCGGGCGCGTCCTTGGCCTCGAACTGGATGGCCCCGGCCGGGCTGCGCGTCTGCACCCATTCGAACTTGAACAGGTTCTCAAAGAAGTTGTTGCTCCACTGGGTGGGCGTCTGGGTCCAGACCACCTCCAGGCCGGAGGTGATGGCGTCGGCGCCGCTGCCGCTGCCGTGGCTGCTGGTCCAGCCCAGCCCCATCTGCTCGATGGGTGCGGCCTCGGGATCGACGCCCACATGGCTGGCAGCGCTGGCACCGTGGGTCTTGCCCAGCGTGTGGCCACCGGCGATCAGCGCCACGATTTCCTCGTCGTCCATCGCCATGTTGCCAAAGGTGGCGCGGATGGCCGCGGCGGCCGAGCGTGGGTCACCACTGGCGTTGGGGCCTTCGGGGTTGACGTAGATCAGGCCCATCTCGGTGGCGGCCAGGGGGTTCTTGGCCAGGGTCTCGGGATTGCGGTGGGCCAGCCAGGCCTTCTCGTCGCCCCAGTTCACGTCCATGTCGGGCTCCCACACGTCTTCGCGGCCGGCGCCAAAGCCAAAGGTACGAAAGCCGGAGTTTTCCAGCGCCACATTGCCGGCGAGGATCATCAGGTCGGCCCAGGAGATCTTCTGGCCATACTTTTGCTTGACCGGCCACAGCAGGCGGCGCGCCTTGTCCAGGCTCACGTTGTCGGGCCAGCTGTTGAGCGGGGCAAAGCGCTGCTGGCCACGGCCAGCACCGCCACGGCCATCGACCGTGCGGTAGGTGCCTGCGCTGTGCCAGGCCATGCGGATGAACAGGCCGGCGTAGGTGCCCCAGTCGGCGGGCCACCAGTCTTGCGAATCCGTCAGCAGCGCCTTCAGGTCGGCCTTGAGCGCGGCGTAGTCGAGCTTCTTGAACTCGTCGGCGTAGTTGAACTTTTCGCCCAAGGGGTTGGAGCGCTCGGAATGCTGGTTCAGCAGATCCACGCGCAACTGGTTCGGCCACCAGTCACGGCTGGTGCGGCTGCTGCTGGCGCCAGCGGCATGGAATGGGCATTTGGATTCTTCGGTCATAGGGCGCTCCTTGTGTGGATGAATGCAAGCCAAATGATAGTAAGCGGCCCAAAAAATAAGAAATCAATTAAACCAAAATTACCGATAGTTTTTTATAAAAACCAACCCTGTCGAACCCACGAAAACCGCACCCCAACCTGCAGGCAAGCACCAGCGCAGTGGCCCGCGCCCGGCGCCGTGGTACGGTAACTGGCATCGACATCGACATCGACACCCAAGGAGACCCGCGTGAGCCGCTACCCTTTTCCCGACCTGAGCACCCTGCCCGAAGACATCCGCTTGCGCATCCTGGAGGTGCAGGAGAAGGCAGGCTTCATCCCCAACGTGTTCCTGGCGTTTGCACGTCGCCCGGCCGAATGGCGCGCCTTTTTCGCCTACCACGACGCCCTCATGCTCAAGGAAGAAGGCAGCCTGACCAAAGGCGAGCGCGAGATGATCGTCACCGCCACCAGCGCCGCCAACCAGTGCCTCTACTGCGTGGTAGCCCACGGCGCGATCCTGCGCATCTATGAAAAGAAACCGTTTGTGGCCGACCAGGTGGCCGTGAACCATCGCAAGGCCGACATCACGCCACGCCAGCGCGCCATGCTCGACTTTGCAATGAAGGTCTGCCAGCGCTCGCACGAGGTGGAAGACGCCGACTTCACCGCCCTGCACGCCCACGGCTTTGACGACGAGGACATCTGGGACATTGCGGCCATCACCGCGTTCTTTGGCCTCTCCAACCGCATGGCCAGCTTTGCCGGCATGCAGCCCAACCCCGAGTTCTATCTGATGGGCCGCTTGCCCAAAGCCAAAAAGCCCACCGAATAACTATGATTTTGATAGCTTATAGCGCTTGTCAGTAAAGCGCTAAAGGGCTATTTTATTCAAAATCACCCGCTGGCCAGTGCCCGCATCCAGTCGGGCAGCGACACTGCTTTTTGCTGCGGAAAATCCACCCAGATGGTGGTGGCGCCACCGGCGGCGCAAATCACGCCGGGCTGGTCTGCGCGTTCCATCGTGCCCCAGGTTTCGAACGTGGTGCGCGCCGGGTCGCTGACATACAGTTTGAGCAGCACATCCGCCGGAAATTCGAGCTGGCGGTAGAAGTTGCAAAAAGCATTCACGATCACCGGCCCCTGGCCTTTCGGGTCCGGGTTGCAGCCCACCGACACCATCCATTCGATGCGCGCCGTTTCCAGGTAGCGAAAGTACACGGTGTTGTTCACATGGCCCATGGCGTCCATGTCGCCCCAGCGCACGGGAAAGCGCATTTCGTAAACCAGCTTCTTGACCTCGGGGATTTCGATCTTCATCGGTGTGCCTTGATGGATGCCAGGATGCCCAGGGTGAACAGCACACTGGCCGCCCACTGCGCTGGAGCCGGCAAGTGGCCGTCCCAGGCAAACGAATAGACCAGTGCAAACAGCGTCTCGCTCACGATGAGCTGCCCGCACAGGCTGGCCGAAAGCCGCTGGCTGGCGATGTTCCACAAAATCGTGGCCAACCAGCTCGACCCGAAGCCGATGGCCAGGCAAAGCAGCAGAAAAAAGACGATGCCCGGCATGGCGGCCAGCTCGGCGGCTGGGGTGCCCGCCAGCAGCCACAGCACCAGCCCTCCCAGGCCCGTGGCCACGCCCAGCCAGTTGGCCCATTCGGTGGCGCGCACTTCGGGGTGGCGCTTGAGCCAGGCTGCATTGAACAGCGCAAAAGCCGTCCAGCTCACCAGCGCCCCGCAGGCCAAGGCCAGGCCGCGCCAGAAATGCAGGCCCTGGCCTGCACTAACTTGCCCGGCCGACGGCACATCGGCCATCAGCAGCAGCCCCGCCACCGTGAGCACCAGGCCGGGCAGCAATGCGGCCCAGCGCAGCCCCCGGGGCTTGCCCAGCAGCATCACCCACACCGGGATGGTGCCGATGATGAGTGCCGGCATCGCCACGCCCATGTCGCGGATGGCCAGCACCAGCAGCAGGTAATAGCCGGTAAAGCCCAGCAGGCTCAGCAGCAGTGCAGCGAGAAACTGGCGCAGTGTGGGCAGGCGGCGGGTGTGCAGGCCCCAGGCCATCATGCCCAGCGCGACCAGCCCGTAGGTGATGAACCGCCCGGCCGTCACATCCATGGCTGCAAAGCCACTGGCCATGCGGGGTGCCACAAACGACAACCCCCACAGCGCACCAGACGCCAGCCCCGCCAGAATGCCGGCGCTGGTGCCTGCGGTGTAGCGGGGGGTGGTGCCCGCCTGCACCTCAGATCGCAAAGCCGTCGTCGGCGGCGATCACGGCGCCATTGACAAAATGGCTCTGGTCACTGGCCAGCATCACGATGAGCGCATCCAGGTCCTGCGGCTGCCCCACGCGCTTGCGCGGCAGCATGGCAATGAGTTTTTGGCCCTGCTCGGTGTCCCAATGGTGGTGGTTGATCTCGGTGTCGATGTAGCCGGGGCAGATGGCGTTGACGTTGATGCCGAACCGCCCCCACTCCAGCGCCATGGCGCGGGTCATCTGCACCACGGCGGCCTTGCTCATGCAGTAGGCGCCGATCTGCGGCAGCACCTTGAGCCCGGCCATCGAGGCGATGTTGATGATGCGCCCGCCCGTGAAACTGCCCGGCGCCGCGCCACGCGAGCGCGCCAGCATGCGCTTGCCCACCTCCTGCGCCACAAAGAACGCCCCCTTGACGTTGGTGTCGAAGATGAAGTCGTAGTCCTCCAGCGTCACGTCCTGGATGCGCTGCGTGGTGCTCACACCCGAGTTGTTGACCAGGATGTCGATGGAGCCCATTTCCGTCTCGGCGTGGGCGACGGCGGCCTTGATGGAATCGAGGTCGGTCACATCGAGTTCGACCACATGGGCATCGCCCCCTTCGCCCTCGATGCGGGCCCGCAATTCCTTGAGCTTTTCCAGCCGGCGGCTGGCCAGCACCACACCGGCGCCGGCGCGGGCCAGGGTGCGTGCAAACTGAGCCCCCAGACCGCTGGAAGCGCCCGTCACCAGGGCCACGCGGCCGGACAAATCGATGCTGTAAGCCATTAAGAGCCTCTTCAGAAATCAGAAATACAACGAAAACATTGAACGGAAACACCCGCTCGATTGTGCGTATTCGCATGAATACAATCAGTCGCCAGTCAGACAGTACGTTACCGACCAGTCTGCAAAAGATTCATTCATTATCAAACGCCCGACGAGACGCCCATGACAAACCAAGAAATCCTCGCCCAATACGGTCCACGCGAAGCCATGGAATATGACGTGGTCGTGGTGGGCGGTGGCCCTGCCGGCCTGTCCACCGCCATCCGGCTCAAGCAACTGGCCGCCGAAAAAGGGCAGGACGTGTCGGTCGTGGTGCTTGAAAAAGGCTCCGAGCCCGGCGCGCACATCCTCTCGGGCGCCATCATGGACCCCAAGGCGCTGACCGAGCTGATCCCCAACTGGAAAGAACTCGGCGCCCCGCTGAACCAGCCCGTCACCGACGATGCCATGGTGTTCCTGGGCGAGAAATCGTCGTTTCGCACACCCAACTTCCTGCTGCCAGGCTGCTTTCAGAACCACGGCAACTACATCGTCAGCCTGGGCAACGTCACGCGCTGGCTGGCGCAGCAGGCCGAGAACCTGGGCGTGGAAATCTTCCCCGGCTTTGCCGCCGCCGAAGTCCTCTACAACGACAACGGCAGCGTCAAGGGCGTGGCCACCGGCAACTTGGGCGTGAGCAAGGAAGGCGAGCCCACGGGCGACTTCCAGCTCGGCATGGAGCTGCACGCCAAGTACACCATCTTTGCCGAAGGCGCGCGCGGCCATCTGGGCAAGCAGGTCATCGCCCGCTTCAAGCTCGATGCAGAAAGCGACCCGCAGACCTACGGCCTGGGCATCAAGGAACTGTGGGAAATCGACCCCGCCCGCCACCAGCCCGGCTTCGTGCTGCACACCGCCGGCTGGCCCATGGACAACAACACCTACGGCGGCGCCTTCCTGTACCACATGGAAGACAACAAGGTCACGCTGGGCTTCATCACGGGCTTGGACTACGCCAACCCGTACCTCAGCCCGTTCGAGGAATTCCAGCGCTGGAAGACGCACGCCAACATCCGCTACTACCTGGAAGGCGACGAATCCAAGGGCATCAAGCCGGCCAAGCGCATCAGCTACGGCGCCCGCGCCATCACGGCCGGCGGCCTGATGAGCCTGCCCAAGACCGTGTTCCCGGGCGGCGCGCTGGTGGGCTGCGATGCGGGTTACCTCAACGTCAGCCGCATCAAGGGCAGCCATGCCGCCATCAAGACCGGCATGCTGGCCGCCGAGGCCGCCTATGAAGCCATCACCGGCGGACGCCAGCACGACGAACTCACCGCCTACCCCAAGGCGTTCGAAGCAAGCTGGCTCTACACCGAGCTGAACAAGGCACGCAACTTCAAGGCCTGGTTCAAGAAGGGCCTGACCGTGGCCACGGTGATGAACGGTATCGAGCAGTTCGCGCTCAAGGGCCACATCCCATGGACGCTGCACCGCGACAAGCCCGACCACGCCTATCTGAAGCCCGCCGCCGAGTGCAAGCCCATCGTTTATCCCAAGCCCGATGGCAAGATCACCTTCGACCGCCTCTCCAGCGTGTTCGTGAGCAACACCAACCACGCCGAAAACCAGCCAGCGCACCTGACGCTGAAAGACGCCAGCGTGCCGGTGAACATCAACCTGGCCAAATACGCCGGCCCCGAGTCCCGCTATTGCCCGGCCGGCGTGTACGAGTTCGTGCCCGATACGGCCAAGGGCGGCGATGCCCAGCGCCTGCAGATCAACGCGCAAAACTGCGTGCACTGCAAAACCTGCGACATCAAGGACCCGACGCAAAACATTGTCTGGGTCACACCCGAAGGCGGCGGCGGCCCCAACTACTCGGGCATGTAAAAACCATAGCGCCTTGCGCATGAAGGGCCTGCGCTGCAGGCCTTTTTTGTTGATATTTCAACCACAACCCTGCTGAAAACCCGACCCCGCCACGGGGAGGCTTGCTTCACCCGGCGTGGCAATGTTTCGCCGCAGTAAACTTGCCCGTCGGCCCCGCGCCTGCGTGTGCAGGTCGGCCCGATCCATCCCAAAACCAGAAAGACCGCGCAGATGAACATGAAGCAATTGCCCTGGATGTCCCTGGGTGCCCTCGCCTTGGCCGTGGCCGGCGTGACCCCCGCCATTGCCCAGCAAAAATCCGTGGCAGTGACCGCCATCGTCGAACACCCCGCCCTCGACTCCGTGCGCGACGGCGTGCAGGCAGCGTTGAAGGAAGCCGGCTTTGAAGCGGGCAAGAACCTCAAGTGGCAGTACCAAAGCGCCCAGGGCAACACCGGCACGGCCGCGCAAATCGCCCGCAAGTTCGTCGGTGACAAGCCCGATGCCATCGTCGCCATCGCCACGCCCTCGGCCCAGGCCGTGATTGCCTCGACCAAGACCGTTCCCGTCGTGTTCTCGGCAGTGACCGACCCGGTGGCGGCCAAGCTGGTGAAAAACTGGGAGCCTTCGCACAACAACGTAACCGGCGTGTCCGACCTGCTGGCGCTCGACAAGCAGATGGACCTGGTCAAGCAGGTGGTGCCGGGTGCCAAGCGCGTGGGCGTGGTTTACAACCCCGGCGAGGCCAATTCGGTCGTCGTGGTCAAGCAGCTGCAGGCCCTGCTGCCCAAGCTGGGCATGACGCTGGTCGAGGCTGCAGCGCCGCGATCGGTGGACGTAAGCAGCGCCGCGCGCAGCCTGATCGGCAAGGTCGATGTGATCTACACCAGCACCGACAACAACGTGGTCTCGGCCTACGAAGCGCTGGTGAAGGTGGGCCAGGAGGCCAAGATTCCGCTGGTGGCTTCGGACACCGACAGCGTCAAGCGTGGCGCCATCGCCGCCTTTGGCATCAACTACCGCGATCTGGGCGAGCAGACCGGCCGCATGGTGGCGCGCATCCTCAAGGGCGAAAAGCCCGGCGACATCAAGCCCGAAGTCAGCACCAAGATGGAACTGTTCGTGAACCCCGGCGCGGCCGAGAAACAGGGCGTGAAGCTGTCCGACGCGCTGATCAAGTCGGCCGCGCAGGTCGTGCAATAAGCGCACACCCTGTGCAGCGCCGGGTCGTCAGGCCCGCCCCCTACTGCAGGAGCCATGCCCCGCGTGGCTCCTGCTTTGTTTTTCAATCCCTCGCCCCGCTGCCCCATGTCCTTCTTTTCCCTGCTCGGCGCCGTTGAAATCGGCCTGATCTTCAGCCTGGTGGCGCTGGGCGTGTTCATCTCGTTTCGGCTGCTGCGCTTTCCCGACCTTACGGTGGATGGCAGCTTTCCGCTGGGCGGCGCTGTCTGCGCCATCCTGATCTCCACCGGCACCAACGCCTGGCTGGCCACGCTGGCTGCCACGGCGGCAGGCGCCGTGGCCGGGCTGATTACCGGCTGGCTGAACGTCAAGCTCAAGATCATGGACCTGCTGGCCAGCATCCTGGTGATGACCGCGCTGTACTCGATCAATCTGCGCGTCATGGGCGGCCCCAATGTGCCCCTCATCAACGACCCCACGCTGTTTGTGCTGCTGCAGCCCGAAGGCATGGAAGATTTCATTGCGCGCCCGCTGATCCTGGTCGTCATCGTGCTGGCCGCCAAACTGCTCATGGACTGGTTTTTTGCCACCGAGCGGGGCCTGGCCATTCGCGCCACCGGCTCGAACGCGCGCATGGCCCGCTCCCAGGGCGTGAACACCGGCGCCATGATGCTGCTGGGTCTGGCGATTTCCAATGGTCTGGTGGGCCTGGCCGGCGCGCTGTTTGCGCAGACCCAGGGCGGCTCGGACATTTCCATGGGCATCGGCACCATCGTCATCGGTCTGGCTGCCGTGATCGTGGGCGAGAGCATCCTGCCCTCGCGCCGCCTGATTTACGCCACGCTGGCCGTGGTCATCGGCGCCATTGCCTACCGCTTCTTCATCGCGCTGGCGCTCAACAGCGACTTCATTGGCCTGAAGGCGCAAGACCTGAATCTCGTGACCGCCGTGCTGGTCGCGGTGGCGCTGGTGATTCCGCAGCTCAAGCGCAAGTTCGCCAAGCGCAAGCCGTCCTGAACCCGCGCACCGAAAGAGCCCCATGCTGAGCGCCCAACACCTCGAAATCACCTTCAACCCCGGCACGCCGATTGAAACGCGCGCCCTGCGCGGCATGTCGCTGGACATTCCGGCCGGGCAGTTTGTCACCGTCATCGGTTCCAACGGCGCCGGCAAGTCCACCTTTCTCAACGCCATCTCGGGCGACCAGTCGGTGGACAGTGGCCGCATCGCCATCGACGGCGTGGATGTCACGCGCATGCCCGTGTGGGCCCGCGCCGAGCGCGTGGCCCGCGTGTTCCAGGACCCGATGGCCGGCACCTGCGAAGACCTCACCATCGAGGAAAACATGGCGCTGGCGCAGCGCCGCGGCGCCTTCCGCAACCTGGGCCGCGCCGTCAAGGCATCGATGCGCGAAGGCTTTCGCGAACGCTTGGCCACACTGGGCCTGGGCCTGGAAAACCGCCTGAGCGACCGCATCGGCCTGCTCTCGGGTGGCCAGCGCCAGGCGGTGAGCCTGCTCATGGCGGCGCTGCAGCCGTCCCGCATCCTGCTGCTCGATGAACACACCGCCGCGCTCGACCCGCGCACGGCCGACTTCGTGCTGCGGCTGACCGAGCGCATCGTGGCCGAAAACAAGCTGACCACCATGATGGTCACGCACAGCATGCGCCAGGCGCTGGACGTGGGCGAACGCACCGTGATGCTGCACCAGGGCCAGGTGGTGCTGGATGTTTCCGGCGACGAGCGCAAGCGCCTGGATGTGCCCGACCTGCTGCACATGTTTGAAAAAGTGCGCGGCGAAAAGCTCTCGGACGACGCCCTGCTGCTGGGCTGATGCGGGCGCGGGCCGCGCCTTGTAAGTATTAATTTGATAGCTGCTTGCGCTTACTGGATAAGCGCAAGAGCCCAATTTGACTTAAGTTTCAATCCACAAACAGCGGCAGATCGGCCTTCTTCAGCGTGCGCAGCACAAAGCTGGAGCGGCTGTGGCGGATGCCCTTGATCTTGTAGAGCTTCTCGCGCAGCAGGCGCTCGTAGTCGCGCGTGTCTTTGACCACCACGCGCAACAGATAGTCGTAGTCGCCCGACACCAGATGCGCCTCGATCACCTCGGGAATGCTGGCCAGGGTTTCGCCAAATTTTTCGAGCGTATTGTCCGAGTGGCTGTCGAGCGTGACCATCACCAGCACCGTGTCCGCCAGATCAAGCGCGCGCGAATTGAGGCGCACGGTGTAGCCCTCGATCACGCCTGCCTCTTCCATCTTCTTGATGCGCCCCCAGCATGGCGAGGGGCTCAGGCCCACGGCCTGGCCAATCTCCTGCAGGCTGGCGCGGGCGTTGGCCTGCAAAACGGAGAGGATTTTTCTGTCGAGACGGTCCATGCGGCGCATTATTCCAAAAATACCACATTGGCAGAATATTTTTCTGCAAACAACCCAAAACGACGCCAATTCAGAAGATTAATCGGCCGCCCGCGCGGCATACTTTGCTGCATCAAGGCGCTCTTACCCGGGTGCACAAACTGACAAGGCCCCGGCGGGTTACCGCCCGCCCGGGGGGCTTGGCAAGCGTTCATCGCGCTCAGGGCGCCCTGCCTTTGGGCCTTGTCTCCTGCGGGACTCCCATGCGCCGCTGGTAAGCATGCTTACCAGCACAAACCCCGATGCCCGGCGCCATGTTGCAGCGCCATAATTTTTGCAGTGCGCGGCGCAGGACAGCGCCGCAACCTGCACCGCAGGCCGCACGCAACCATCCCCCTTCAGGAGACACCATGCAATTGACCAGACTCGTCGTCGGACTCGGCCTTGCCATCGGCTTCATGGCCAGCGCTGCCGCGCAGACCACCATGCGCATCAGCATCTCGACGGCGCAGAACTCGCACCAGGGCGTGGCCATCGACACCTTTGCCAAGGAAGTCGAAAAGCGCACGGGCGGCCGCTACAAGGTGCAAACCTTCTACAACGGCGCACTGGGTGGCGAGCGCGAGTCGATTGAAGCCGTGCAGCTGGGCACGCAGGAGCTGGCCTTCAGCTCCACCGGCCCCATCCCCAACTTCGTGCCCGAAACAAAAATCCTCGATGTGCCCTTCCTGTTCCGCGACAAGGCCCATGCGCGCGCCGTGCTTGACGGCCCCATCGGCCAGGAGATGCTGACCAAGTTCGACAGCAAGGGCTTCAAGGCCCTGGCCTGGGCCGAAAACGGCTTTCGCCACATGACCAACAGCAAGCGCGACGTGAAGGAGCCCGGCGACCTCAAGGGCCTGAAGATGCGCACGATGGAGAACCCCGTGCACATCGCGGCCTACAAGGGCTTTGGCATCATCACCACGCCCATGGCCTTCCCCGAGGTGTTCACCGCCCTGCAGCAAGGCACCGTGGACGGCCAGGAGAACCCGCTGCCCGTGGTCATCTCGGCCAAGTTCGACCAGGTGCAAAAGCACCTCACGCTCACGGGCCATGTGTACTCGCCGTGCATCTTCGTGATGAACAAGGCGGCTTTTGACAAGCTCAGCGCTGCCGACAAGCAGGCCTTCCTCGACGCCGCCAAGGAAGGCACCAAGGCCAACCGCGCGCGCGTGGACGAAGACGACGCCAAGGGCGTGGCCGACCTGCGCACCAAGGGCATGACCGTGATCGACACCGTGGACAAGGCCAAGTTCGTGGCCGCGTTGGCCCCCGTCAATGCCGAGTTTGAAAAGCAGTTCGGCAAGGCAGCGCTCGACAAGATCCGCAACGTGAAGTAATCCGCACAGCGCTTTCTTTTTGATAGCTATCAGCGCCCGTCGGCAAATCGCCAACGGGCGTTTTTATTCATACATTCTGTTGTCCGGCCCGTGCCGCCCATGAAAAACATCTTTCTTTCCTTTGAGCGCTGGTGCACCAGGTTGGCCATGCTCGGCGCCTGCGCCATGCTGGCCCTGGCCTCAGCGCTGGGTATGTTCCAGATCCTGATGCGCTTCGTGTTCGAGCAGCCCGCCGAGTGGACCGAGGTGCTGATCCGCTTCAGCCTGATCTGGATGGTGTTTCTGGCCATTCCAGCCGCGTTTCGCCAGGGGGCGATGGTGAGCGTGGACGTGCTCTACCGCTGGAGCCCGCCGCGCGTTCGCCGCGTGCTCGACTGGGTGGTATGCCTGGCCGCGCTGGCATTGATCGGCGTGATCATCTGGTGGGGCTGGGACTACGCGCAGCGCGGCGGCGTGCAGAGCATGGCCGGGCTGGAGTCGGTGTCGATGTTCTGGGCGTATCTCGCCATGCCCGTGGGCGGATTGTTCTGCGTGGTGGGAATCATCGGCAACCTGATCGATCCCCAGCGCATGGAACTGGAGACCGCGCAATGACGCCAGTAATGATCTCCACCATGGTGCTGTGCTTTGCACTCACCGTCTCCGTGGCCGTGTCGATCGGGCTGGCCTCCATCCTGGGCATCCAGGTGGCCAACGCCAACATGCTGATCGCGGTGAAAGAGATGTTCGCCTCGATCAACAAGTTTCCACTGGCCGCCATTCCGTTTTTCATCTTGGCGGGCAACCTGATGGAAACCGGCGGCATCTCGCGCCGGCTGGTCGAGTTTGCCAAGAGCATCGTCGGCGGCGTGCAGGGCGGCCTGCCCATGACCTGCGTGCTCACCTGCATGATCTTTGCGGCGGTGTCGGGCTCGTCGGTGGCCACCACTTTTGCCATTGGCGCCATTTTGATCCCTGCGCTCATCAAACATGGCTACCCCACCAGCTATGCCGCGGCGCTGCAGGCCACCAGTGCCGAGTTGGGCGTGATCATTCCGCCCTCCATTCCCATGATCCTGTACGGCGTGAGCGCCGAGGTGTCGATTGGTGAGCTGTTCATCGCCGGCTTTGGCCCGGGCCTCTTGATCAGTGGCGCGCTGATGCTGTTTGTCTGGGCCTACTGCAAATACAAGGGCTGGGGCAAGAACGATGGCGATGGCCGCATGCCCTTTGGCCGCGCCACGCTGCAGGCCGGCTGGGCATTGTTCATGCCTGTGATCATTCTGGGCGGCATCTACGGCGGCATCTTCACCCCCACCGAGGCCTCGGCCGTGGCCGTGTTCTACGCGCTGGTGGTGGGCGTGGTGATCTACCGCGAAATCAAGGTCAAGGACCTGTTCGCCATCCTGCGCAAGTCGGCCATCTCGTCGGCGGTAATCATGTTCATCATCGCCAACGCCGGGTTGTTTGCCTTCCTCATCACGCGCGCCGGCGTGCCGGATGCCATTGGCCGCTGGCTGGAGGCGGTGTTGCAATCCCCCACCCTGTTCCTGCTGGGTGTGAACGCGGCGCTGTTCATCATCGGCATGTTCATCGAGACCAGCGCGGCCATCATCGTGCTGGCGCCCATCCTGGCGCCCGTGGCAATGCACTTCGGCGTGGACCCGGTGCACTTCGGCCTGATCATGGTGGTGAACCTCGCACTGGGCATGATCACGCCGCCCTTTGGCGTGAACCTGTTTGCCGCCTGCACGGTGGCGCGCATATCGCTGGACCGCATCATCAAGCACCTGCTGCCGTTCGTGGGGGTGATCCTGGTGTGCCTGATGGTCATCACCTATGTGCCATGGATTTCGCTGGCGCTGCGCGATCTGGTGTACGCGAAGTAAGTACAATCGTGCCCGTCAGGAGAGAGTGCCCCGTCCCTTGCAAGAGAGGATGCGCGGCACCGCCGAAGGCGCAGGAACACCCGAACGCTCAGGCAAAAGGACTGGCAACCGCCCGCAGTGATGCGGGCGTTCCCTTGCTGGAGAGAGATGGCCCGCACCATGCGAAGGCCATCCACCGAAGGAGCAAACCGCGCAGCCAGCCAGGGTGTTGCGGTGAATCTCTCAGGTAAAGCGGACAGCAGGGCAAATCCCGTGGCACATGTGCCGCGACCCCCATTTGCCCTGGAGCTTTCATGTCCGCACCTGCCGCCGCCCCCCTGCTCAATACGCCCCTGAACGCCCTGCACATCGAGCTGGGCGCCCGCATGGTGCCGTTTGCCGGCTACTCCATGCCCGTGCAGTACCCCGCGGGCCTGATGGCCGAGCACCAGCACACGCGCCAGGCCGCCGGCCTGTTCGATGTGTCCCACATGGGCCAGCTCAAACTGGTCGGCCCCGATGCCGCTGCCGCGTTCGAGAGCCTGATGCCCGTGGACGTGATCGACCTGCCCGTGGGCAAGCAGCGCTACGGCCTGCTGCTCAACGACGCGGGCGGCATCATCGACGACCTGATGTTCTTTCGTGTTGCGCAAAACGAAATCTTCGTGATCGTCAACGGCGCCTGCAAGGTGGGCGACATCGCGCACATCCAGGCCCGCATCGGCCAGCGTTGCGAAGTCCTCCCCATGCCCGACCATGCCCTGCTGGCGCTGCAGGGCCCCCAGGCCGTCACCGCCCTGTCGCGCCTGGCGCCGGGCGTTGAAAAGCTGGTGTTCATGACCGGCGGCAACTACGCCATCGCGGGCTGCGACTGCTTTGTGACGCGCAGCGGCTACACCGGCGAGGATGGCTTTGAAATCTCCGTGCCCGCCGCGCAGGCCGACACGCTGGCGCGTGCGCTGCTGGCCCAGCCCGAAGTCAAGCCCATCGGCCTGGGCGCGCGCAACTCGCTGCGCCTGGAAGCCGGCCTGTGCCTGTATGGCAACGACATCGACACCACCACCTCCCCTGTGGAAGCGGCCATTGGCTGGGCCATGCAAAAGGTGCGCCGCACCGGTGGCGCCCGCGCAGGCGGTTTCCCGGGCGCCGACAAGGTGCTGGCGCAGCTCGACAACCCGGCCAGCCTGACGCGCAAGCGCGTGGGCCTGATCGCGCTGGAGCGCGTGCCCGTGCGCGAGCACACCGAGCTGCAAAGCCTGGATGGCCAGAAGATCGGCGAGGTCACCAGCGGCCTGCTGGGCCCCACCATCGACAAACCCGTGGCCATGGGCTATGTGCTGCCCGCCCATGCCGCCCTGGGCACGCGCGTCAACGCCATCGTGCGCGGCAAGGCCGTGCCCATGGAAGTGAGCGCCATGCCCTTTGTGCCCACGAACTACTACCGCGGCTAATTACCCCACGCCGCCGCCGCAGGGCCCGGCTACATTCCGGATTCCTTCCTTTTTTTCCAGGAGCTTTCCCATGACGATCAAATTTTCCAAAGACCACGAATGGATCAACGCCGCCGACGCCAATGCGGCCGTGGTCGGCATCACCGTGCACGCCCAGGACGCGCTGGGTGACGTGGTGTTTGTGGACCTGCCCGCCGTGGGCACCACGTTTGCCCAGGGCGACGTGGCCGGCGTGGTCGAGTCGGTCAAGGCCGCCGCCGACGTGTACATGCCGGTCTCCGGCGAAGTGGTCGAAGTCAACGAGGCCCTGCGCGCCGACCCCTCGCTGGCCAACTCCGACCCGCTCAACACCGGCTGGTTCTTCAAGGTCAAGCTCAGCGACGCGAGCCAGCTCGATGCGCTGCTGGACGAAGCCACCTACGCCGATTTCGCCAAGAACGCCTGACGCGAATTTGCCTTCAACCCGCTAACGTCGTGGGTCGCCTTGCCGTGCTACAGCACTGTCTGCGGCTTCCCGCCTGGTTATCCGATTGAATCCAAATCCGCATGGCGCCCTACCCTCCCGTTAGAGAACCTGCCCTATGTTGATGCCATCTGCCTTGCCGCTCGGCGAGCTTGAAAACGCCACCGAATTCCTGCCCCGCCACATCGGCATCGACGCAGCCGACGAAGCGCACATGCTGTCGGTGATTGGCGAGGCCTCGCGCCGCGCCCTCATCGACTCCATCGTGCCGCGCTCCATCGCGCGCAGCCGCGCCATGGACCTGCCGCTGCCGGTCACGGAAAGCGCGGCGCTGGCCGAGCTCAAGGCGATGGCATCGCAGAACAAGCTGCTCAAGAGCTTCATCGGACAGGGCTACTACGGCACCCACATCCCCGGCGTCATCCTGCGCAACATCCTGGAAAACCCCGCCTGGTACACGGCCTACACGCCCTACCAGGCCGAGATTTCGCAAGGCCGCATGGAGGCGCTGGTCAACTTCCAGACCATGGTGTGCGACCTCACGGCCATGCCGATCGCCAATGCGTCCATGCTGGACGAAGCCACCGCTGCCGCCGAGGCCATGACGCTGGCCAAGCGCTCGGTCAAGAGCAAAAGCAATGTGTTTGTGGTGGCCGGAGACGCCCACCCGCAAACCATCGAAGTGATCCAGACCCGTGCCAAGCCCCTGGGCATCGATGTAGTGTTGGCCAACTCTGCCGCCGAGTGGGATGCCGCGCTGAACGGCGACTATTTCGCCGTGCTGGCCCAATACCCCGCCACCAGTGGCCGCATCGACGACTTAGCTGCAGACGTTGCAAAAGTTCATGCAAAGCACGCCGCCTTCATCGCCGCCGCCGACCTGCTGGCCCTCACGCTGATCACCCCGCCCGGCGAATGGGGCGCCGACATTGTGGTGGGTACCACCCAGCGCCTGGGCATGCCCATGGGCGCGGGCGGCCCGCACGCCGCCTACATGGCCTGCCGCGACGAGTTCAAGCGCTCGCTGCCCGGCCGCCTGGTGGGCGTGAGCGTGGACGTGCATGGCAAGCCCGCCTACCGCCTGGCATTGCAGACGCGCGAGCAGCACATCCGCCGCGAAAAGGCCACGTCCAACATCTGCACTGCGCAGGTGCTGCCGGCCGTGATTGCCAGCATGTACGCCGTGTACCACGGCCCCCAGGGCCTCAAGCGCATTGCCCAGCGCGTGGCCAGCTACACCGCCATCCTGGCCAAGGGGCTGGAACAACTGGGAGCGCCCGTGCGCCCGCAGGCCTGTTTTGACACCCTGTCGATCAAAACCGATGGCGCTACGAAATCAATAGCTGCTCGCGCTGTATCCATGGGCGCAAACCTGCGGATTTACTTCGAAAATTACCTGTGCATCTCGCTGGACGAGACCACCACCCGCGCCGACATCGAGCTGCTGTGGAAGATCTTCGCCAAGGACGGCCAGGCCCTGCCCACGTTTGACGCCTTTGAGAAGGGCGTGGAACCGTTGATCCCCACCGAACTGCGCCGCACCAGCAGCTACCTCACGCACCCGGTGTTCAACACCCACCACAGTGAAACCGGCATGCTGCGCTACATCCGCCAGCTGTCCGACAAGGACCTGGCGCTCGACCGCAGCATGATTCCGCTGGGCTCTTGCACCATGAAGCTCAACGCCACGAGCGAGATGATTCCCATCACCTGGCCCGAGTTTGCCAACGTGCACCCGTTCGCACCCGCCGACCAGCTCGAAGGCTACCGCCTGCTCGATGAGCAACTGCGCGCCTGGCTGTGCCAGGCCACGGGCTACGCCGGCATCAGCCTGCAGCCCAACGCCGGCAGCCAGGGCGAATACGCGGGCCTGCTGGCCATCAAGGCCTACCACGAGGCCCAGGGCCATGCGCACCGCAACATCTGCCTGATCCCCAGCAGCGCGCACGGCACCAACCCGGCCAGCGCGCAAATGGTGGGCATGCAGGTGGTGGTTACCAAGTGCGATGAAAACGGCAACGTGGACATGGCCGACCTCCAGGCCAAGTGCGAGCAGCACAGCGCCAACCTGGCCGCGGTGATGATCACCTACCCCAGCACGCACGGCGTGTTCGAGACCAGCGTGAAAGAGCTGTGCGCGCTGGTGCACCAGCACGGCGGCCGCGTCTATGTGGACGGCGCCAACATGAACGCCCTGGTGGGCGTGGCGGCGCCCGGCGAGTTCGGCGGCGACGTGAGCCACCTAAACCTGCACAAGACCTTCTGCATCCCCCACGGCGGTGGCGGCCCCGGCGTGGGCCCTGTATGCGTGGTGGCCGATCTGGTGCCCTACCTGCCCGGCCATGCCACGGCCGGCGTGGCCGGTGGCGTGGGTGCCGTGTCGGCTGCGCCCCTGGGCAATGCCGCCGTGCTGCCCATCAGCTGGATGTATTGCCGCATGATGGGTGCCGAGGGCCTGCAAGCGGCCACCGAAACCGCCATCCTCTCGGCCAACTACATCAGCGCGCGCCTCAAGGACCACTACCCCACGCTGTACGCCAGCGCCAACGGCCATGTGGCGCACGAATGCATCCTGGACCTGCGCGGCCTGAAGGACACCAGCGGCGTGATGGCCGAGGACGTGGCCAAGCGCCTGATCGACTACGGCTTCCACGCCCCCACGCTGAGCTTCCCCGTGCCCAACACGCTGATGGTGGAGCCCACCGAGAGCGAAACGCTGTTCGAGATCGACCGCTTCATCGACGCGATGATCGCCATCCGCGAGGAAATCCGCCAGATCGAAGCCGGCGCCTGGCCGCAGGACAACAACCCGCTGAAAAACGCCCCGCACACCGCCGAGAGCCTGCTGGGCAGCGAATGGGCCCGCCCCTACACCCGCGAGGCAGCCGCCTACCCGGTGGCGGCCCTGCGCAGCAACAAGTATTGGTCGCCCGTGGGCCGCGTGGACAACGTCTATGGCGACCGCAACCTGTATTGCAGCTGCATCCCGGTGAGCGACTACGCCTGATCGCCGCCGTCCGGGCCCGCTCAGACCCTCAAAGCAGCCCACGCGGCTGCCACCCAGCCTCCGCAAAGCCTTCTGGCCGTGCGGAGGCTTTTTTGTTGTCAGTCTCTACCTTTGGGCCCAAAAGACCCAGCTTGGCCCCAACATCGGCGGCGAAGCAAGGCCGACTGGCTGGTGGCAACAGGTCAGTCGACGGATTGGACGGCTTCCAGCGGCAGCCCGGCCCGCACCCACCCTTCAATGCCGCCGTTGAGCACATGGGCCTTGCGGCCCCGCTTGTTCAGTGACTGGGCCGCCTTCACCGCTGAGGCATCGTTAGGGCAGGCACAGTAGGTGACAACGAGCGCATCGGTGGGCCAGTCCATGGGGCAATCGCGCTCCAGCGCGGCAATGTCGATGCGCCGGGCGCCCGCAATGCCCTCGCTCAAGACCAGCCCGGCACCCACGGCACGCACATCCAGCACGACCACGGGCGCACCCTCGCGCATGCGTTGCGCCAGCTCGGCCGGCAGCATCTGGGGCAGCTTGGCCTTGATGCGTGACAGCCTCAGGCGCCGGTACAAGCGCAACGCAATATAAAGGCCCAATGCCATGGCGACCACGACCAGCGCAGCGTTGCCCAGCTCGCCCAGAACCGTCAGCAGGCTTTGAATCTGGCGGTGGAAGATGATGCCCAGGGCAATGCCGCTGCCCGCCCACAAGGCCGACCCGGCGAGATTGAAGATCACGAAGGTGCGGGTGCTCATGCCCAGCGCACCGGCCATGGGGGGCGCGAGCGTGGAGAGCCCCGGCACGAACTTCGAGATCACCAGCGTCGCCACGCCCCTGCGGGCAAAGCTCAGCTCGCTTTGGCGCACACACGAATCGGGCGAAATCGAAATCTTGCACAGCAACGACAACACCCGCTGGCCATGGCGGCGCCCCGCCCAGAACCAGACCAGATCCGCCAGCATCGACGCCACTGCCGCCACCACCAGGGCCAGCAGGGCAAAGGCGCCGTCGTCAATGCCATCCATGCCCGCCAGCAGCAAAAACGGAAAAGCCGGTATGGGCGCGCCCACCTGCTCGATGAAAACGCCCAGGAACACGGCCAGCAAACCATGCTCGGCAAACAGGTCAACGAATTGATTCACGATGGGGTTCTTAAGAAGTGGCCTGCTCCTGCACAGCGTTGTTGGAGCACGGTCCGGAACCTGTCAACAGGGGGTTCAGCGGTACCGGTGGCCGAGGATAACCCGTCAGATCGTCTGCACGCTCTAAGATCGCAGGCTGTCCGATCCCACCCAAGGAGACCCCTTTGCGAAACCTCTTGTGCAGCCTGCTCGCCGGCTTTGTCATCGCCCCCGCCGCCCTGGCGCAAACCAAGCCTGTCACCACCGCCAGCGGCCTGGTCTATGAATCGCTCAAGGAAGGCACGGGCGAATCGCCCAAGGCCACCGACACCGTCAAGGTCCATTACAAAGGCACCTTGCTCGACGGCAAGGAGGTCGACAGCTCCTACAAGCGCGGCGAGCCCACCGAGTTCCCGCTCAACCGCGTGATTCCCTGCTGGACCGAAGGCGTGCAGCGCATGAAGCCTGGCGGCAAGGCCCGGCTGACCTGCCCTCCCGGCATCGCCTACGGCGAGCGCGGCGCAGGCGGTGTGATCCCGCCCAATGCCACGCTCAATTTCGAGGTGGAACTGGTGTCCGTGCGCCGGTAAACCCGTTCGAAGAACGTGTTCACGATCTCGCAGGGGCGGCGTTGGAGCGCAATCGGGATGAGTGGATGTCTCGGATGCGCCGCATGGGCTCGTGCCCATGCCAGCAGACGGGGCGTCCAATCGCCCGATTTCGCTCCAACCCTTCGGGCAGTGGTCTTTGCGGGCGGTTTGCGGCGTTGCGGCGCTTGTTGATAGCCGAGCTATCCACTGCGCACTGCGCCTTGCAACCCATCCCGCAAAGACCGCTGCGCGGCCTCTGGGAGATCGTGAACACGTTCTAAAGCCACTGCAGCGTAGCGTGCGCTCGGACGTACACTCCTTGCAACAGGCAAAGGCCTTGCTGCGCAGGGGCGCGGCATTTGCCGGCGCCCACCGCCCATGAGCCTTCCAGACCTGTCCTTTCTGCACCAAGCCCAGGCATCCCGCGACCAGGGGCAAGAAGCGCCCTGGCCCTCCTCGCCTCCCCCCCGGCCCGAGCGCCGCTCGCCCCTGCGGCCCCAGGGGCCCCTCGCCGAGCTGATTTCCGAGCTGCGCAGCTACCAGGCCGAGCTGGAGGCGCAAAACAAGGTTCTGCAGTACAGCCAGGCCGCTGCCGAAAGCGCATCGGAACGCTTCGAAGCCCTGTTTGCCAGCGTGCCGCTGGCCCTCATGGTGCTGGACGAATATGACGTGGTGGTGCAGGCCAACGCGATGGCGCACCGCTCTTTTCAGCCCACCGAACAAGACCGCCCGCTCACTGCGCTGATGCCCTTTGTGTGCGAGGGCGACACCCAGCGCGTGCAAGATGCCTTCAGCATGGCGCGCACGCAGGGCCACAGCGAAGCCACCGAAGTGGTTTTCACGATCGGCGACACCGGGTGCATCACGGGCGACCTGCACATCGCCTGCATCGAGATGGCCCAGGAGGGCGCGGATCCGATCCTGCAGTTCCTGTGTGCGGTGATCGACCAGGGCCCGTTGCTGGCCGAGCGCCAGGCCCTGCAGCAGGGCAATGAACAACTCCACGCCAGCGAGAAGCGGCTGGAGGCCATCATCAACTCGGCGCTTGATGCCATCGTCTGCGTGGACCAGCACCAGCGCATCACGGTGTTCAACCCCACGGCGGCCGCACTGTTTCAGTGCAGCGCCAGCGACGCGCTGGGTAGCCCGCTGCAGCGCTTTGTGCCCGACGCTGCCCAGGCCCTGGCGTTTGCGCAGCTCACCACCCAGGCCATGCTCGGCGAAATGACCGCCCTCACGGCCAGCGGCAAGGAACTGGCGGTGGAAGTGAGCGTGTCGTTCGAGCGCCATGCCGAGGGCGAAACCACCACCGTCTTCGCCCGCGACCTGACCGGCCGCAAAAAGGCCGAGGCGCACCGCAATGAGCTGGAAGCGAAGCTGCGCGAATCGCAAAAAATGCAGGCGGTGGGCACCATGGCGGGCGGCATCGCGCACGATTTCAACAACATTCTGGGCGCCATTCTGGGCAATGTGGAACTGGCCAAGGCCGACTGCGGCCCCGACTCCCCGGTGCTGGAAAGCCTGCTCGAGATCGACAAGGCCGGACGGCGCGCACGCGATCTGGTGCGCCAGATTCTCACGTTCAGCCGCAACGAACCACCCCAGCGCACCCACGTGAACCTGGCCGAAGTGGCGCACGATACCGAGCGGCTGCTGCGCGTCACGCTGCCGCCGGCGATCGAGTTGCACATGCACCTGTCCCCGGGCTTGCCACCCTTGCTGGCCGATGCCACACAGGTCGAACAGGCGCTGCTGAACCTTTGCACCAACGCCGTCCATGCCATCGGCGCGGAACGGGGCCGCATCCATGTGGAGGCCGCCCGGGTGCGACCGGACCAGCGCCTGTGCGAGCGCCTGGCCCTGGCCCCGGTGGACTACGTGGCGCTGACGGTACGCGACGACGGCCCCGGCATGGATGAAGCCGTGTTGGCGCGCATTTTTGAACCCTTCTTCACCACCAAGCCCGTGGGCCAGGGCACGGGCCTGGGCCTGGCGGTGGTGCATGGCGTGATGCGCACCCATGAGGGCGCGGTCGATGTGCACAGCGCGCCGGGCCATGGCAGCCGGTTCACGCTGTATTTTCCGGCGGCTGCGGACGAGGCAGCCACGCCCGCCCCCGCGCCATCGCCCGCAGCGTCCGCACCCGCCGCACACCCAGGCGCGCAGCGCAGCCACCATGTCATGTATGTGGATGACGATGAGGCCCTGGTGTTTCTGGTGCAGCGCCTGCTGCGCCGCCGCGGCTACCAGGTCAGCGGTTTCACCGACCCCCACGAGGCCACGGCCGCCCTGCGTGCCAACCCGCAGCGCTATGACCTGCTGGTGACCGACTACAACATGCCCGGCTTTTGCGGTGTGGACCTGGTGCGCGAGGCCCGCCGCATCCGCCCCGACCTGCCCGTGGCACTGGCATCCGGCTACGTCACGGCAGAAATCGAACAGGCCGCCATGGCCGAGGGCGCCAGCGCCCTCATCCACAAACCCAACGACGTGGAAGAACTGTGCGCCACGGTGCATCGGCTCGTGAGCGGCAATGAACCCGCCTGAAGCCGCCGATGCGTCGGACACCGGCGTGCAGGCGGCCCATGTCGATGCCGACCTGCTCGTGCTGCACAAGCCGCCAGGGCTGCTGTGCGTGCCCGGGCGGGGCCTGACAAACAGGATTGCCTGAGCGCCCGCGCCCAGCAGCGCTGGCCCGGTGCGCTGATCGTGCACCGGCTGGACCAGGCCACCTCGGGCCTGGTGCTGATGGCCCGCCATCCCGATGCCCAGCGGCGCCTGAGCCACGCATTTGCCGAGCGCCAGGTGCACAAGCGCTACCAGGCCGTGGTGCAGGGGCGCCTGGGCGATGACGAGAGCGCCTGGCACGAAATCAATCTGCCCATCGCAGCCGACTGGGCACGCCGCCCGCTGCGGGTGATCGACCACGCCCTGGGCAAACCCAGCCTGACACGCTGGCGCGCACTGGCCCATGATGCTGGGGCGCAGACCACGCGGATCGAGCTGGAGCCCGTGACCGGGCGCACCCACCAGTTGCGCGTGCACCTGGCAGCCATCGGCCACCCCATCGTGGGCGATGCGCTGTATGCCGACGCCGCCACGCAGGAACAGGCCCCGCGCCTGCTGCTGCATGCCAGCCACCTGGCTTTCACGCACCCGGCGACAGGTGCGCTCCTCACCCTGGAATGGACGGCCGATTTTTAACCAAATCGGCCTGCAGCGATTGACCGCATTGCGCAATCAGCTATTGATTTGATAGTTCGTGGGTTTTTCAGCAACCCCAGCCGCCTGGTGACAGCGGGCCGCAGGCTTACCGCGCTAACATGGCGGAATGCCTTTGAACCACCTCACCCTCCTCACCGGCGCGTCGCGCGGCATGGGGCTGGCCATGGCGCAGCAGTTGCTGCGACCGGGCCACACGCTGGTCTGCATCTCGCGGCACCGCAACGCCGAGCTCGCCCAGGCGGCAAGCCAGGCCGGCGCCACGCTGGAGCAATGGGAGCAAGACCTGTCCCAAGGCGAACAGGCCGCGCACACGCTGCGCGACTGGCTCACGGCCCAGGGGCCCGCCGCCTTTGCCAGCGCCACGCTGATCAACAACGCTGGCGTCATCCCGCGCATCGCGCCGCTGTCTGCCAGCGAGCCGGCCGACATCGCAAACGCCCTGCGCGTGGGGCTGGAGGCGCCCATGCTGCTCACGGCGGCCTTTCTGGGCGCCACCGAGAGCTGGGCCGTGCCGCGCAAGGTGCTCAACATTTCATCGGGCCTGGGCCGCCGTGCCATGGCCTCGCAAGCAGCCTACTGCGCCGCCAAGGCGGGCATGGACCATTTCACGCGCTGCGTTGCTCTGGACGAAGCCCTCAAGACCCATGGTGCCAAGGTGTGCTCGTTGGCGCCGGGCGTCATCGACACCGACATGCAGCTGCAACTACGCGGCACCGACCCCGCCGCGTTCCCGGATGCACCCAATTTTGCCAACCTCAAGACGGGTGGCCAGCTCACATCGCCTGCCGACGCCGCTACCCGCGTGCTGGCCTGGCTGGAGCGCGCAGACTTCGGCTCCAACCCGGTGGCCGACGTGCGCGAGGCATGAACCCCCCCCTGAGCCGCTTCGCGTGTTCCCCCGTGGAGGCACGCCACCCGTGGCCCGACAAAGCCGGTTCCACGGTGGCACTGGCGTTGTGCGTGCCGGTTCCACAGGCCGCCGGTGAACAGAAAAGCCGGGGCAATCGGTCATTTACTCATTTATTCATAGCTATCAGCGCTTTATAGATAGGCGCCAAAGCCCATTTCCTCTCTTTATTTTTTATTCAACCCAGGAGATCCCCATGACCCGTGAAGTCGTCGTCGTCAGCGCAGTGCGCACCGCCATCGGCACCTTTGGTGGCAGCCTGAAAGATGTGCCGCCCACCGAACTGGGCGCGCTCGTCGTGCGCGAATCGCTCGCGCGTGCCAACGTGGAAGGCAAAGATGTGGGCCATGTGGTGTTCGGCCATGTGGTCAACACCGAGCCCAAGGACATGTACCTGTCGCGCGTGGCTGCCATCAACGGCGGCTGCGGCGAAGGCACGCCTGCCTTCAACGTCAACCGCCTGTGCGGCTCGGGCCTGCAGGCCATCGTGAACGCCAGCCAGTCCATTCTGCTGGGCGACACCGACGTGGCCATTGGCGCCGGTGCCGAGAACATGAGCCGCGTGCCCTTTGCCAGCCTGAACATGCGCTGGGGCGCCCGCATGGGTGACACCAAGATGGTGGACATGATGATCGGCGCGCTGCACGACCCCTTTCACAACATCCACATGGGTGTGACGGCCGAGAACATCGCAGCCAAGTGGGGCATCACCCGCGAAGACCAGGACAAGCTGGCCGTGGAAAGCCACAACCGTGCCGAGCGCGCCATCCAGGCCGGTGTGTTCAAGGACCAGATCGTGCCCGTGACCCTGAAAAGCAAAAAAGGTGACGTGCAATACGCCACCGACGAGCATTTCCGCCCCGGCGCCACCATGGAAGACCTGGCCAAGCTCAAGCCCGCCTTTCTCAAGGAAAACGGCACGGTGACCGCCGGCAATGCCTCGGGCATCAACGACGCCGCCGCGGCCGTGGTACTGATGGAAGCCGGTGCCGCCAAGGCGCGCGGCGCCAAGCCCTTGGCCCGCCTGGTGGCCTACGCCCACGCAGGCGTGGACCCCAAGTACATGGGTATCGGCCCCGTGCCCGCCACGCAACTGGCCCTGAAGAAAGCCGGCCTGACGGTGAACGACCTTGATGTGATCGAGGCCAACGAGGCCTTTGCCGCACAGGCCTGCGCCGTCACGCGCGACCTGGGGCTGGACCCGGCCAAGGTCAACCCCAATGGTTCGGGCATTTCACTGGGCCACCCCATCGGTGCCACCGGTGCGCTGATCACCGTGAAAGCCATCCACGAGCTGCAGCGCATCCAGGGCCGCTACGCGCTGGTGACCATGTGCATTGGCGGTGGCCAGGGCATTGCCGCCATTTTTGAGCGCATCTGAGGATGAACTGCATAACCCTCGCGGGGCTGAGGTAGTGTGGATCGGGATGGGCCGCAAGGCGTCTTTTTGCAGCCAATAGCCGGGCTATTGGCAAGAAAAGCAACGCAGCGGAACGCCCGATCTCGCGCTGCCACAGACCGCAGGAAGTCATGCAGATCATCCCTGCCCCTTGCCCACCGCTGGCGGCCCAGGGCCGCCCCGGTTTTTATCCGACGGAGACTTTTTTGATGATGATTCGCACGCTGCTTTCTTTTACCGCCCTCGCCCTCGCCCTGGGAGCCACCACGGCCCATGCCCAGGCGCCCGCACCGGCTGCCGCCTACCCCAACAAGCCCATCCGCCTGATCGTGCCCTTCCCGCCCGGTGGCGGCACCGACATCCTCTCGCGCCTGGTAGCCACCAAGCTCACCGAAAGCACCAAATGGACGGTGGTGGCAGACAACAAGGCCGGCGCTGGCGGCACCATCGGCATCAGCGAGGCGGTGAAGGCCGCGCCCACGGGCTACGACCTCGTGATGGGCCAGAAGGACAACCTGGTGATCGGCCCCTGGCTCTACAAGAACCTGCCCTGGGACCCCGCCAAGGACCTGACCGCCGTGGCCCATGTGGCCTACACGCCGGTGATCATTGCCACCAGCGTCAACAGCAAGTACAAAACCCTGGCCGATGTGGTGGCAGCCGCCAAGGCCTCGCCCGGCACCATCACCTATGGCTCGCCCGGCAACGGCACCTCCATCCACCTGGCCGGCGACCTGTTTGAAAAGGCCGCGGGCATCAAGCTCAGCCACATCCCCTACAAGGGCTCCAACCCGGCGCTCATGGATGCGCTGGCGGGCAATGTGGACCTGCTGGTTTCGTCCCTGCCGTCGGCCATGGGCCAGATCAAGTCGGGCAAGCTGCGCCCGCTGGCTGTCACCTCGGCCAAGCGCAGTTCGTCGCTGCCCGAGGTGCCCACCGTGGCCGAATCGGGCTTCAAGGGCTTTGATGTGAGCACCTGGTATGGCGTATTCGCCCCCACCGGCACGCCCGCCAGCGTGGTCAGCACCCTCAACGCTGAAATCAACAAGCTGCTGGCCACGGCCGACATGAAGGCCGCCATCCAGGCCCAGGGCGCCGAACCCGAAGCCATGTCGGCAGCGCAGTTTGGCACCCTGCTCAAAAACGACTACACCAAGTGGAAGGGCATCGTGGAAGCCTCAGGCGCGAAGATTGAGTAGCCCCCCTGAGTCGCCTGCGACGCCTTCCCCCGAGGGGGACGCACCCGGTGGCCTGGCAAAGCCAGTTCCACGGGTGCACTGGCGGGGGGCGTGGCTGTTCCACGAGCTGTGGAATGCGGAATGCGCGGATGCGCGGCGTCATCGAGAACTGAAATGAAAAACGGCTCCTTTCGGAGCCGTTTTTCATAGGGGTGGCGCTCAGTCCCTCACGACCAGAACCGGGATGTGCACCACACCCAGCACGCGCTGGGTGACGCTGCCCAGCACCAGTTTTTCCAGGCCCCGGCGGCCATGCGAACCCATCACGATAAGGTCGGCGCCCGTGCTTTCGACCGCCCGCAAGATGCCGTCGTGCACCGCGTGGCCTTCGCCCACCACCGCAGCAGCCTGCACGCCGACCTCGGCCATGGCCTTCTTGGTGGCGTCGAGCGCACTGCTGGCCTCGGCCGTGGCTGCGCTCAGGTATTGCGCCTGGCCATAGGCGAAATCGGCCCCCACGCCGGTGAAGGGATAGGGATCGATCACATACAGCGCCGTCACGGCGCTGCCAAAGGTCTTGGCCAGGGCTGCGGCCTTCGACACCGCAAGCATGGAGGTCTTGGAGCCGTCCACAGGAACCAGAATGTGTTTGAACATGGTGCTTCTCCTCAAGTTGATGGGGCCAGGCCACGGCCTGGAAACATGGCGCCAGTGTGGCGGCCCGCCAAACTGTGTGTCTTGATTCGCATCAAATCAAGGCGTTGTGGCAAGCTGGCCCGCGATTTGCTGGGCCACCCCATCCGCGCCCTGAAAGCTTCCGCGCCGGCAGGTTACCACCAGCGTATCGCGGTAGCCGCCGGGCACCAGGGGCTGGATGGGCGTGGTCTCGTGGATCATGCGGGCGTCGTCCAGCAGCATCAGCGACCAGGGTTCACTCAGGGTAAAGCGCTGGCCTGCCGGTCCAGCGGCTTCGAACACACGCGTTTCGCCGCCCTTCACCCCCTCGCGGGCCACCAGAAACACCGCCACCAGGTCCACACCATCGCGGTGCGCGCCCTCCGGCGTGGGGCGACCAATGCCGTCCGTGGTGTCGATGCGAAACTGGTGCGCCTCGACAAACCAGCGCACAGGCGCCTCGGCGCCGGCAAACACCGCATCGGACAGGGCCGCCAGTGCTGCCAGCAACTGCGTCCACGCGGGCTGCGCCACCGTTTCGGGCGTCATGGGGGCAAACCAGCGTTCCATGCCGCCATGCAGCGCGTTGTACTCCAGCGGTTGCCAGTGCGCCCGGTGCGGCACCTGCACCACGTCGCCCTGCACCACCTCAAAACAGGCGTGCCGGCGGCGGCGGTAGCGGCCCCCGTCCTTCAAAAAATCATCAGGGGGTAACGCAGCCCAGTCAGCGGCAAGTGCCTGCAGGTCTGCCAGACGGCAACCAGACCACAAGGCCACGTCAGCTGGCGACAGCACGGCATAGCCAGTCTGGCGCAACCGGTCGGCCACGCCATCGGGACGGGTGAAAGGAGGGGAAAAAGTGACTTCAGCCATGCATCAGAGCTTAACCGCCGATGCAGTGACGCCGGGCCTGCGGGCCCCGGCGTTCACGGGTGGGGGCAGATCAGTCGCGATGCCCGTGGCCCTTGCCACGGCCTTCACCGCGCCCGTCGTGACGGTCGCCCCTGTCGTGCTTGCCGCCGCCACGATGGCCATCGTCCCAGCGACGGTCATCCCGACCGTCGTACCCAGGCCGGCCACCGTAATACTGGCCACGAACCGGCTCTTTCACAAAGTAAACCGGCTGGCCGCAGGCGTTGTAGCGGGCGCAATGCTTGCCCCAGTTCTTGGCGTGACCGGGCGGCACATGCATATAGATCGGGGAGCGCTGCACCATCACGGCCGGCCGGTGGATGATCACGGGCTCGGCATAGATCAGCGGTGGCGGCGGTGCATTGCCAATGTCGATGCGTCCATACACGCCGGGAGCCAGCTGCCCGCCCACGGTGGAGTTGAAATAGGTTTGGGCCTGGGCGCCTGCGGCGGCAACCAGCAGCAACGCCGTGGCTGCCCCGGACATCAGGTGACGGAAAGTGAGGTTCATGTTGGGTCCTGGTGGAACGAAAAACAGCCCAGTTGTAACAAGATCGGCGGGGCTGATCGCCCAATGCTGCACAAAAGATGTAAGCAAATGGTCAACAACGATGCAATGATACCCATGAAAAACGGCCATTGCGCTTTATTCGCAAGCGCCTACAGCTATGTTTTTAATAGCATTTGACAGATTGCACTTTCTGCAACGATGGGCTTGCGGCATGGGCTGCAGTAGCATGGGGACATCCCCGCCAGGCCAGGAGACCGCGATGCCCTACGAACGCCGCCACTTTGTCCGTGTCAGTTTTGATGCACCGGCCCTGCTCGCCACCGCCACCGATACGTTCAGCGTGCATGTGCTGGACCTTTCGCTCAAAGGCGCACTCATCACGGTCCCCGCCCAGGTGCAGCTTCAACCCGGAATGCGCTGCCAGCTCACCTTGTCGCTCACTGAAACCGGCAACCACATTGCCATGTCCACCGAGGTCGCCCATGTGGAGGGCTTGCACACGGGGCTGCTGTGCCGGGGCATTGACCTGGACAGCGTGACCCATCTGCGCCGCCTCATCGAGATGCAGCTCGGCGACCCGGCCCTGCTCGAACGCGATCTGGCCGAATTGACGCACGCGGCCCCGGCGCACTGAACCGCAAGCACGCCGTGCCAGCGTGCGGCCGAAGTGACGGGAAGTGAAGGCTGCACCGGCTGCACCCCCACGATCAGCCCTTGCCATCGGCGGCTTCAGGGGCTTGTTGCTGGCGCTTCTTTTTCCTGCAGCAGGCGCCACATCACCTTGCCGCTGCCGCTTTTGGGCAACGCGCTGACAAACTGCACGATGCGCGGCGCCTTGTACACCGCCATGTTTTCGCGGCACCAGTCGATGATCTGTTGTACGGACGTGTCCTGGTGCGTGGGGCGCAGCACCACCACGGCCTTCACGGTCTCGCCCCGGTAGCTGTCGTTGGCGGCGATGATGCAGGCCTCCTGAACCGCGGGGTGGCGGAACATCAGCGCTTCCACCTCGGCCGGCCACACCTTGAATCCACTGGCGTTGATCATGCGCTTGAGCCGGTCGGTCAAGAAGAAGTAGCCGTCTTCGTCCATGCGCCCCAGGTCGCCCGAGCGGAAGAAGCGCTTGCCCTCGAACTCGATGAAGGCCGCAGCCGTGGCATCGGGCCGCTTCCAGTAGCCCTCGAACACCTCGGGGCCGTGGATGATGATTTCGCCCTGCTCGCCCACGGGCATCTCCTGCAGGGTTTCGGGGTCGATCACGCGGGCATCGGTGCCGATGAACGGGATGCCCAGGCACTGCTGCTTGGGGTTGTCGGGCGGATTGGTGTGCGACGGCGCCGCCGTCTCGGTAAGCCCATACCCTTCTGCATAGCGCAGGCCATATTGCTCCAGCAGCCGCTGGGCCACGGCCTGGGGCATGGCCGCTCCGCCACCGCCGATATAAACCAGGCTCGATAGGTCGTACTGCGCAAAATTCGGGCTGGCCAGCAGGTCGATGACCATGGTGGGAATGTTGGTCCAGTTGGTCACCTGGTAGCGCGAGATCAGGCGCCCGGCCAGCTCGCGGTCCCACCGGGGCATCACCAGCAGCGTGGCCCCCATGTAGATGGCCGCGTGCATCACGCTCACCATGCCCGTGATGTGGAACATGGGTACCACGGCCAGCGTCACGTTGTCGGCTGTTCCGTTGCCCCACAGGCTGCTGGCCACCGCGTTGTGCATGATGCTTTTGTGCAGGTGCATGCAGCCCTTGGGCAGGCCGGTGGTGCCGCTGGTGTAGGGCAACACGGCCAGGTCGCCCAGGCCCACCAGCAGCGCGGGGGGGGCGGCGGCGCAGGCCAGCGCATCGGCCCAGGCGTGCGCCTGACCGCCTTCGAGCGCAGGCAGGGCATGGACGGTGCACAGCCACTCGCGCCAGGTTTCGGGCTGTGCATCAGGGCCCGCAACGTCGGCGTCAAAAGCATCGGTGAACTGCGTCACCACCAGGTGCGCCAGGCGCTCTGCGGGTGCCAGCGCGTTGCTCGCCTTGGCCAGCTCGGGCGCGAGGTCGCCAGTGGTGATGGCCACCTTCGTATCGGGGTCGGTGATGTAGTGCTTGAGCTCCTCGGCCCGGTTCATCGGGTTGACCGGCACCACCACCGCGTTGGCCCGCAGGATGGCGAAATGCGCCATCACCAGTTGGGGGCAATTCTGCATGCACAGCACCACGCGGTCGCCGCGCTGCACGCCCAGCTGCGCCAGCCGGGCGGCCAGGCGTTCAGCCCCTTCCACCAACTCCCGGTAACTCACCGACCGGCCAAAGAACACCAGCGCCGCCTTGTCCGGGTATCGGCGCGCACTGATAGCCAGGTTGTCCCACAGCGAGGTGGCGGGCAGCGTGATGGAGTGCGGAAGGCGGCGAGGCCAGAACTTGAAGTGAGGGCGCATGGGTAATTCCTTTAACCCGCAGCCTAGAGGCGATGGGCCTGGGTGGCATTGGGGAAGCCACCGATGCCGCGTCGCGCTGGTGACGCAAGAGCGACTGGCGGGCCACGGGCTATCGCCGGGGATTGCGGGGTGGAAGTGGGGAAACGACTTTCCCTCACGATGGCCTGCGCAGCTCACGGCGGCCCGTGACAGCCCGGCCTGCAACGGCCCCGATGCCTGGCATTTCTTGCCAATAACCGCGCCATTGGCAAGAAAACACAACCACAGCGCCTGCACACGACCAGTCAACCGCATCTTGCCACCCTAGAATGGCCCGCAGGGGGAGCAAGCATGACGCCAGAGGCCAAAGCCAGGGTAACGATAGATGCACTGTTGGTGGCGGCGGGCTGGCACGTCTGCAATGTGGCGAATGCCAACATCCATGCCAGCACCGGCGTGGCCATCCGCGAGTTCCCGCTCAACAACGGCTTCGGTTTTGCCGACTACATGCTGTATATCAATGGCAAAGCCTGCGGCATCATCGAGGCCAAGAAGCAAGGCGCCACCCTGACCGGCGTAGAGCTGCAAAGTGGCCGCTACGCCCAAGGCCTGCCCACCAGCCTGCCCGCCTGGCATCGCCCCCTGCCCTTTGTGTGGGAAAGCACCGGCGTAGAAACCCACTTCACCAACGGTCTGGACCCTGAGCCGCGCGCCCGCAGCGTGTTCGCCTTCTTCCGCCCCGAGCTGCTGGCACAGTGGCTGGCACTGCTGCCCCCGGCAGTAGGCAGCCAAGGTGTCAGCGAAGCGCCCAGCACCTTTCTGGCCCGCATGCGCGCCATGCCCAAGCTGGTTACCGAATGGGGCAGCGGCGGCGCGCACTATGCACTGTGGCCCGCCCAAATTGGCGCCATCACCAACCTGGAAAAAAGCCTCGCCGCCAACAAGCCCAAGGCCCTGATCCAGATGGCCACCGGCAGCGGCAAAACCTTCACCAGCATCGGCTTCATCTACCGCCTCATCAAGTTTGGCGGCGCGCGGCGCGTGCTGTTCTTGGTAGACCGGGGCAACCTGGCACGCCAGACCAAAAAAGAGTTTGACGCCTACGCCAGCCCCTACAACAACTACAAGTTTGGCGAGGAATACATCGTTCAGCACCTGCAAAGCAACCAGCTCGACACCAGCGCCCGCGTGGTCATCTGCACCATCCAGCGCATGTTCAGCATGCTCAAAGGGCGCGAGCTGACCGAAGAGGCCGACGAAGAAAGCACCGAACGCATCGAAGGCCTGTTCAAAGACCCCGAGCCCATTGGCTACAACCCGGCCATACCCATCGAGAGCTTTGACATTGTGGTTACCGACGAGGCCCACCGCAGCATCTACAACCTGTGGCGCCAGGTGCTGGAATACTTTGACGCGTACCTGATTGGCCTGACCGCCACGCCCAACAAACAGACCTTTGGCTTCTTCAACCAAAACCTGGTCGTGGAATACGGCCACGCCCAGGCCGTGGCCGATGGCGTGAACGTCAACTACGACGTCTACCGCATCAAAACCGAAGTGAGCGAGCAAGGCGCCAAGGTGGACAAAGGCTTCTGGCTGGAAACGCAAGACAAGGCCACCCGCCGCAAAACCGCCTGGCAGCTGGACGACGACTTTGAATACCAGCCCGAAGAGCTGGACCGCGCCGTGCAAACGCCCGACCAGATCCGCACCGTGGTGCGCACCCTGCGCGACCGCTGGCAGCCCGACATGTTCCCCCAGCGGCAAGAGCTGCCCAAAACCCTCATCTTTGCCAAAGACGACAACCACGCCGAAAAGATTGTCGAAATCCTGCGCGAAGAGTTTGGCCGCGGAAACGAGTTTGCGCAAAAAATCACCTACCGCAGCGCCCAGGGCGGCGGCACCAGCCCCGAGCAGCTGATTAAAGACTTCCGCACCGGCTACTACCCCCGCGTGGCCGTCACGGTGGACATGATCGCCACCGGCACCGACATCAAACCGGTGGAAATCGTCGTCTTCATGCGCAGCGTGAAAAGCCGCAGCTTCTTCGAGCAGATGAAAGGCCGTGGCGTGCGCGTGTGCAAAGACGACGACCTGCGCAGCGTCAACCCCGGCGAACACATCAAGAAGGACCATTTCGTCATCGTCGATTGCGTGGGTGTGTGCGAGCGCGACAAAACCGACAGCCGCCCCATGGACACCAAGAAAAGCGTGCCCCTGGACAAACTGCTGCAAGCCGTGAGCCTGGGCAATGTGGAAGACGATGTCCTATCAAGCATCGCCGCCCGCCTGGCCCGGCTGGACAAAGACGCCAGCGATGCCGACCGCGCCAAGGTGGTAGAGCTGAGTGGCGGCAAAACCCTGCGCGAGCTGGCGCGCGGCATTGTGGACGCCCTGGCCATCGACGCCACCCAAGACATGTCGCCCGCCGAGGCCAACCAGCGCCTTCGGGATGCAACCAAGCCATTCGCCGCTCCCGCCCTGCGCGAGCAGCTATTAAAAATGAAGCAAAAGGCCGACCTGGTGATCGACACGGTCACCCAAGACAGCCTGCTGCACGCCGGCTTTAGCGAAGGCAGCGACCGCGAAGGTCACGCTGGGGCGCTGGTGCAAAGCTTTGAAGATTTCATCAAGCAGCACAAAGACGAAATCACCGCCCTGCAAATCTTGTATAGCCGCCCCACGCGCGCCCCGCTCAAGTTTGAAGACGTGCAAGCCTTGGCCGACGCCCTGCACGCCCCGCCGCTGAACATTGACGAAGGCGCCCTGTGGCAGGCCTACGCCACACTGCGCAAAGGCGCAGTGAAAGGCGCCACGCAGCGCCGCCTGTTGACGGACTTGGTCAGCCTGGTGCGCTTTGCCATGCAGCAGACCAACGAACTGGTGCCCTACCCCGAGCGCGTGCAGGCCAACTTCAAAGCCTGGCTGGCCCAGCACCAGCAGACAAGCAACAACAACCCGTTCACCACTGAGCAACAACACTGGCTAGAAATGATCCGCGACCACATCGCCGCCAACCTCGGCATTGAAATAGACGACTTTGAATACGCCCCCTTCAATGCCCAAGGCGGCCTGGGCAAAGTGCACCAGCTCTTTGGCGCGGAACTGCCCAAGGTGATTGAAGAACTGAATCGGGAGTTGGCGGCGTGAGTGAACTTTCCATGATTCCACTTCGCGACTTGATTCTGGAATCTCAGAACGGGCTCTCGAAACGTAGCGGCGCAGATGGGATGGAAACACCGGTATTGCGACTTGCAAACATAACAGCAGGCAGCATCGACGAGTCAGACCCCAGAGAATTTCGCCTCACTGCCAAGGAACTTGCCAAGTACGCACTCCAACACGGCGACCTCGTTTGCATCCGAGTAAACGGCAGCAAGGCTCTAGTTGGCCGGGTGATCCAATTCCGAGCGAATCGCGTTTGGGCGTACTGCGATCACTTCATTCGCTTGCGACCGAATCAAGCCCTAGTGTCCTGAGTTAGAAATTCGCAGACAAAATCTTTCGATGCTTGCAAGGATGTCGTCGGCGGACTTGGCCCAGACGAATGGTTTTGGATCCGCGTTGTTGAGTTCGAGGTATTCGCGGATTGCTTGTTCGAGCTGTCTTGTTGATCTGTGCGTGCCGCGACGGATGCACTTCTCGGTCAGGGTGGCGAACCAGCGCTCGACCTGGTTCAGCCAGGATGCAGAGGTGGGCGTGAAGTGCACGTGAAACCTGGGATGTCTGCCGAACCATGCCCTGATTGAGGGGGTCTTGTGCGTGCCGTAGTTGTCCATCACCAGATGCACGTCCAAGCCAGCAGGCACGTTGGCTTCGATGGTTCGCAGAAATTGCAGGAACTCCGTGCTGCGATGGCGCCGATGCAACTCCCCGATCACTTCGCCCGTGGCAATGTCCAGCGCCGCAAACAGCGTCGTCGTGCCATGGCGCATGTAGTCGTGGGTTCGCCGCTCGGGGATGCCCGGTGCCAGCGGCAGGATCGGCTGTGTACGGTCCAGCGCCTGGATCTGGCTCTTCTCATCCACGCACAACACCATCGCCTTGAGCGGCGGATCCATGTACAGGCCGACAATGTCGCGCACCTTCTCGACGAACAGCGGATCACTGGAGAGTTTGAAGGTTTCATGGCGGTGCGGCTGCAAGCCGAAAGCCCGCCAGATTCGACTCACAGCCGTCTGTGACACATCCATGGCGCGCGCCATACTGCGCGTGCTCCAGTGCGTGGCACCAGCGGGCACGGACTCCAGCGTCTTGGCGATGACGGCATCGACTCGGGCATCGTCGATCGTACGCGGTGCACCCGGGCGCGGTGCGTCAAGCAGACCGTCCAGCCGCAGCTGGACAAACCGACCGCGCCACTTCGATACCGTCTGCTGCGTGACCCGCTGGCGCGCTGCCACCACTTTGTTATCCGAACCTTCGGCACAGGCCAGCACGATGCGCGCTCGCAACGCCAGAGCCTGCGCCGTCTTGCGACGCTTGGTCAGCGCGATCAGCTGTTCGCGCTCCGTCACGCTCAACACCAATGGAGTCTTTGGTCTTCCGCTCATGGCCACCTCATCGTGCAATGACACCACACGACTGATTGCATTGGCAGAAAATAATTCAATGAATTTTTAACTCAGGACACTAGTGGATCATCGGTATTTGGCGCACTACTTCAACTCGCAGACTGTAAGGCGCCACATCGAATTGAACATGGTGTCCAGCGCCGGGCAGAACACCGTCAGTCAAGGCACGATGCTGGACATTCCTGTGCCATGTCCCGGCCTTGAGACGCAGCGCGAAATCGTCGCCGAACTCGAAAAACAGTTCTCCCGCCTCGACGAAGCCGTCGCCAACCTCCAGCGCGTCAAAGCCAACCTCAAACGCTACAAAGCCTCCGTCCTCAAAGCCGCCGTCGAAGGCCGCCTCGTAGAAACCGAAGCCTCCCTGGCCCGCCGTGAAGGCCGCACCTACGAGACCGGCGAACAGCTTTTGCAGCGGATTCTTGGGGAGCGGCGGGCGAAGTGGGCGGGGCGTGGAAAGTACAAAGAGCCGGACGCTGCAAATCAGTCCGTACTTGGTGGCTTGCCTGACGGGTGGACGTGGATTGCTGTTGACGCCATTGCTTTCGTGACGAAGCTCGCAGGTTTTGAATACACGAAATACGTCACATACGCGAATGATGGTGACCTCGCTGTATTGAAAGCTGAAAACGCAGGGCCGGATGGGTTTAGGCGGACCGACTTCTCTCGCGTCCACAGCGATTCAGTTAGTACCCTTACTCGGTCGCGAGTTGGGGCTGGAGATCTATTGATGGTCTTCGTTGGCGCCGGAACCGGAAACGTCGCCTGCACACCGAATGACCGGGAATACTTTCTTGGTCCCAACATCGCCATGATTCGGGTAGACCCAGCGAATGTGAATTCGCCCTATGTTGAGATGTTTCTTCGATCACCTACTGGCAAGAATTTAGCCCTAGGACTCACTAAGGCGGTTGCGCAACCTTCATTGTCAATGGGGAACATTCGAATGATTCCCGTGGCACTGCCGCCAATCGCCGAGCAAGTCCGAATCGTCGCCGAAGTAGACCGCCACCTGTCCATCATTCGCGAAGTCGCAGCCGAGGTCGATGCCAACCTCCAGCGCGCGCAGGCGCTGCGGCAGGCGACCCTTGCGAAAGCCTTTACAGCATCAACTCAACATTAGGATTTGCACCAATGAAGTTTCGATTGCCTGAGCTAGAGATTCCCTCTGATGACCCGTTTCGTAACGACGCACTTGAGCGTAAGCCAGCCGTGGAGTTTCTTGCTGGACTACTTGACAAGTTCAACGGCCCGTTTGTGCTGGCGCTTGATTCGCCATGGGGAACAGGTAAAACGACGCTAGTGAGAATGTTGAAAGCCAAACTGGAGCAGGCGAATTTCCAGTGCGTGTACTTCAATGCCTGGCAGACCGACTTTGTTGATGATCCGTTGGTGGCATTGGTGTCAGAGTTGGATTGCATTGATTTTGTGGATGGCGAGGCTAAGACCACTTTCAAAAAGCATCTCACTAGTGTCAAGAAGATAACCACTGCTGTAGCGAAGCGTGGATTGATTGCAGGAGCAAAGGCAGCAACTCTTGGCGCATTGGATTTGGAGCGCGAGTTTGAGGCTGTTGCGGCCGACGTCGCTGGTGGTGTTACTGGTGATGCGATCGATGCTTTTCAAAAGGAAAAGGCTGCGTTGAAGAAGCTCCGCGACGACCTTGAGGCGGCAGTAGCTCAATTGAAAGAGGGTGGAAAGCGGGATTCACTCATCTTCTTCATTGATGAGTTGGACCGTTGCCGCCCCACATTTGCAATTGAACTTTTAGAACGTATCAAACACCTGTTTGATCTGTCGAATATCGTTTTTGTACTTTCTGTTGATAAGGCGCAGCTTTCTGCGAGTGTTGCGTCGGTTTATGGCGAAAAGTCAGACACGCAGGAATACTTGAGGCGCTTCTTTGATCTTGAGTTTGGCATTCCGAAAATTGACTCCAAGCGTCACACCACAACACTGCTCACCCGGTTTGGGATGGACGATATTTTTGTAGGGCGCAGAGGGGAATTGCAGTACGACAAGAGTCACTTTGTTGACTACTTTTCTGCACTGGCAGATGTGTTTCAGTTGTCGTTGCGAGCCCGTGAGCGATGCGTCACCATGTTGGCGGTCGTCATGCACCAAACGCCGGAAAATCACTATCTTGACGCGATTTTGGTGTCGTATTTGATTGCCCTCCGTACAAAGCAACCTGAATCCTTCCGTGCTTTGTGCAAAGGTACGTTGTCTGTGGGGGCAGCTATGGAGGCGTTGAAGGCTTTACCGGGTGGAAGCGAGCTAGTGGCAGATCGTCCAGGTATGCTGATTGAATCCTATTTGCTCGCGGGCGATCCGAATACTGACCGAGTGAATGCGCATTACAAAAAGCTCGAAGACCTTTGGAAGTCAAATGAGGGTGATCCTGCCGAGCGCTCACGTGCGCAGGAAATGTTGAATTTTCGCAATCGAATAGTTGCGGGTTATCGCAATAGATTCGATTACAGAACATCAGCGTCAAAGATTGATGTCGCGGTATCTTTTAGAGATTGATATGAAAAGGCTAGTAGTGTGAATCAGCCTTTCTCCCTCCGCATTTTCGTCGCAGACGGCGACCCCGACGGCCTGCGCATCGTCGACAAGTAGGGGGCGACACCGAGCCAGGTCCGCGTGCTGCGCATCCGCTTGCCGGGCGATCTGCGGCGTTGCAAATCCTCGCCATGGCAATGGCCATGTCTGCGGTTTGCGCCTTGCATCTCATCCCGGCCAGCGGCGCGCCGCATCACGGCCCTGGCCCAGCGTCGCCCCGACTGGATCGGCAAGGCGCTGGTGTTCCCGCGTGCGCTGCTGCCGCAGGTCAAGGCCCGGCCCGAGCTGGCGCAGACCGGGGTGTACCTGCTGTGAGGAGCCTGCGCGGCAGAAGGAGCGTCGGCTGCAAAGCGGCTGCGGCAGTCCGTTTTTCACCGCCTTCTTGCCCCATAGCAGGGCTATGGGCCTGCGAAGGCGGCAAAAACTGTCCTCGCCGGAACCGCTTTTCGCTTCGACACCTTCTGCCGCACAGGCTCCGCAAGCCGCGCCAACAGCGGAACTGCGATCCCCACCCGCCATGGATGTTGCGCGCATGACCGCGTACTTTGTCCATTATTGAGATTTGTCCAACAATCGTGGACAATCATCAAAAATGGACAAAACACCTCCCCCACCTGAAACCCTTCTCCTGAACGCGGCGTTGCAGGCCGCTCGCGACCTGGGGCTGGACGCGCAATGGGAGCCCATTCAACCGCAGGGGGGCGTGGCGCATGCAGACGCCGTGCTGCAGATTGGCCGCGGTGGCAAGGGCCAAAGGTACGTGGTCGAAGTGCGCCGCCAGTTGCGCCCGGCCAACCTGGGCGCTGCCCTGCATCAGCTCGACCGGCAAGCGGCGGCGCACAGCTTGCCAGGGCTCTTGGTGGCCGACTACATCCGCCAGGATATGGCAGACGCCCTGCGCAAGCAGGGGCGTGAGTTTGTCGACACGGTGGGCAATGCCTTCATTCAGCAGCCCCATGTTCTGGTATGGGCCACAGGCCGCAAACCCTTGACCAAGGCAGCGGCGCCGCAGGTGGGGCGGGCCTTTCAATCCACCGGTTTGCAAGTGCTGTTTGCACTGCTTTGCCACCCCGAGTGGGTCAATTTGCCCTACCGCGAGTTGGCAGCACGCGCTGGTGTAGCGCATGGCACGGTGGGCTGGGTCATGCCAGACCTGCAGAGCCAGGGTTTTGTGGCAGACCTCAATGGCAAGCGCGGCACCCGCCGGTTGTTTGATGGCGAGCGACTGCTCGCGCAGTGGGCAGACGCCTATGCCCGCCAGCTGCGGCCGCGCACCTTGCTGGGCCGTTACTACGTGCCGGCTATTGCCGATTGGCAAGAGTGGCCGCTTGCCCAGCATGGTGCCCAATGGGGCGGCGAGCCCGCTGGCGCGCTGCTTACCAGTTACCTCACGCCCGGCGAGCTGACGATGTATGCCGACAAACTGCCCGGCCCACTGGCAGCACGCTACCGCTTTGCCAAAGAACCAGACGTGGCGCACAAGGCCGTGGTGGAGGTGCGCCGCCGGTTTTGGCATTTTCCTCAAGACGAGATGGCTGGGCCTTGTGTACCGCCCGTGCTGGTGTATGCCGACCTGATGGCCACCGGCGACGCGCGGTGCCTTGAAACTGCCAAACGCCTGTACGAAGACCATGTTGCACGACTTATCCGCCAGGTTTGATCTGGTGCCGTTGGCACAGGTAGTACGCCCGCTGCGGGCGGTGGCACTGCCGCTGGGCACAGACTTTTTTCTGATGGGGGCTGCTGCGCGCGACGTGATGCTGCTGCATGTGCATGGCATCGACACCCAGCGAAAAACACAGGACATGGACTTTGGCGTGATGGTGCGCGACTGGGGCACTTTCGCTGCCTTGCGCCAGGCGCTGATTGAGTGCGGGGAGTTTGAGGCCGTATCTAACGATGCCACCCACAAACTGCGCCATAAGCAAACGAAGTACCCACTGGACATCGTGCCGTTCGGCGGCGTGGAACGGGCCGACCGCACCCTGGCCTGGCCCCCTGATGAGCACACCGTGTTTGACTGCTTTGGCATGCGTGAAGCGCTGCAAGCCAGTCACAAGGTGCAGTTACCAGAAAACGTATGGGCTCAGGTGGCGAGCATGCCTGCGCTGGCCATGCTCAAGATCACTGCTTGGCAAGACCGCAAACTGACACACCCTGGGCGTGATGCGCCGGATTTGCTGCTTTACCTGCGGCACTATCTTGAATGCGACAACTACGAATACGCAGGCACCCAACACGCCGATCTATTCGAGGTAGACGACTTTGACCATGAAGAGGTCAGCGCACGGCTGCTGGCCCGCGACATGCTGCCACTGATGGACGCGCCTGCTGCCCGGCGCATCGTGGCGATATTGCAGCCAGAAACAGATGAGCAAGGGCCACTGTTGCTGGCCAAGCAGTCTGGCGTGGCGCTGGCGCGGGCACGCCGAATGATCCATGCGCTTTGCACTGAACTCTTTCAGAAAACCTGATTCACCAGAACCATCCAAAGTGAGCATCACCACCAACTCCCTCGTCCAGAAGCTCTGGAACTACTGCAACGTGCTGCGCGACGACGGCATGAGCTATGGCGACTATGTGGAGCAGCTCACCTACCTGCTGTTCCTGAAGATGGCCGACGAGCGATCGCAGCCGCCGTACAACCAGCCCAGCATCGTGCCAGCAGCCTACGCCTGGCCCACGCTGCTGGCCAAGGACGGCGACGAGCTGTTTGACCACTACCGCCATGCGCTGGAAAAGCTGGGGCAAGAAAAAGGCACGCTGGGCCTGATTTTTGGCAAGGCGCAAAACAAGTTTCAAGACCCGGCCAAGCTGCGCCGCGTGGTCGTGGATTTGATCGGGGCCGAAACCTGGACGATTCTGGGCGCCGATGTAAAGGGCGATGCATATGAGGGCCTGCTGGAGAAAAACGCGCAAGACACCAAGAGCGGCGCGGGCCAGTATTTCACGCCACGCGCACTCATTCAGGCCATGGTGGACTGCATTGCCCCGCAGCCCGGCGAGCGCATTACCGACCCGGCTTGCGGCACGGGTGGCTTCTTGTTCACCGCGCACAACTACATCACCAGCCATAACAAAAGCCTGACGCGCGACCAGCTCAAGCACCTGAAGGAAAAAGCCTTCACCGGCTATGAGCTGGTGCAGGGCACGGCCCGCGTGTGCGCCATGAACATGATGTTGCACGGCATTGGCTCCGAAAAGCAGGTGCCCGTGGTGGTGGGCGACGCACTGGCGGCCGACCCCGGCGAGCGCTATGAGGTGGTGCTGGCCAACCCGCCCTTTGGCAAGAAGAGCAGCACCGTCATCGTGGGTGAAGACGGCCGCACCAGCACCGAGAAGGACACCATCGAGCGCGACGACTTCTGGGCCACCACCAGCAACAAGCAGCTTAACTTTGTGCAGCACATCAAGACGCTGCTCACCACCCACGGCCGCGCCGCGGTGGTGCTGCCCGACAACGTGCTGTTTGAAGGCGGCGCAGGCGAGACCATTCGCAAAAAACTGTTGCACGAGTGCGATGTGCACACGCTGCTGCGCTTGCCCACGGGCCTGTTCTACGCCCAGGGCGTAAAGGCCAACGTGCTGTTCTTTGAAAAGAAGCCCGCCAGCGAAACGCCATGGACCAAGCAGCTGTGGATTTACGACCTGCGCACCAACAAACACTTCACGCTCAAGACCAACCCGCTGACCCGCGCTGACCTGGACGAGTTTGTGGCGCTGTACCAGGCCGATAGCCGCCAGCAGCGGCAGGCCACCTGGTCACCCGAGAACCCCGCGGGCCGCTGGCGCGCTTACGGCTACGACGAACTGGTGGCGCGCGACAAAACCAGCCTGGACATCTTCTGGCTCAAAGATGATTCATTGGCCGACAGCGACAACCTGCCCGCGCCCGGCGTGATTGCCCTGGAGATCGTGGAAGACCTGCAGGCCGCGCTGGAACAGTTCAAGCTGATTGCGGGCGACCTGGGGGAAGTGGTTGAAGAGTGATGGAGATGAAGCGGTAGGCATGCGCCCACCCTCCTCTACTGCGCTCTGATCCACTCAGCTCTGAATCTGCGCCCACAACTTGTCCAGCCGCTTCACACTCACCGGCTGGGGCGTGCGCAGCTCTTGCGCGAAGAAGCTCACGCGCAACTCTTCCAGCAGCCAGCGCAGCTCTTGCATGCGCGCATCCACGGCACCCTTGCGCTCGGCCACCAGGCGCCAGTAGCGCTGCTCTTGCGGGCGCAGCTCGGCCAGTTTGGCGGCGTCGCGGGCGGGGTCGGCGCGGTATTTGTCGAGCCGCAGGGTGATGGCCTTGAGGTAGCGGGCGTAGTGGGCCAGTTGCGTCCACGGAGCTGCGGCAATGAAGTTCTTGGGCACCAGGCGTTGCAGTTGCTGCTGTGCGTCCGCCGTGGCCTCGGGCGCGTTCTTGGTGTCCTTGATCTTGCGGGCGGCTGCCGCGTATTCGGTGAGGATGGTGGCCGCCAGGCGGGCAACTTCATTGGCGATCAGCGTGAGGCGGCCCCTGCCCTCTTCCACGCGGCGCTTGAAGGCGAACTCGTCGGTGGGCAGCGGGTCGAGCAAAAAGGCGCGGTCGAGCGCCACGTCGATGATCTGGGTGCGCAGTTCTTCCTGCGTTCCGAGCGGCATGTAGGCCACGGCCATCTTCTGCAGGTCGGGAATGTTCTTTTCGAGGTACTTGAGCGCGTCCTTGATCTGCAGCGTAAACAGGCGGCGCAGGCCCGCGCGGTGCTTGGCGGCTGCCACTTCAGGCTCGTCGAAAACTTCGATGGTCACGGCGTCGCCGCCGTCGATGAGCGCCGGAAAGCCAATCAGCGTCTGGCCGGCCTTCTTGATCTCCATGAGCTCGGGCAGCTCGCCAAACGCCCAGGTGGTGTAGCGCTGGCCAGCCGGGGTTGAGGGGGCCGATGGCGTGGTGCTGGCTGGTTTGGCGGGCTGGGCAGGCTGAGCGCCACCTTTTACTCCTGATTGAATAGCTGCTTGCGCTTTACCATCAAGCGCTTGAGGCATATTTGATTCAGATTTCGAACCCTCTGCCGCACCGCCGAGCTTGAGCCCCGCCAGCGCCTGGAACGCGCCGCGCGCCTTGGCGCCCCACTCGGCCTTGAGCGCGCCCAGGTTGCGGCCGTGGCCGAGCTGACGGCCGTGCTCATCGACCACGCGGAAGTTCATGAACAGGTGCGGGCTGAGCATGTCGAGCTTGAAGTCGGCGCGCTTCACATCGAGCGAGGTTTCGTCGCGCACCTGCTTGAGCAGCACGTCGGTCAGGCTGCCGGTGCCAAAACGCTCGGGTGCGCCCAGCAGTTCGGCCAGGCGCGTGGCGCTGTCGGGCAGCGGCACAAAGCGGCTGCGCGGGCGCTGGGGCAGGCTTTTGAGCAGGGCCTGGATCTTGTCCTTGAGCATGCCGGGCACCAGCCACTCGCAGCGCTCGTCGCTCACCTGGTTGAGCACGAACAGCGGAATGGTCACCGTGATGCCGTCGCGCGGGTCGCCGGGCTCGTGCAGGTAGCTGGCGGCGCAGTCCACACCACCCAGCCGCACCGTCTTGGGAAAGGCGTTGGTGGTGATGCCTGCGGCCTCGTGGCGCATGAGCTCTTCGCGCGTGAGCTTGAGCAGGTCGGGCTGCTTTTTGCTTTCCTCACGGTACCAGGCCTCGAAGCTGTGGCCGCTGCACACCTCGGGCGGCAGTTGCTGGTCATAAAAGGCGTAAATGAGTTCGTCATCCACCAGCACGTCCTGGCGGCGCGACTTGTGTTCCAGCTCTTCGACCTTGGCGATGAGCTTCTGGTTGGCGGCCAGAAACGGCAGCTTGGTCTCCCAGTTGCCGCCCACCAGCGCTTCGCGGATGAAGACCTCGCGCGCGGCGTGGGGGTCTACCTTGCCGAAGTTCACGCGGCGGTTGTTGTAGACGACGATGCCGTAGAGTGTGGCGCGCTCCAGCGCCACCACTTCGGCAGACTTTTTCTCCCAATGCGGGTCGAGCAGCTGCTTCTTTAAAAGGTGCCCGCCCATCTGCTCCAGCCACTGCGGCTCGATGGCGGCGATGCCCCGGCCAAACAGGCGCGTGGTTTCGACCAGTTCCGACGCAATGATCCAGCGGCCCGGCTTTTTGGACAGGTGCGCGCCGGGGTGCTTGTAGAACTTGATGCCGCGTGCGCCCAGATACCAGTCTTCCTCGTCGCTCTTGGCGCCCACGTTGCCCAGCAGGCCGGCCAGCATGGACAGGTGCAGCTGCTCGTAGCTGGCGGGCTGGGTGTTGATCTGCCACTTGTGCTCGGTCACCACCGTGAGCAGCTGGGTGTGGATGTCGCGCCACTCGCGCAGGCGGCGGATGCTGATGAAGTTCTGGCGCAGCAGCTGCTCATATTGGCGGTTGCTGAGCTTGTGGGTGGGCGCAGGCACCGCGGCCGCGGGCGCGGGCTGCACGGCCGCAACCGTGCGCTGGGCCACGGGCAGAAAGGCTTGCGAAGGGGCCTTGTGGGCGGCCATGGCCTTCTGCGCGCGGGCCGATGGCAGGCTGGGCGCGCCGCCCCGGGCCTCGTTGATCCACTTCCACAGCTTCAGGTAGCCGCTGAACTCGCTCTTGTCGTCGTCGAACTTGGCCTGCGCCTGGTCGGCCTGCTGCTGCGCCTCCATGGGGCGGTCGCGCACGTCCTGCACGCTGAGCGCGCTGGCAATCACCAGCACCTCATCGAGCGCCTTGCGGTCACGCGCCTCGATGATCATGCGGCCCACGCGCGGATCGAGCGGCAGGCGTGACAGCTCTGTGCCCATGGGCGTGAGTTCATTGGCATCGTCCACCGCGCCCAGTTCGGCCAGTAGCTGGTAGCCGTCGGCAATCGCGCGGCCCGAGGGCGCCTCGATGAACGGAAACTGCGTCACGTCACCCAGGTGCAGCGACTTCATGCGCAGGATGACGCCTGCGAGCGAGCTGCGCAGGATTTCGGGGTCGGTAAAACGCGGGCGGCTGTTGAAGCTGGCCTCGTCGTACAGGCGGATGCAGATGCCGTTGGCCACACGGCCGCAGCGGCCGGCGCGCTGGTTTGCGGCAGCCTGGCTGACGGGCTCGACCAGCAGTTGCTCCACTTTGCTTCTGAAACTGTAGCGCTTGACGCGCGCTGTGCCTGCGTCAATGACGTATCGGACGCCTGGAACCGTCAGCGAGGTCTCGGCCACGTTGGTGGCCAGCACAATGCGGCGGCCCGTGTGGCCGTCAAAGATGCGGTCCTGCTCGGCCTGGCTCAGGCGTGCAAACAGCGGCAGCACCTCGGCATTGCGCATCACCGGCTGGTGCGACAGGTGCTTGCGCAGGTGGTCGGCCGCCTCGCGGATCTCGCGCTCGCCGGGCAGGAATACGAGGATGTCGCCCGCCGCATTGCCCTGCCACAACTCATCCACGCCGTCGGCAATGGCCTCGTTGAGGCCATAGTCGCGGCTTTCTTCAAACGGGCGGTAGCGCTGCTCTACGGGGAATGTGCGGCCCGACACCATGATGATGGGCGCGGGGCCTTTTGCAGATTCAAAATGCTTGGCAAAGCGGTCCGCATCGATGGTGGCCGAGGTCACCACCACCTTCAGGTCGGGCCGGCGCGGCAGGATCTGGCGGATGTAGCCGAGCAGAAAGTCGATGTTCAGGCTGCGCTCGTGCGCCTCGTCGATGATGATGGTGTCGTAGGCACGGAGCAGCGGGTCGGTCTGCGTCTCGGCCAGCAAGATGCCGTCGGTCATCAGCTTGACGGAGGCATCACGCGAAAGGCGGTCCTGGAAGCGCACTTTGAAACCCACCACGTCGCCCAGCGGGGTCTTCAGCTCTTCGGCGATGCGCTTGGCCACGCTGCTGGCAGCAATGCGGCGCGGCTGGGTGTGGCCAATGAGCTGGCCTTTTTGCCCCGGCTTGGCGTTGCACTTGCCCCGGCCCAGCGCCAGCGCGATCTTGGGCAGCTGCGTGGTCTTGCCCGAGCCGGTTTCACCGCACACGATGATGACCTGGTGCTGGCGCATGGCCTCCATGATCTCGTCGCGCCGCGCGGAGACGGGCAGGGATTCCGGAAACTCGATGTGCAGGGGAGTGGAGGCGGTGGACGCAGTCAAGGCAGGAACTTCATAGACAATCGCGAATTATCCCAGCCTTGGCTGTTTTCCACCCTCTCCGACCGCCCCGTCCACCGCACATGTCCGCCGTTTTCAATTTCACCTTCGTCCCCTGGTTCCGCTCGGTGGCGCCCTATATCCACAAGTTCCGCAACCAGACCTTTGTGATCGGGCTCACGGGCGAAGGCATCGCGGCGGGCAAGCTGCACAACATTGCGCAAGACCTGGCGCTGATCCAGGCCATGGGCGTGCGCATCGTGCTGGTGCACGGCTTTCGGCCCCAGGTGAACGAGCAACTGGCGGCCAAGGGACATGCCGCCAAGTATTCGCACGGCATCCGCATCACCGACTCGGTGGCGCTCGATTGCGCACAAGAGGCCGCCGGACAGTTGCGCTACGAGATTGAGGCCGCGTTCAGCCAGGGCCTGCCCAACACCCCCATGGCGGGCGCCACGGTGCGCGTGATTTCGGGCAACTTTCTGACCGCGCGGCCCGTGGGCATTGTGGATGGCGTGGACTTTCAGCATTCGGGCGTGGTGCGCAAGGTGGACGTGGCGGGCATCCAGCGCACGCTGGACATGGGCGCGCTGGTGTTGCTGTCGCCGTTTGGCTTCTCGCCAACCGGCGAGGCCTTCAACCTGGCCATGGAAGAAGTGGCCACCAGCGTGGCCATCGAGCTGCGCGCCGACAAGCTGATTTTCCTGACCGAGGTGTCCGGCATCCGCATGCAGCCTGGCGAGCCCGCGAGCGAAGACAACCCCATCGACACCGAGCTGCCACTGGCCGCGGCGCAGGCCCTGCTGGCCACGCTGCCCACCGCCCAGCAGCCCACCGACACGGGCTTTTATTTGCAGCACTGCGTGAAGGCCTGCAAGGCGGGCGTGGAGCGCAGCCACATCATTCCTTTCGCACTCGACGGCTCGCTGCTGCTGGAGGTGTATGTGCACGACGGCATCGGCACCATGGTGATCGACGAAAAGCTCGAAGAGCTGCGCGAGGCCACCATCGACGACGTGGGCGGCATCCTGCAACTGATCGAGCCGTTCGAGAAGGACGGCACCCTGGTCAAGCGCGACCGCACCGAGATCGAGCGCGACATTGAAAGCTACACCGTCATCGAGCACGACGGCGTGATCTTTGGCTGCGCCGCGCTCTACCCCTACCCCGAGGCCCGCACGGCCGAGATGGCCGCCGTCACGGTATCGCCGCAAAGCCAGGGCACGGGCGATGGCGAAAAACTGCTCAAGCGCATCGAGCAGCGCGCCCGCGCCATGGGGCTGGACAGCATCTTCGTGCTGACCACGCGCACCATGCACTGGTTCATCAAGCGCGGTTTCGTGGTGGTCGACCCGGACTGGCTGCCCGAGGCCCGCAAGCGCAAATACAACTGGGACCGGCGCAGCCAGGTGCTGGTCAAGAAGCTCTGAACGTCTCGCGCGCCGTTGCCACGGCCCGCGCCACCTGGACGATGGCGGCGTCGCGCTGCGCTGGCTTGGTTGCGGACCGCGTGAGGTAGCAGGTCACGAGCACCGGGGCACCACCGGCGGGTGGCCACAAAACCGCCACATCGTTGGCCGTGCCACTGTCGCTGGCCGTGCCGGTCTTGTCACCCACCGTCCAGCCCGGCACGCCCGCGCGCAGGCGCTGGTCGCCGGTGCGGGTCTCCACCAGCCAGCGCTGAAGCCAGGCGCGCGATGAGGCGGTGAGTGCATCACCCAGCACCAGTTTTTGCATCGTCTGCAGCATGGCCAGCGGCGTGGTGGTGTCGCGCGGGTCGCCCACGGCGGCTTCGTTGAGCGTGGGCTCGGTGCGGTCCAGCCGCGTGATGCCGTCACCCAGTGATTGCACAAAAGCCGTGAACCCGGCCGGGCCGCCGTGGCGCGCCAGCAGCACGTTGGCGGCGGTGTTGTCGCTCAGGCTCACAGTGGCGGAGCACAGCTCGCCCACCGTGAGGCCACCACCGTCGCCCGCGCGCGGGCCGCTCACGGGCGAATACGCCACCACATCCGCTGCCGCGTAGTGCACGCGCGCATCCAGCCGCTCCCTGCCCTGGTCCACCAGGGCAAGCATCCAGCCAGCCAGCCAGCCAGCACCAGCTTGAAGGTGCTGGCCATGGCAAAACGCTCGTCTTGCCGCCAACCCAGCGCCAGGCCCGAGCCCGTGTCCAGCATGGCCACGCCCAGGCGGCCCTGGGCGGCGCGCTCGATGCCAGCCAGCGTGTCGCTCCATTGGCGGGCGGTTCTGTCGCGAGTGGCGCTACCCGGTCCGTTCGCCATGCCTGCCGCAGTGCAACCCCACAGGGGCAGTGCAGAAACAGCCATCCAACCCAAAGAAAAATGTCGTCTTTGCATGAGGAAATGGAGAAAAGTTGAAAGATAGCCTGAAAGACAAGGCGCTTCAGCCCCCACAGGATGCAAGCCGACGCCACGGCAGGCAGGGAATAGGACAGCGCGGGCAATGCACTCAACTGCGCGATCCGCTGCGGCAAAACGCGGCCGCTATCATCCCCCCACCTCTTTAATGGCGCGCCTTTCGTGGACCCGGTCACCCCCCGCTATCTCACCGTTGCCCTGTACCAGTTTGTCGATCTGCCCGACTGCGCCGCATTGCGTGCGCCGCTGCAGGCGTTGTGCGACGAACATGGCGTGCGCGGCATGCTGCTGTTGGCGCCTGAGGGCATCAACGGCACCATCGCGGGGGCGCCTGTCGCCGTACACGCGGTGCTCGCCTGGCTGCGCAGCGACCCCCGCTTTGCCGCTTTGCAGCACAAACAGGCGCCCACCGAACGCCAGCCGTTCTACCGCATGCGTGTGCGGCTCAAGCGCGAGATCGTCACGCTGGGCGTGCCCGACCTGAACCCCGCGCGCAATGCCGGTACCTATGTGAAGCCCGAGGACTGGAACGCCCTCATCGACGACCCCGGCGTGGTGGTGGTGGACACGCGCAACGACTACGAGGTGGGCATCGGCACCTTCGAGCGCGCCATCAACCCGCACACCCGGAGCTTTGCCGAGTTTCCGGCCTGGGTGGCACAGCAATCGCAGCCGGGTGGCGTGCTGGCCGGAAAACCCCGCGTGGCCATGTTCTGCACAGGCGGCATCCGCTGTGAAAAGTCCACCGCCTTCCTCAAGTCGCAGGGGTTCGACGAGGTCTTCCACCTGGAAGGCGGCATCCTCAAATACCTCGAAACCGTGCCCGAGAACAACAGCCGATGGCATGGCGACTGTTTCGTGTTCGACGAGCGCGTGTCGGTGGGCCATGGCCTTGCGCCCGGCCACCACCAGCTGTGCCGCTCATGCCGCATGCCGCTGGGCGAGGCAGAGCTTGCGTCACCCCACTACGTGCGGGGGGTGAGCTGCCCCTATTGCCACGGCACGCGCACACCCGAACAGGAACGTGCACTGGCCGAGCGGCAAAGCCAGATGGATCTGGCAGACCAACGTGGACAAGTGCATTTGGGCGCGCGGCAACCGGGCAACCCGGCGCGGGCCATCACCCGGGATGAGGTGGGTCGCGAGGACGATTCCGCGTGAGCGCCCTGCCCGTCCTCTATTCCTTTCGCCGCTGCCCCTATGCCATGCGGGCGCGGCTGGCGCTGGCCGCAAGCGGCCAGACCTGCGAGCTGCGCGAGGTGGTGCTCAGAAACAAACCCCAGAGCTTGCTGCAGGCATCGCCCAAGGGCACGGTGCCCGTGCTGGTGCTGCCGCCCACCGGCGATGGCGCGCCCGGGCTGGTGCTGGAACAAAGTCTGGACATCATGCTGTGGGCCTTGCAACGCAACGACCCTGGCGCCTGGCTGGCACCGAGCCATGGCAACCATCAGGACATGCTGGCACTGATTGCCGAATGCGATGGCCGCTTCAAGCAGGCGCTGGACCGCTGCAAATACCCCAATCGCTACCCGGATACCAACACGGAGGATGAACGCACACCGGCCGCGGCCTGGCTGCACCAGCTGGATGCGCGACTGGCGGCACGTTCCTACCTGTTCGGTAACCATGCGACACTGGCCGACATGGCCATTGCGCCGTTCGTGCGGCAGTTCGCCGGCATCGATGCGGACTGGTGGAGCGCCCAGCCCTGGCCCCATCTGCAAGCCTGGCTTGCGCAGTGGCAGGCCAGCGCCCTGCTGGCGAGCGTGATGCACAAGCTGCCCGCCTGGGTGGATGGCACAGCGGGCCTGGTGTTTCCGTTTGCGCAAAAGCCGTCGCCAGGGAATTGACGGGGCCGTGCGCATCCCGGTGATGGCGCAATAGCTCAGGCGTGCATGGTCGCCCCTGGCTTACCCAGGCGCTCCTGCAGAAATTCGATGAAACGCTGCGTCTTCGCAGGCAGCAGGCGGGTTTCCGTGAGCGCATAGACGGGCGTTGACGGTGCGTACCAGTCCGGCAGAACCCTGCGCAGTCGCCCGGCTGGCAGGTCGTCGGCAACCATCTCCGAAGGCAGTACCACCACGCCCAGGTCTAGCGTGGCCAGGCGCCGTAGCATGCCAACACTGTTGACATGAAAGCGCCCACCGACGTCAACATCCACGGTCTCTTCACCCCGGTGCAGCGCCCACTTGCCGGCCTTGGGAAAGCCCAGACATTCATGTTGCGTCAACTCGGAGGGGTGCGTGGGCTCGCCCGAAAGCTCCAGATAGCGCGGCGAGGCGTAGGCCTGCACCGGGAGCCTGGCGAGCAGCCGGGCGATCAGACTGGAATCGTGAAGTTCGCCCATGCGAATGGCCACATCGAAGGGTTCGGCAACCAGGTCCACCCGCCGCGGGGTGAGGTCAAAGTCAAAGGTGATGCCGGGGTAGCTACCCGCAAACTCTGCCACCAGGGGAGCCAGGTAGATGGTCGCAAAGTCCACCGGTAACGAGGCGCGCAACAGACCGCTGGGCTGCGACTGCATCTGGCCCAACTGTTCATGGGCGAGCCTGGCCTCCTCGACGATGCGCCGGCATCGTTGGTAGTAGAGCTGCCCGGCCTCGGTGAGGTCAACCCTGCGCGTCGTGCGATGCAACAGGCGCAGGCCGATGGCCTTTTCCAGCGCACTGATGCGCCGGGACAGCGTGGAGCTGGGCACCCCGCTGGCATCGGCGGCTCGGCGAAAGCTCAGCGTTTGGGCGACCTCGACAAACAAGGCCATATCGTTCAGCAGTTCCATTTGATTGCACCATTTATGGATCAATGAATGCCATTTTGATGTATTTATCTATTTTGTAGATTAATGCAAGATGCATCCATCGCATTCGCATGGATCCTGTCAGTGCCACCTCAAGGCTCGGATGGTCAGCGCGGATCCGTCGTTTGCCAACCCAGTCACATTCCAAGGAGTACACCATGAGCCCACTGTTCACCCCTGTTCGCATCGGCCGCGCTCTGGCGCCCAACCGCCTCGTCATGGCCCCCATGACCCGCTCGCGCGCCGACGACCACGGCGTGCCCGGCGACATCACCGCCACCTACTACGCACAGCGCGCCGGTGCCGGTCTCATCATCACCGAAGGTGTTTTCCCGTCTGCCATGGGCAAGGGCTATGTGCGCACACCGGGCATTGAAACCGACGCCCAGGTTGCCGCCTGGAAGCAAGTGACCGAGGCCGTCCATGCCCGCGGCGGCCGCATTTTCATGCAGCTGATGCACTGCGGGCGCATCTCGCACCCGTCGCTGCTGGATGGCGCCACGCCTGTGGCACCCTCGGCCATCCAGCCTGCGGGTCAGGCTTGGACGCCCGTGGGCCAGGTCGACTACGTCACGCCCCGCGCACTGAGCCTGGACGAGATCGCCGGGATCATTGACGAATACCGCCAGGCCACGCGCCGCGCCATCACGGCGGGTTTTGACGGCGTCGAGCTGCATGGCGCCTCGGGCTACCTGCCCGAGCAGTTTTTGTCCTCGGGCAGCAACCAGCGGCAAGACCACTACGGTGGTTCGGTCGAGAACCGCGCCCGCTTTGTGCTCGAACTGCTCAAGGCGATGGCGGCCGAGGCAGGTGCCGATCGCGTAGGCATCAAGATCTCGCCCGAAATGAACTTCAACAGCATCACCGACGCAGCGCCGCAAGAGACCTACACCTACCTGGTCGAGCAGCTGCGTGGCATGGGTCTGGCCTATCTGCACGTCGCCCTTTTTGGTACCCCGGTGGACTACCACGCCCTGCTGCGCCCGCGCTTTGAAGGCGCCTACCTGATCGGCGGCGGCCTGACCCAGGAAAGCGCCGAGGCCGCACTGGCCGCTGGCAAGGCCGATGCCACCGTGTTTGGCAGCGCTTTTCTGGCCAACCCCGACCTGCCCGAGCGCTTTCGCCTGGGTGCTGCGCTCAATGCACCCGACAAGAACAGCTTCTATTCGCCAGGCCCCGAGGGTTACATCGACTACCCGGCGCTGGCAGCAGCACCCGGCGCCTGAACCCCGCAAGGCTCCATGCCATGACAACCATCGCCCGCATGCAGCGCGCCAACCGGGGCACCCAGTTCCGCGCGGTTCGCCTGCATGGCGCCGATCCCGCGTTGCTCGATCCCTTGATGGGAATCGACCACGCGTGGATGAGCGCGCCCACGTTCCCGCCGCATCCGCACGCGGGCTTTTCGGCCGCGACCTATCTGTTCCTCGACTCGGGAAGCGGCATGGCCAACCGCGACTCCCAAGGCAACCGCAATCTGATCGAGCCCGGTGGCCTGCACTGGACTGCGGCCGGGCGCGGGGTGGTTCATGAAGAGGTTCCCGCCATCCCCGGCAGCACCACGCACCTGCTGCAAATCTTCATCAACTTGCCGCAAGACCGGCAGAACGCTGAGCCATTCGCGTTGACACTGGCGCCGCAAGAGGTGCCCGTCGTGCAGCGCACCGGCGTCCGGATTCGCGTGCCTTTGGGCAGCTTTGACGGGGTGCAATCGCCGCTGGCGCCGCCCACCGAGGTGACCTTGCTGGACATTTCTCTGGACGCCAATGCTGCGCTGGCGCTATCGGTACCTGCAGGTCAGCGCGCATTTGTCATGCCGATCAACGGCCGCGCGCAACTCGATGGCGTGGGCTTCGGCCTTGACGACCTGGGCGCCGCGATCTTGCCCATTGCGGCCGAAGCGACGACGCACCGGCTCACAGGCCAGGCTGGCGGGGCCCAGGTCGCCGTGTTCATCGGCACGCCGCTGCGCCAGCCGGTCCTTTCCAACGGACCCATGGCTTTTGCGCGCCAGGAGGATCTGATAGCGGCAACCGCCGCATACCAACGTGGCGAGTTGGGACAGCTGTAAATCAAGGTAGACAGACGTCGGGGCTGTCAGAGCCCATCCACAAAAAAAGCGCCCCATGGCGCTCTTTTTGTTGAATTACTGCAGTATCAGGCCATCGACAGGCCACCACCGCGCTGCCCGCCCCGCAGGCCACGAACCAGCAGCACGAGCATCAGCAGGCCAAACACCGTAAACCAGATGAACGACCAGTTGGCAATCGAGCCTCCCAGGAATGTCCAGTCGATCGCCGTGCAGTCGCCCGAGCCGCGAAAAATCATGGGGATGGATCGGCTGATGGGATAGTTCTCGATCATTCCGTAAAAATCGCGTCCGCAGGTGGCGATTTCGGGTGGATACCACTGCAGCCAGCTCTGGCGGGCCGCCACAAAGGCGCCAAAACCGGCCGAAACCACGGCCAGCACACCGAATGTCATCCACCAGCCTTTATTGCCCCTTGCGCTTGCCAGCCCTGCGAAGACTGCTACAGCAATGAGAGCATAGCGCTGCACGATGCACATGGGGCAAGGCTCCAGGCCCACCACATGCTGCAAATACATGCCAAAGGCCAGCATGGCCACACAGGCCATGCTGATGAGCGCCAGCACGCGGCGCGGGGCCGCAGTCAACCAATTCATTTCTTCTCCCTCATCCAAAAGCAATTGCCAGGGCAGTGCCCGCAAAAACCGACGCGCCCCATGCCAATGCACCCCTCAGGGGGACGACGCATAGCGGCTCAGGGGGAGTCAAATTCCAGCGGCGTGGTCCAGAAAAACCCGGGCGCGGCGCGGTGTCACCACCAGCGTTTCACCCTCTTTAAAACCCATCTCCTTGAACTGCTGCGCAGGGATCTGCGCTTCGATCAAGTGGTCCGGGGACGCATTGTCCGCTGGTTTGTGGTCGTCGGATGGAATAAGTTCCAGCCGCGCAATCGGGCCCACCACGATGGCGCGGCTCAGCTGGGCGACGATACCGCGCGGGCGGCCATGCATGTCCAGGCCAGCCCCGGGCGCATAGCGCTCCACATCCAGATCGTGCGGACGCACATAGGCAAAGGCCTTGGCGTTTTGCGCCTGGCTGTGCTCGGGCGAATCGAGCTCGATGCCTTCCATATGCACCAGCCCTTCGTGGGCACGGCCGTGGAACAGGTTCACGTCGCCCAGGAAGCCGTAAACAAACGGGCTGGCCGGGTTGTCCCATACCTGCTGGGGCGAGCCGCTCTGCTCGATGCGGCCCTGGTTGATGACCACCACGCGGTCGGCCACCTCCAGCGCTTCTTCCTGGTCGTGCGTCACGAAGATGCTGGTCACATTCAACTCGTCATGCAGGCGGCGCAGCCAGCGGCGCAGCTCTTTGCGGACCTTGGCATCCAAGGCGCCAAAGGGCTCGTCGAGCAGCAGCACCTTGGGCTCCACGGCCAACGCGCGGGCCAGGGCAATGCGCTGGCGCTGGCCGCCCGAAAGCTGCGAGGGGAACCGGTCGGCCAGCCAGTCGAGCTGCACCAGCTTGAGCAGGTCGGTCACCTTCTGCTTGATCTGGGCTTCGCTCGGGCGCTGGCCGCGCGGCTTCACGCGCAGGCCGAAGGCCACGTTCTCGAACACCGTCATGTGGCGAAACAGCGCGTAGTGCTGGAACACAAATCCCACGTTGCGCTCGCGCACATGCACGTCGGTGGTGTCTTCGCCGCTGAAGTGGATGCTGCCCACGTCGGCCGTCTCCAGCCCGGCGATGATGCGCAGCAGCGTGGTCTTGCCGCAGCCCGAAGGGCCCAGCAACGCGATGAGTTCACCCGATGCGATATCCAGGCTCACATCGCGCAGGGCCTGAAAGTCGCCAAACTGCTTGCTGACGTTACGGATTTCAATGCTCATGTTCTTTTCCTTCAGCGGGCGGTGGGCACGGGCACGGGCGCGGGCCGCTCGGGGGCAATTCGGCGGCGGCCTTGAGGGCCTGCTCGTTGCGGTGTTCTGCAATCGTCTTGATGACCAGCGTGACCAGGGCCAGCAAGGCCAGCAGCGAAGCCGCCGCAAACGCGGCCACCGACTGGTACTCGTTGTAGAGGATTTCGACGTGCAGCGGGATGGTGTTGGTCTGGCCCCGGATGTGGCCTGACACCACAGACACCGCGCCAAACTCGCCCATAGCCCGCGCATTGCACAAAATCACGCCATAAAGCAGGCCCCACTTGATGTTGGGCAGCGTTACATACCAGAAGGTCTGCCAGCCGGTGGCGCCCAGCACAATGGCCGCCTGCTCTTCATCGTTGCCCTGGGCCTGCATCAGCGGGATCAGCTCGCGCGCAATGAACGGAAAGGTGACGAACACCGTGGCCAGCACAATGCCCGGCACGGCAAAGATGATCTTGATGTCATGCGCCTGCAGCCAGGGGCCAAACCAGCCTTGCGCGCCAAACATCAGCACATAGATCAGGCCGGCCACCACGGGCGACACCGAGAACGGCAGGTCCACCAGCGTGGTCAAGAAGGCTTTGCCCTTGAACTCGTACTTTGCAATGCACCAGGCCGCTGCCACGCCAAACACCAGGTTCAGCGGCACGGCGATCAGCGCGGTGATCAGCGTGAGCTTGATGGCCGACCAGGCATCGGGTTCGCGCAGGCCTTCCAGATAGGCACCAAAGCCCTTGCGCAGCGCCTCGGCAAACACGGCGGCCAGCGGCAGCACCAGGAACAGCAGCATGAAGGCCAGCGCAACACCGATGAGCGTGTAGCGCACCCAGGGCGCTTCGGTGGTGCCCGCCCGAGCGCGGCGAACAGTGCGGGTATTCATATGGGCCTTCCGTGGCGCGTGGCGCTTGAGACTGGCGCGGTCCAGACCAGTGCACCCGTGGAACTGGCTCTGCCAGGCCACCGGGTGCGTCCCCCTCCCGAAGTAGAGGGGGAAGGCGCAAAGCGACTCAGGGGGTGTTTCATGACTTCCGGCGCTGCCAGGCTTGCAGCGCATTGATGACGAGCAGCAGGATGAACGAGATGACCAGCATCACCACCGCCACAGCGGTGGCGCCGGCGTAGTCGTACTGCTCCAGCTTGCCGATGATGATGAGGGGCGTGATTTCAGACACCATGGGCATGTTGCCAGCGATGAAGATCACCGAGCCGTATTCGCCCACGGCGCGCGCAAAGGCCATGGCAAAGCCGGTGAGCAGCGCGGGCGTGATGGAGGGCAGGATGACCTTGGTGAAGGTCTGCAGGCGCGTGGCACCCAGGCAGGTGGCTGCTTCTTCGAGTTCTTTCTCAGCGTCTTCCAGCACTGGTTGCACGGTGCGCACCACAAACGGCAGGCCGATGAAGATCAGCGCAATCACGATGCCGGCGGGCTTGAAAGCCAGCTGGATGCCCATGGGCTCCAGAATCTGCCCGACCCAGCCATTGCTGGCCAGCAGCGCGGTCAGCGAGATACCGGCCACGGCGGTAGGCAGCGCAAACGGCAGGTCGACCAGCGCATCCACCAGCTTCTTGCCCGGGAACTTGTAGCGCACCAGCACCCAGGCGATCAGCAGGCCGAACACCAGATTGACCAGCGCCGCCAGAAACGAGGCGCCGAAGGTCAGCCGGTAGGAGGCCATCACGCGCGGTGCGCTGATGGCCGCCCAGAACTGCTCCCAGGTCAGCGTGAAGGTCTTGAAGATCAGCGCCGATAGCGGGATCAGCACGATGATGCTCAGATAGAACAGCGTATAGCCCAGCGTGAGGCCAAAACCGGGAAGCACCCGTTTGGGCGCACGCCGGCCAGCCTGCGCAGGCGCCGATACGGCGCCCCGCGCGGCCACAGAGGTCGCGGCGGTCATGGTTTATTTGGCGCTGTACAGCTTGTCGAACTGGCCGCCGTCGTTGAAGTGCACCTTCTGCGCTTCGGTCAGCGAGCCGAAATACTTGGCCACCGTGAACTGCTTGAGCGGCTTGAAGGTGTTGGCGTACTTCTTGAGCACGGTTTCGGAACGGGGGCGTATCGCATGCTTGGCGGCGATCTCCTGGGCTTCTTCGGAATACAGATAGTCCAAGTAGGCCTTGGCCAGCTGGGCCGTGCCCTTCTTGGCCACGGTGCGTTCCACAACCGCCACAGGATTCTCGGCCACCACGCTCACCGAGGGGTAGATTGCATCGACCTTGCCTGCGCCGAACTCGCGGTCGATGGAGACCACTTCGGATTCGAAGGTGATCAGTACGTCGCCCTGGTTGCGCTGCAGGAAGGTGGCCGTGGCATCACGCCCGCCCTTGGCCAGAATGGGCACGTTCTTGTAGAGCTTGCCCACGAACTCGGCCGCCTGCGCCTCGGTGCCGCCCTTTTCGCGCACGGCGCCCCAGGCTGCCAGATAGGCATAACGGCCATTGCCGCCGGTCTTGGGGTTGACCACGATCACCTGCACGCCGGGCTTGATGAGGTCGTCCCAGTCCTTGATGCCCTTGGGGTTGCCATTGCGCACCAGGAACAGCATGGTTGAGGTGGTGGGCGATGCGTCGTGCGGGAACTTCTTGGCCCAGTCCTTGGCAACCACACCGTTGTCGGCCAGAAACTGTACGTCGGTGGTGGTGTTCATGGTGACCACGTCAGCGGCCAAGCCGTCGTTCACGGCACGCGCCTGGGCGCTGGAGCCCGCGTGCGACTGGTCGATCTTCACATCCTGGCCGGTGGTCTTCTTGTAATGGGCGACAAAGGCGGCGTTGTAGTCCTTGTAGAACTCGCGGGCCACATCGTACGAAACGTTCAGCAGGGTCTGTTGCGCGATGGAAGCGCCGCTGGCTGCCAGGGCCAGAGTGGCCAGAAGGGTCTTGAGTTTCAATGAAGTCATGGTGATGTCGCCCAAAAGATGCTGGAGATACCCCATTGTGCGGAGGCATCTTTAAAACTCAAAAGAATATATTCTTGTTAATTAATCGCATATTGGAATATAGATTTTTCATCGACCATCACGGGGCGATTGCAGGCCTGCTTTGACGATTGCCCAGCACGGGGAACTCAAGAAAGAAAGGCCGCTAGCGCTTGCTGATCAAGCGCCAATAGCTATCAAAATTGTAGCAATCAAGCCACTGCGGACGTTGCGTGTGGTGGGGCTGTGGCCGCTTGTGGCACGATAGCATGGTCGCCTTCCAGCGATTGCAGCAACGCCCAGCCCAGCGGCCATTCGCCATGGCCCGAGTCGATGTTGATGTGCCCGGCGTTCTGCATGCGCACAAACTCGCTGCCCCAGGCCCGCGCATAGGCGCCCGCAAGGCGGATGGGACAATAGGGGTCGTTGCTGCTGGCCACCACGATGCTGCGGTATGGCAGCGGCGCATAGGGCACGGGCGCAAAGTCGTTCAATATGGCGCGCCGCTCGGGGTCCGCCGGGGCCACCAGCAGCGCGCCGCACACGCGGGCGGCGGCTTGCGGGCCCAGGTGGGTGGTGGCAATGCAGCCCAGGCTGTGCGCCACGATGACCACGGGGTTCGGCGCGGCCAGAACAGTCTTTTCAAGTTGACCCACCCAGGCCAGCCGCGTGGGCGTGATCCAGTCGTCCTGCACCACGCGGCGGGCGTGCGGCAGACGCTCGGCCCACAGGCTTTGCCAGTGGCCGGGGCCGGAATCGCGCCAGCCCGGAACGATGATGATGGAAGTGGTGGTCACAGGACGGGTCGGTCGCGCCGGCATTGCTGCATGTAGGCGGAGATAGTGGGCGGATTTACTTGTTGGGCTGCGGGGTGATGCGCAGATAGGGGCGCACCGCCTTGTAGCCCTTGGGGAATCGCTGGGCGATCTCGGCCGGGTCCTGCAGGCTCGGGACGATGATCACGTCGTCGCCATCCTTCCAGTTGGCGGGCGTGGCCACCTTGTGGGCGTCGGTAAGCTGCAGCGAGTCGATGACACGCAAAATCTCGTCGAAGTTGCGCCCCGTGCTGGCCGGGTACGTGAAGGTGGTGCGGATGACCTTCCTGGGATCGATGATGAACACGCTGCGCACCGTGGCCGTGGCCGATGCGTTGGGGTGGATCATGTCGTACAGGTTGGCCACCTTCTTGTCCGCGTCGGCCAGGATGGGAAAGTTGACGGTGGTGTTCTGCGTGTCGTTGATGTCACCCACCCAGCGGTTGTGCGAATCGAGCGGGTCCACGCTCACGGCGATGGCCTTGACGTTGCGTTTGGCGAACTCGGAGGCCAAGGCCGCCGTCTTGCCGAGCTCGGTGGTGCACACCGGCGTGAAGTCCGCGGGGTGCGAGAAAAGCACCACCCACGAATCGCCGGCCCACTCATGAAAGTGGACGGCGCCTGCCGTGGATTCCTGGGTGAAGTCGGGGGCGGTATCGCCGAGGCGCAGGGTGGTCATGCAAAAGACTCCTTGAATGTGCTGAAGCGCATTCTGCGACCCGCTCTTTAAAACCCAAACTACTTAATTCTTGTTATTTAATCGCCAAATCATCTAATAAAAGCAACCTTAGACACGCCCGCGACACGAAACAACTATCGAGTAGATAGTTTGCTGCAATCAGTTTTATTGTGACTCATGAGTACAATAGTAACCAAATGCAAACAAACCAGCTGCTGGCGCGGTCGCTTGAAGAGCCGGTGGTTGTGTTGGCATCTCCCATCCAAAACATCTCACAAGGCAAATTTCACAATGCACACATGGAAAATCAGCCACCGCCTGATGGCAGGCTTCGGCCTGGTCATCGTGGCTTTACTGGGAATGTCGATCTACAGCATGTTGATTGCGCGGGGGATCGACAGCGCATTGACGGCCAATGCCACGCAAAACGCAGCCATCCAGCGCGCGGCCATCAACTTCCGGGGCTCGGCGCATGACCGCTCCATCGCGGTGCGCGACGTGGTGCTGGCGCCCAACGAAGACGCGCGCAAGAAGGAAGTTGAATCCATCACGCGGCTGGCAGATTTTTATGCGCAGTCCGCCACGCAACTCGAAACCGTGCTGAAAACCGCCAAGGAGGTGCCGCCCGAAGTGGGCCCCATGGTGCAGGCGCTCAAGGACATAGAGGCGCGCACGGTGGCCACCAGCAATAAGGTGGTGGCACTGATGCAGTCTGGTGACCGCTCTGCCGCAGAAGCTCTGCTCTGGGCCGAAGCCAAACCGCAGTATGAGCAATGGCTGGCCGCTGCCAACAAGCTCATCGACTACGAAGAAGCCCGCATCATCAAGAACAGCGAAACGGCCAACCAGGACGCCAGCCAGTTCACGGGCGTGATGCTCGCCATCACCTTGCTGGCTGTGCTGATCAGCGTGACGGTAACGGTACTGGTGTCGCGCAGCATTGGCCGCGAGCTGGGCGCCGAGCCCAGCGAGGTGCGCGCGGTGGTGCAAGCCATGCAACAGGGCGACCTCACAGCCCATGTGCAGATCAAGTCGGGCGACACCGGCAGCGTGATGGTGGCGGTGCGCGATATGCAGCAGCGTTTTCATGAACTGGTGTCCGCCGTGCGCGACAACATTGCGCAACTGCGCACCACCAGCGACGACATCAGCAGCGGCAACCAGAACCTGGGCCACCGCACCGAGCAGACCGCCAGCAGCCTGGAGCAAACCGCCGCCAGCATGGAAGAGTTGACCGCCACCGTGCGCCAAAGCGCCGACTCGGCCCGCCAGGCCAACGCGCTGGCCACCACGGCGGCCAGCACTGCCACCAAGGGCGGCGAAGTCATGCAGCAGGTGGTGAGCACCATGCAGGACATTCACCACAGCAGCCAGAAGATTGCCGACATCATCGGCGTGATTGACGGCATCGCCTTCCAGACCAACATCCTGGCGCTCAATGCTGCCGTGGAAGCCGCCCGCGCGGGCGAGCAAGGGCGGGGCTTTGCGGTAGTGGCCACCGAGGTGCGCAACCTTGCCCAGCGCAGCGCCGAGGCCGCGAAAGAGATCAAGTCATTGATCCAGTCGAGCGTGGAAAAGGTGGACTCGGGCACCCAACTGGTGGCCAATGCCGGGGTGACGATGAATGAGATCGTTCAGGGCGTTCAAAGGGTAAACGGCATCATTGGCGAAATCAGCACCGCCGCCTCCGAACAAAGCGACGGTATCTCGCAGGTCAACGTGGCCGTGACGCAGCTTGACCAGATGACTCAGCAAAACGGTGCGCTGGTGGGTGAAAGCGCCACGTCTGCCGAGAACCTGCGTGAACAGGCCCAGCGCCTGGCTGCGCTGGTAGCGGTGTTTCATGTCAGCGGCGGCGCACGCATGGCCAGCACAATCCCCCGCACCACACCCCGCACCGCACCAGGCAACCGATTCACCACCCTGCCCCAACCCAGCGTGCGCCACCTCACCCATTGAGGAGTCTGCGAGCCAGGCGCCCGCCACTGCGCAAATCCCGACGCCTGCAGCGACATCGGGACGGGGCGGCACACAGTGCTGCCCCACCCACGTTCAGATATCCGCGCCGTCCAGCCCCTGCAATGCCTGCCGCGCATTCACGCTGCTGCGGCCGGGCATGGCTTCGCCCAGGTAGTCCAGAAAACTCCGCACGGCGGGCGACAACCCTCGGCGCGACGGAAACACCGCATGCACGATGGCCGGCGCAGGTGCCCAGTCGGGCAACACGCGCACCAGCTTGCCCTCGCGCATTTCGTCCTGGCACATGTAGTCGGGCATCCAGCACACGCCGGTGCCGGCCACTGCCGCATATTTGAGGGTGAGCAGGTCATCGGCCACATAGCGCGGCTGGTGCTGCACCGTCTGGTGGGCACCGCCGGGGCCAATCAGGTTCCAGGTGGAACGCCCATCGGGCGCCGACATGGCAATGCTGTCCATGCGGCCCAGGTCTTCCAGCGTGCGGGGGCGCCCTGGCGCGCCAGCAGCCCGGGCTGGCGACCAGGATCTGCGTGGTGTGATCGAGGCGCTTGACCACCATGCTGCCGCTGTCATCGAGTGTGGAGCGCACACGCAGCGCCACGTCAATGCCCTCCTCCACCAGATTCACCGCGCGGTTGCTCACCAGCATCTCGATGCGCACCTGGGGGTGGCCGGCCAGAAAAAGCGGCATGATCTCGGCCACCACCGTCTGGGCCAGGGTGACGGGGCAACTCACGCGGATGGTGCCGCGTGGCTCGGTCTGCACCTGGGCCACCGTGTCGGCGGCGGCCTGGGCCGATTCGCGCATGGCCTGGCAATGGCGCAGATAGGCTTCACCCACTTCGGTCAGCGAGAGCTTGCGCGTGGTGCGCTGCAGCAAACGCACGCCCAGCTGGGCCTCCAGCTCGGAAACGCGCCGTGACAGGCGGGATTTGGGAATGCCCAAGGCGCGCCCCGCAGCGGCAAAGCCGCCGCGCTCCACCACCTCGGCAAAGTACAGCATGTCGTTCAGGTCTTGCATGGCGACGCATCGTTCTATGAATAGAACAATCTATCGCAAATTCACCAACTTATCAATCCAGCGCAACAGTTGCACAATCTCTCCATGGCCACACACCGTGACCGCCCATACAAGGAGAACCTCATGCAACTGCTTCACATTGATTCCGCCATCACCGGTGCCAATTCCGTTTCGCGTCAGCTGACCGCACAGATCGTGGCCGCCTACCAAGCCAACCATCCCGGCACCCAGGTGAGCTACCTCGACCTGGTGGCCGATGCCCTACCCACTTCACCATGGACGCCATGGCACCCGCACCGGCCAGACCGATGGCCTGAGCGAAGTGCAAAAGCGCGAAAACGCCGTGTCCGAGCGACTGGTCAGCCAATTCCTGGCGGCCGACGTGGTGGTGATTGGCGCCCCGTTCTACAACTTCAGCATTCCCACCCAGCTGAAGGCCTGGATTGACCGCATCGCCCAGCCCGGCCGCACGTTCCAGTACACCGCCAACGGCCCAGAAGGCCTGGCCAAGGGCAAGACCGTGATCATTGCCTCCACCCGTGGCGGCGTGTATTCGACCAGCGAAGGCGGCCGCGCCATGGAACACCAGGAGAGCTACCTGCAGACCGTGCTGGGCTTCTTCGGCGTGACCGATGTGCGCTTTGTGCGCGCTGAAGGCGTGGCCATGGGCGACGCCGCCAAGGCCGCCGCAATGGAGAGCGCCACCCAGGCCATCCGCAGCCAGGCCGCCGCCAACCAGGCCCAGGCAACGCAGGCTGCCTGATTGAGGCACAGGGCGCCCGCAGGCGCCTGAGCGTTTTCTCGCCCTTCATGAAGCCCGGCCTTGCGCCGGGCTTTTTGCATTCTTTAACCAAATGCCGCTGTAGCGCCCGATGGACAAACGCCAGTAGCTATTTATTCAGTAGCAAATCATGTGTTGTGCTTCTTGACCCAGGCAACGTACTGGTTCACCCAGCCTTGCAGGAATTCGCGGCTGCCCGCACCAATGCCACCGTCGGCATCAAACAGGCCGTCCTTGGCGTGGATGAAGGCCTCGGGCTGGCCCAGCGTGGGCACATCCAGATAGGCCAGCACGTTGCGCAGGTGCTGCTGGGCCATGGCCGTGCCGATGGCGCCCACCGACGCGCCAATCACGCCGGCAGGCTTGCCCGCCCACGCGCTCTGGCCATAGGGGCGCGAGGCATGGTCGATGGCGTTCTTGAGCACACCCGGCATCGAACGGTTGTATTCAGGCGTGACAAACAGCAGACCCTGCGCCGCCTTGATTTCCCCCTTGAGCCGCAGCACCGAGGCGGCCTGCTGACCATCGTCGTCCTGGTTGTAGAGCGGCAGGTCATCCAGGCGCACTTGCGTGAAGCTAAAGTCTGCCGGCGCCAGCCGGGCCAGCGCCGTGGCCAGCTTGCGATTGAATGAATCCTTGCGAAGACTGCCGACGATGACGGCAATGTTGTACTGGCTCATGAAAACCTCCTGAAGGAGAAAGACCACCGGCAAAGCGCCGGAGCGCCATGGTAGCGCTGCCAGGTAACGCGCGCCAGCGGCGGCCAAAGCCTTGCACGAGGCCTGCAAACATCACCGGATTGAATATAAAAAAGCTGCTGGCGCTTATGGATAAAGCGCCAGCAGCTATTTTTCAAGTAGCAAACAATCAGAAACCCGGCAGCACCGAACCCTTGAACTCCACTTCGATGAATTTGCGGATTTCTTCCGACTGGTAGGCCTTCAGCAGCTTGGCCACCCAGGGCTTGCTCTTGTCGGCTTCGCGCACGGCGATCAGGTTGACGTAGGGGCTCTTGGCGCTTTCCAGGGCGATGGCGTCCTTGACGGGGTTCAGCCCGGCCGAGATGGCGAAATTGGTGTTGACGGCCGATGCATCCAGGTCATCGAGCGAGCGCGGCAGCTGGGCAGCGTCCAGCTCCACAAACTTCAGCTTCTTGGGGTTGCTCACCACATCGAGCGGCGTGGCCTTGAGGCCCGCGCCCTCCTTGAGCTTGATCAGGCCCTTGTCCTGCAGCAGCAGCAGCGCACGGCCGCCATTGGTGGGGTCGTTGGGCAGGCCAAAGCGCGCGCCTTCCTTGAGCTCGTTCAGGCCCTTGACCTTCTTGGAATACAACCCCATCGGGAAGTTGACGGTGTATCCCACCGACACGATCTTGTAGCCACGGTCCTTCACCTGGGCATCCAGGTACGGCTGGTGCTGGTAGGCATTGGCATCGAGGTCGCCCGCCGCCAGTGCGGCATTGGGCTGCACGTAGTCGCTGAACTCGATGACCTGGATCTTCAGACCGTCTTTCTCGGCCACTTTTTTGACCTGCTCAAAAATCTGGGCGTGCGGGCCAGCCGTCACACCGATCTTGAGCGGCTTATCTTGCGCCAGCGCGCCAGCGGTGAAACCGGCAGCCAGGGCCAGAGCGAGGGCAGATTGCAGCAGGGAGCGCTTGTTCACGGAAACACCTTTCGTTGAGAGATGGTTCGCATCTTAGGGTTCACCCTATAAAACGCAAACAACCGTTTTTTTATTTCATAAGATCAATAAAGAATAATCGAACGCAACGAGCGTAAACATACTTTCGGCCCGAGAAAACCGCGCAAATGCCGTACTCCGGCGGCCGGCGCCCTTGATCCACCAGAGCGCCGCAGCCCTGGTCTTCTGCGACCAGGAACAGTGGTTGAAAGCTCATCATGAAACTGGCAGTTGCGTTACGAGGATTGGGCGGAAATAGCCAGCGACGCACCGGTACGCGCTGTTTGGTCGCCGCGCGCGGCCAAGGCCGGCCTGGCGAATTCGGCCGCAAGATAGTCGATCAGCTCGCGCACCGCCGGCAACAGTCCCCGGCGTGACGGAAACACCGCGTGCACCACGCCGGGCCGCGGCTGCCAATCTGGCAGCAGATCGACCAGCAGGCCCCGCTCCAGGTACTTGCGCACCATCATGGTCGGCAGTTGCAGCACGCCCACGCCATGCAATGCAGCCATGCGCAGCGCCAGCCTGTCGTCGCTGATCAAACGCGGATGGTGGCTCACCGTGGCCATCGCGCCGCCAGGACCGCGCAGGCTCCACATGTGTTCGCGGTGGGGCGGACCTTCATCCAAGCTGGGCAGGCTGGAAAGATCGGCCGGCAGCAGCGGTGCGCTCAAGCCATGGGCCTGGAGCAGATCGGGGCTGGCGACCAGGCACTGCGTGCTTTCGCCCAGAACGCGCATCACCAGGTCCGTGTCTTCCAGCGGCGGAAAGCGCACGCGTATGGCAATGTCAAATCCCTCGCCAATCACGTCGACACGGCGGTTGGTACTTTCCAGATGCACCTGCACCTTGGGGCGCACCACCATGAAACGCGCCAGCAGCTCACCAAGCTGGTAGTCGAGCAACGCAGTGGGACAGGCCAGGCGCACTGTGCCCTGTGGCTCGGCGCTATGGCGCTCTATCACCTCTTGCGCTGCATTGGCCTCGACCAGCATGGCAACGCAATGGCGGTAATAGTCCTGGCCGATCTCGGTGACGGCAAAGCGCCGCGTCGACCGCTGGATCAGGCGCACGCCAAGGCGCTCTTCCAGTTGGGCGATGCGCCGGCTAAGGGTGGATTTGGGCATGCCCAGGGCGCGGCCGGCGGGCGCAAAGCCCTGGTGCTCCACCACCTGCACGAAGAAATACAGATCGTTGAGGTCTTGCATGGCCTCATTGTTCCTTAAATGAAACGCTGATGGCAAATTTAGAGGACTACCGGCTCGATCGTTCCACATGTAAATTCTGGCCATGGCGAATTTTTCCGATAGCCACTTGGGTGTGGCTAACGCTTGAGGAACGTTCGTGGAATGACCTGCATTCCGCGGCAGTGCCGGATAGGTCATGGTTTTCCGCAGCGTCGGCTGTTCAGCCATGGCGTACCGGACATGCCGTGGTGCACATCAGTGCCCCGCCAGCCCGGATTGTCACTTCCCTACTCACCAATGGAATTTTTATGGGCCCGAAAACTTCTGCTGCTGTAGCCACCATTCTCTGGGGCTTCACTTATGTCGTCTCGACGACCCTGCTGCCGCACAACCCCTTACTGGTCGCCGCCGTGCGCGCGCTGGGCGGCGCCTTTGCGCTGTTGCTGTTTGCGCGCCATTTGCCGCCACCGGGCTGGTGGAACAAACTCATCGTGCTGGGCACGCTCAATGCCGGCCTGTTTTTTGCGCTGCTATTCATCTCGGCCATGCGTCTGCCGGGCGGCGTGGCCGCCATCTTTCAAGCGCTGGGGCCACTGTTTGCGATCCTGCTGGGCTGGGCCATCCTGAAAATGAAGCCCAGCCTGCTGAAGATTGCCAGCGTCCTGATAGGCGTGGTCGGCGTGGCGCTGGTGGTGCTTAAGGGCAATGCCGGGCTGGACGCGATCGGTATCGCCGCGGCGCTCGGTGGAACCCTGTCGCTGGCGCTGGGCGGCGTGCTGATGAACAAATGGGGCAAGCCGCCCATCTCCATGCTGGCCTTCACCGGCTGGCAATTGCTGGTGGCGGGGATAGAACTCTTGCTGGTAGCCTTGCTCGCCGATGATTTGCCCACCGTCATTACAGTGACCCATATCGCGGGCTTTGTGATTTTGGCGGTGTTGTTGACGGCCGTGCCTTTTGTGCTGTGGTTTGGTGCCATCGCTCGTGCCGGCATGGTAGTGGTTGCGCCCTTCTTCCTGTTGGTGCCGATCACCGCTTTTGTGCTGGATGCGCTGATCAAGGGTTTTGTGCCCACCGGTTTGCAAATCGTGGGCGCGGTCATCGTGGTGGCCGGGCTGCTTCTCAGCCAGTGGACGCCCAAGGCGCGGCGCAAGCACAGCCGCAAAGTGCCGCAGGTTCCTCACGCGAAGCATTCGTGACCTGAATGCATGTTGCTGAGCGGCCCGCCGCCGCTCCACCAAGCTCCAGGAAACGTCATGCGCAGCGGGCGAGGCCACCCGATTGCATCGTCTGCCCCTGCCCGCTCAGCTTCCAGCGGGGTGCCGTCGTCTTTGACCTGGGTGTTCGCTTTCAGCCACGCAGAGCCACGTTGTTCAGCTTGTCCAGCCACTCGGGCCAGCCGCCCTCGCTGGCGGACTGCAGCAGGATGCGCGTCCACGCGACCCAGGCGTCCCACTGCACGCGCTTGTCCCAGGCATTGCCCCACGCGCTGAAGCATTGCAGCGCACTCTGGGCCGCATGTTTGGCGTCGTCACGCCGGCCCGCCGACAGGTATAGCTGCGCCAGCACCATCTGCGGCTCACCCACCCAGGGGTTGTGGCGCACGGCCTGCTCCAGCACGGCGGTGGCCACGTCCAGGTCTACCAGCGGCTGGTCTTGCTGGATCACCGACCAATACAACGACGTGGCCGCTGCCTCGGCCGCCACCGACAGGTGTTTGGTGCAATCGGCAAACACGGGGGGCACCGGCAGCAACCCCTTCAGGCCCGGGTGCTGCAGCGCCTGCCCCAGTCCTGCAATCTGGTGCAGCATGCGCCCGGTGGGTCGCATGGGACCGGGCCACAGCGATGCCGCCCAGTGCACTGCCTGCGGGCGGTGCTGCACGTTGGGAAAGCGCGAGTAGATATCGTCCTGCCAGCTGAACCATTGCTCGATGGTGTCGGCCATGCTGACGATGACAAAGGCTGCCACCTCATAGGGCGAGAGCAGATGGCGCTGCCCGTCCTTGTCGAGCGCCAGGCTGCCATCGGCCTCCAGCGCGCCACCCAGCACGCGCTGCACAAACTGCGTGCGCGACTGGGTGCAAAACAGATACACCAGGTGCTCGGCCGGCTTGCCCACCAGATCGCGCAGGCGGGCCCGCTCGCTGGCCGGGTCGAACTTGACCAGGTCCACAAAGGCGTTGCCATAAACGCTGTGCAGCAGCCCCAGCAGCCGCACATCCCGCGGCTGCTGCCACAGCGTGAGCGACCGTGCCACGCCCACCAGATGGTGGCGAAAGGTGCCCGCCTTGTGCCAGTCCTGCCCCACGTTGCGCGCCAGCACGGTGGGCAGCACCGGGGCCAGGTCGGCGTCGTGGGCAATCCACTCGTCGTCCAGCAGCGCCTGGGCGCGGGTGAACAATTGCTGGTCCAAAGGGTGAAATGGCAGGGTCATGGCGTTTTTGTCTCCGAGTTTCGATCCGTGCAGCGCACAGTATCGTGGCTTGCTGCGCCAGACGCGGCCAGCGCCTCGGCCAGAAAGCCCACAAAGACCTGCACCCGCGTTGAAAACTGGTGCCGCTGGGGATAGACCGCATAAATATCCGCCGCCGGTGTGTGGTATTGCGCCAGCACCGGCTCCAGCAGCCCCTGCGCCAGGTGGCGGTTCACATCCCACTGCGCGCGCATCACGATGCCATGGCCTTGCAGGGCCCACAACACGGCGATCTCGCCGTCGTTGGTGGTGAGGTTGCCGGTGATCTTGATGGATTCGGTGTGCGCCTTGCTGCCACGCCCCGTGGTCAGGCGCCACAGGCCATAGGCCTCGTCGCCCTGGCGGATGCCAATGCATTGGTGCTCCATCAAATCGCGCGGCACACGGGGCCTGCCGTGGCGCTCCAGGTAGGCCGGTGCGGCGCACAGCACGCGCCGGTTGAGCGCCATGCGCCGGGCGACCACACGGCCATCGGGAGGCTCGCCAAAACGCACGCACACGTCGTAGGCATCGTCGGTGATGGGCGGCGGGTGCACCGACAGCTGCAGCTGCACATCCACCTCGGGGTACCGGCGCACAAAGTCCGAGATCACCGGGGCAATGTGCATGCGGCCAAACCCGAGCGTGGCATTCACGCGTAGCAGGCCCTTGGGGCTGGCCTTGGACTGCACGATGAGCTCGTCGAGCGCATCGATTTCGCGCAGGATGCGCCGCGCGTGCTCAAGCAGCGTCTCGCCCTCGGGCGTGAGGCTCATGCGCCGTGTGGTGCGGTTGATGAGCACCACGCCCAATCGGCGTTCCATCTGCGCCAGATGCTTGCTCACGGCCGCCGTGGTAACCCCCATTTCGCGCCCTGCGGCACTCAGGCTGGGGCTGGTGGCCAGTGTGGAGAAGAAGCCCAGTTCAGCGGGCTGGATGGAGGAGCTCATCGAATCACTATTAACCTAAAGTCAACGATGAATTCACTCTAGCGCCGTTCTGAAGAACCGTCCAGCCCTACAGTCCTGCTCACTGTTTTGCTTTCCACCGCCCTTCATGGGCAATAACCGACGTTCGAACGACAACATCCGCATGAAGACCTATCAAATCGCCACCATCCCCGGAGACGGCATCGGCAAGGAAGTGATTCCCGCCGGCCAGCGAGTGCTGGAAGCCTTGTCTGCCCACCACCCGCATCTGCGCTTCGCGTTCGAGAACTTCGGCTGGGGTGGCGACTGGTACCGCGCCCATGGCGTGATGATGCCGGCCGATGGCCTGGACGCCCTGCGCGGCAAGGACGCCATCCTGTTCGGCTCGGCCGGCGACCCCGACATCCCCGACCACATCACGCTGTGGGGCCTGCGCCTGAAGATCTGCCAGGGGTTCGACCAGTACGCCAACGTGCGGCCCACGCGCATCCTGCCCGGCATCGATGCGCCCCTGAAGCGCTGCGCGCCCAAAGACCTGGACTGGGTCATCGTGCGCGAAAACTCCGAAGGCGAATACTCCGGCGTGGGTGGCCGCGTGCATCAGGGCCACCCCATCGAGGCGGCCACCGATGTCTCCATCATGACCCGCGTGGGCGTGGAGCGCATCCTGCGCTACGCGTTCCGCCTGGCCCAGTCACGCCCCCGCAAGCTGCTCACCGTCATCACCAAGAGCAACGCCCAGCGCCACGCGATGGTGATGTGGGACGAGATCGCCGCACAGGTGTCTGCTGAGTTTCCCGACGTGAAGTGGGACAAAGAGCTGGTGGACGCCGCCACAGCCCGCATGGTCAACCGCCCCGCCACGCTCGACACCATCGTCGCCACCAACCTGCACGCCGACATCCTCTCGGATCTGGCGGCCGCGCTGGCCGGCAGCCTGGGCATTGCGCCCACCGGCAACATCGACCCCGAGAGACGCTACCCCAGCATGTTCGAGCCCATCCACGGCTCGGCGTTTGACATCATGGGCAAGGGCCTGGCCAACCCCATCGGCACCTTCTGGTCGGTGGTGATGCTGCTGGAGCACCTGGGCGAGGCCGACGCTGCCCGCGCCGTGATGCAGGCCATCGAACAGGTCACCGCCAACCCCGCCCTGCATACCCGCGACCTGGGCGGCACCGCAACGACGGCGCAGGTGACCGATGCCGTGTGCGCGCTGGTGGGCAGCTCGCCGCTGCAAAAGGCCGCCTGAACCGCAGCGCCTTGACGTACCGCGACCCTCCACACCACGCAATGCACCCGATGCAACCGCACATCGACACCCAGGCCCGCCAGTGGCTGCGCAGCATGTTCGATGCCGCCATCGCATCGGCTCAGCCTGCGGTGTGCCTGCCGCCGCACCTGCCTGCCCCGCCCCGGGGCCGCACGGTGGTGATCGGCGCGGGCAAGGCATCGGCGCAGATGGCGCAGGTGCTGGAGGCCCACTGGCCCGCGCCGCTCACGGGCGTGGTGGTCACACGCTACGGGCATGCTGCCGCCTGCCAGCACATCCGCGTGCTGGAGGCTGCCCACCCCGTGCCCGATGCAGCGGGCCTGGCCGCCGCGCAGCAGATGCTGGCCACCGTGGCGGGCCTCACCGCCGATGACCTGGTGATCGGCCTGTGGTCGGGTGGCGGCTCGGCGCTGCTGCCCTTGCCGCTGCCGGGCATCACGCTGGCCGACAAACAGGCGCTCAACCAGGCCCTGCTGCGCAGCGGCGCCAGCATTGGCGAGATGAACTGCGTGCGGCGCCACCTCTCGGCCATCAAGGGCGGGCGGCTGGCCCTGGCCTGCAGCCCCGCCCGCGTGGTCAACCTGGTGATGTCCGACGTGCCGGGCGATGACCCTCTGGACGTGGCCTCTGGCCCCACCGTGGCCGACCCGACCACCCGCGCACAGGCGCTGGCCATCTTGCAGCGCTACCGTATTGCGCTGCCGCCCGCTGTGCTGGCCGCGCTGGACACTGCCGCCAGCGAAAGCATCAAGCCGGGCGACACCCGGCTGGGCCCCATCACCACCCACGTCATTGCTACGCCCGACCTGGCCTTGCAAGCAGCAGCCCAGGTGGCGCGCCAGGCGGGCATCGAGCCCACGCTGCTCGGCGACGCACTGGAGGGCGAAGCCCGCGACATGGGCACCGTGCTGGCAGGAATAGCCCGCTACGCCGCCAAGGCCCCGTCACCACGGCACCGCGTGCTGCTGAGTGGCGGCGAAAGTACCGTCACGCTGCGTGCACCGGCCCCAAGGCAACCCCTACAAGCCCCAGGGCGTGGCGGGCGCAATGTGGAATGCATGCTGTCCATGGCCCTGGCGCTCAAGGGCTTGCCCGGCGTGTACGCGCTGGCCGGAGACACCGACGGCATCGACGGCCTGGAGCCCGTGGCAGGCGCCATTGCCACCCCCGACACACTGGAGCGCGCGGCAGCACTGGGCCAGCACGCCACCGCCGCGCTGGACGCGCACGACGCCCACTCTTTTTTTGGCGCACTGGGCGACGCGGTGGTCACCGGGCCCACGGGCACCAACGTCAACGACTTCCGCGCGATCCTGATCACCGCCACCGGCTGACGCCCAGCATCCTCTGCCCCGCCGGCCCCAACAAGAAACACAACCCAACGGAGACAACCATGACACGCATTGCAAAGCCGCACCACCCGCCCACAACGCCATCCACGCGCCGCCACCACCTGCTGGCGCTGGCAGCCGTGGCTGCCGCCGCCTGCGCGCTACCCAGCGCACCGGCGCACGCACAAGCCTGGCCGTCCAAGCCCGTCACCCTCGTGGTGCCCTTTGCGGCCGGTGGCACTACCGATGTGCTGGCCCGCGCCCTGGGCGAAAAGCTGGGCGCCACCATAGGCCAGCCCGTGATCGTGGAGAACCGGGGCGGTGCGGGCGCAACCATCGGTGCCGACTATGTAGCCAAGGCGCCCGCCGACGGCTACACGCTGCTGATGGGCGCCGTGCACCACACCATTGCCACCAGCGTCTACAAGAAGCTGGGCTACGACTTTCAGAAAAGCTTTGCGCCCATCACCACCGTGGCTCTGGTGCCCAACGTGTTAACGGTGAGCGCAACCACCCCGGCCAAGGATGTGAAGGAACTGGTGGCGCTGGTCAAGGCCGCACCGGACAAGTTCTCGTATGGCTCCAACGGCGCGGGCACGGCGCAGCACCTGATTGGCACGCAGTTCTCCTCCGCCATTGGCCAGCCACTGCTGCATGTGCCCTACAAGGGCAGCGGCCCGCTCACCACCGATCTGCTGGGTGGCCAGGTGTCCATGTCGTTCGACACCGTCACGCCCGTACTGCCCCACATCAAGGCTGGCAAGCTGCGGGCCCTGGCGGTGACCACGGCCAAGCGTTCTTCATCACTGCCGGACGTACCCACGCTGCAGGAAAGCGGCTTTGCAGCCTTTGACATTGGCACCTGGTTCGGCGTACTGGCCCCCGCGCGCACGCCCCCAGAGATTGTGGAACGCCTGAATGCCGAGATGGTCAAGGTGATCCAGTCGCCCGAATTTCGCAAGCGCATGCAGGACATCGGTGCCGAACCGATCGGCAACACGCCTGCACAGATGGCGCAGCAGATCGCCAGCGATACGGCACGCTTTGCCAAGCTGGTGGTGGAAAACAAGATTTCCACGGAATGATCCGCGGCTGGGAAGCCGCACCGTGCGTGATAGCCCGTTGGCAGCACATGCTGCCAGCCAAGCATGCCGGTATCAGCCGGCATCACTCCATCAAAGCGACCGATTTCATCTGCACCCACAGCACGCGCCTCGGCACCACACCGAGCGAGGCGGCCAACCGCTTGGTCAAGCGGGCCAGCAGCAGCATGGCATCGCCCAAGCGCACGCGCACCAGCGCAAGGCCAGGGTGCCCGTCGTCTGCCACGGCATCGACGCAGCCGCGCATCACGTTCTGGATACTGCTCGTTCCCGGCTCTTCGGCCAGGCTCACGTCCCACGCCAGAACCCGAACCCGAACGCAGCGGGCCGATGGGCAGGGCCTGTGCGCGCACCCACAGGCTGCCGCCCGAGAAATCGACGCGCGCCAGGTGCCATGAGTGATCCACCTCGCCCATCTGGGCATCGAGAACGGCGCCAGCGTCTTCACCCAGCCCGCAGGCAGTGCGTCCTCGGCACGCTTGCCTTAAGGCGGGTGTTTAGGATTGGCGATGGCGATGGCGACGCGGCCGATTCTTGCGTCGGTCACGCTAGCCAGTGTCATCTGGCGAACGTCCGTGGTGCCGCCCCACAGCACGATGCGGCCGACGGCTCAGGGCTTGACCTCGCACGCGGCAAGCCCGGCCTTGGCCAGCGCGCGCGGAAAAACAGGGCAGGCACACAGGCCCGATGTTCACCCCAATCAAAAACGGGCCGGTCGACTCGACCAGGTCCGATTCAAGCAAAAACAGCCTCTAGCCCTTACCCAGAAAGCGCCAACAGCTATAAACCGTATAGCAATCAGCGATGACTCAAGCGCCGCACGGCCCAGTCGCCCAGGCTCTGGATGGCCTGCACAAAGAAGATCAGCACCACCACCACGGCCAGCATGATGTCGGGCAAAAAGCGCTGGTAGCCATAGCGGATGCCCAGATCGCCCAGGCCGCCGCCGCCAATGGCGCCAGCCATGGCCGAGTAGCCGGTGAGGCTGACAAAGCTGATGGTCAGGCCCGCCACGATGCCGGGCAGCGCCTCGGGCAGCAGCACTTTCCAGACGATCTGGCCGGTGGTTGCGCCCATCGACTGGGCGGCCTCGACCAGGCCGTTGTCCACCTCGCGCAGCGCGGTTTCCACCAGGCGCGCAATGAAGGGCGCGGCCGCCAGTGTGAGCGGCACCACGGCAGCGGCCGTGCCGATGGACGAACCCGTGATCAACCGCGTGAAGGGGATGATGGCCACCAGCAGGATGATGAACGGCGTGGAGCGCACGGCGTTCACGATCCAGCCCACGGTTTTGTTGAGCGGGCTGTTTTCCAGCACGCCGCCCTGGTCGGTCAGGCGCAGGAAAACACCCAGCGGAATGCCGATCAGGCCACCCACCACGCCCGAGATGCCCACCATCACGATGGTTTCCCACAGCGAGGTGGCAAACAGCTCCAGCATCATTTCTGAAAAATTCTCGAACATGGATCAGCCTTCCGTTGTCACTTCTTCCACCACCACACCTTCGCCGCGCAGCTGCGCAATGGCGGTTTGCAGCCGGGCGCCCTCGCCGCTGGCATACACGGCCAGCGAGCCAAAGGTCTGGTCCTGGATCTCGTCGATCTGGCCGTGCAGGATGGACAGGTCCAGCCCATGCTCCCGGATCAGGCGCGACAGGATGGGCTGGTAAGCCCGCTCGCCCGAGTACGACAGGCGCAGCAACTGGCCCACCCCGCCCCCCTGCAACTGGCGCGACAGGTGGCGCACATGGTCGAGCACGCTGGCGGGCAGCTCCTGCGGCACGATCTCATCGATCAGGCTCTTGGTGATGGCCTGCTGCGGGCGCGTGAACACGTCGATCACCGGGCCCTGCTCGACGATGCGGCCGGCGTCGATCACGGCCACCCGGTCGGCCACCTGCTTGATGACCTGCATCTGGTGCGTGATCAGCACCACCGTGAGGCCTAGCTCTTTATTGACCTGGCGCAGCAGCGCCAGGATGGAGCGCGTGGTTTCCGGGTCGAGCGCGGATGTGGCCTCGTCGCTCAGCAGCACCTTGGGCCGGCTGGCCAGCGCGCGCGCAATGCCCACGCGCTGCTTTTGTCCGCCCGAAATCTGCGCGGGGTAGCGGTCGGCCAGCGCCGACAGGCCCACCAGTTCGAGCAGCGGGTTCACACGCGCACGGATGGCAGCCTTGTCCATGCCCGCCAGTTCCAGCGGCAGCGCGGCGTTGTCGAACACCGTGCGCGACGACAGCAGGTTGAAGTGCTGGAACACCATGCCGATGTCGCGGCGCGCGGCACGCAGATCGGCGTCATTGAGCTGTGTCAGGTCGCGGCCCGTCACGATGACCTCGCCCCTCGTGGGCCGGTTGAGCAGGTTGATCACCCGCACCAGCGAACTCTTTCCCGCGCCACTGCGGCCGATGATGCCGAACACTTCGCCCGGCGTGATGTGCAGGTCGATGCCGCGCAGGGCCTCGACCGGGCCTTGTGGGCCCGGATAAATCTGGGTGATGCCCCGTAAGTCGATCATGAAATGAAATTGCGCCGCGAAGACCCAGGGGCCGCCGCAGCGCAAGAAGTTGGATACAGGCTGAACTGTAAACAGAAAATATAAACAATCAAACTATAGAAAAATAAAGTAATAAGTCAGTCTGGTTATTTAGAAAAAGTGAAGCATCGGCGGTCGTGCGCGCCAGGCGGCCCCGATGCGCCAGCGGCACCCCCTATGCCGTGGCCTGGTGGGCCTGCAGTCCGCGCGAAACCAGCACCCCCAGGGCCAGCACACCCAGTGCGGCGCCGGTGAACACCGTCGTCAGCCAGCCCCGGTCCACGCTGGCCGCCACCGCCAGCACCCCGATGGACTGCCCAAGAAACAGCAGGCAGGCAAACAGCGTGACGGCGGTGCCCCGGGCCTGCGGCGCCATCTGCGTTGCTTGCGTCTGCAAGGTGTTGTGCAACATGTAAAAGCCCAGCCCCGCCAGAAAGCAGCCCAGCACGGCCCAGGCCACCAGGGGCGCCCACGCCAGCAGCAACAGGCCGCTGGCAATGAGCGACGCTCCCGTCAGCGCCAGCCCCCGCTCACCCAGCCAGGCCAGCCAGCGCCGCGCAAACACGCTGTACAGCAGGCCGCCCACCCCATACAGCACCATCACGCCCCGGCAGCCGAGGCCGACAGGCCAAAACCGCCCGTCATGCGGGCTGGCACAAAGGCCAGCGTGCCAAACGCCAGGGCGCCTTCGACGGCCACCACGGTGAGCACCCAGCGCACGCGCGGCATGCGCAACAGATGCACCGTGCCCGCCAGGTAGGCCGCCAGTGAAAACGCGGGCGCATCCGCAACGGCCGCAGACGCGCTCACAAGCCCTTCGCGCGCATGGCGATACAGCAGCGCCGCCGCCGTCAGAAACAGCATGGACAGCACCGCAAACGCGGCGCGCCAGCCAAGCGTCTCGGTGGCGAAGCCCCCAAACCACTGGCCCGCCATCATCCCGGTGACGGTGGCGCCCATCAGGCGCGCCAGGGTTTCCTGCCGCTGCGCATAAGGCACCTGGTCACCAATCCAGGCCATCGACAACGGAATGATGCCCGCCGCCGCAGCCCCCATGGCAGCGCGGAACACCACCAGTACTGGCAGGCTGGGCGCCAGCGCAGTCATGGCACTGAACAGCGCGCAGGCGCCGGTGGCACCCATGATCACCCGCACTTTGCCCAGCCGGTCGCCCAGCGGGCCATACACCAGCTGCAACACGCCATAGGCCACTGCAAATGCGGCAATCACGGCGGATGCATCGCCGGTGGTGACCTGGAACTCGTGCGACAGGGTAATCAGCATGGGGTCACACACCCGCATCGATGCCATGCTGGAAAAGGCCGCCAACCCGATCAGGCGCAGCATCATGGGAGAAGTGGTCATGCCACAGATTGTCGAGTGGGACGCGACATGCAGCTGCCGCACTGTCGGATGCCCTGCCGCCGAGCCAGGAGCGGCAATGCAACGACACTGCATTCATACCCTCGGCCTCTTGCCGCCGGACCACCTGCAGTTCCCCGGTATGCGCACTTGGTGATCCACAACCACCCGTTACGCCCCGAAATAGCTATCAAAACAATAGCATTACACGCAGCATGCATATTGAAAAACTGCAAGAAGTGGCAAAAATCGATCCAAACCGAGTCGAATTGTTTGCATGCAGATACGCCTGCTCGACAAATTAACAGCAGGTAACTCTTTGGCAACATGGGTGGTGTGCAATCAGGACGTTTGCGAAATCTCAGAGCTTGCCATGCCGATCGCATATCTCAGACAACTCGCCTTGGCCCTGGAACGCACAAAAAATGCGGTGCGCGTGACCCATCCGTACCAGCTAGCCCTGGTCCAGTGGCTATGGTCCCGTGGTTACATCGAAGCCAAGATTTCTGCAGTGGCAGCGACCTCAAGGGCTGCGGCTGAAGTGCTCTGCATCACGGGATTGGGGCGACAGTTGATTGACCTTCAGACCTAGCGGGCAGCCGTCCTGGGTGGGGCAAAAACGCAAATCGGATGCCGATCGCCACCCATTCGTCACAGGCTTGCCACGCAGGAGATGGCCATTGGCCAATTGCTGCGGCAATATTGAGAACAAAAAAGGCCCCTGCATTGCTGCAGGGGCCCATTGTCTTGGTGGGACGTGCGGGGGTCGAACCCACGACAAACGGATTAAAAGTCCCAATCCATAGACAATCCTGGACAACCCTAGACTGTCACCAGAGCCGTAACCCGTTGATTTTGCTAGATACGTAGTCCAAGATAGTCCGTATGCGTGTGATACCATCCACGCTCAAACTGTCACCAGACTGTCACCAGCACTGCAAACGGACTACGCAAATGGCCACCAAAACTAACGGACAAATCATCAATGAACTGTCACCGGGGCAGTTCGGGAAGATGGGAAAGGTTATCCCGTCCGGATCGCTGGAAGCGCGCAAACTGGCGAGCGGCGCAGTTACCTTTTACTGGCGCGTCACGATCAACGGCAAGACCGCCCGCGAAGTGATCGGCGTCTATGACCCGAGCGCACCGCCCAAGAGCTTGCAACCAACCAGCAAGGGTTATTCCATCATCGCCGCCATGCGTGCCGCTGAAGTGCTGGCAGCGCAGCACCATGCAAATCTTGACAAAGGCGGGTTCGCTGGCGTGAAGGCCGCAGAACAGGAAGCCAAGGCCAGGGCCGTGACCGCCAAGCTGGAGGCGGCACAGTTCACATTGCAGGCCCTGCTGACCGACTATTGCGACCACCTGGAGGCCCTGGGCCGCGTGGCGCACAAGGATGCCCGAAGCATCTTCAAGTTGCATGTGATAGAGGCATGGCCCAAGGTCGCCGCCCTGCCCGCCAATCTGGTGACGGGCGAACAAATAGCGGACATGATGCGGCGCGTGATCGAACTGGGCAAAGCCCGCACGTCCAACAAGCTGCGCAGCTACATGCGGGCGGCATACCAGACGGCGAAGGCGGCACGCTCCAAGGCCAGCATTCCGGTGCGATTCAAAAGCTACAACGTCACCCACAATCCCGGCGCAGACACCGAGCCGGACGAAAGCGCCAACAAGGCCGACAAGCGCCCGCTGACAGCCGAGGAGCTGCGCGGCTACTGGCAGGCCATCAAGACCGCGCCGGGGTTCCGTGGGGCCGTCCTGCGGCTGCATCTTTTGACTGGTGGCCAGCGTATCGAGCAACTGGTGAACCTGCTTACCAGCAACGTGACCGGCGACAGCATCATGCTTTTCGACGGCAAGGGCAGACCCGGTAAGCCACCCCGCCCGCATACGGTGCCGCTGATCCCTCAAGCTGCCGCCGCCCTTTTGGAGTGCCAGCCCCGAGGCACCTACGCCATCAGCACGGACAAGGGCGAGACACACCTATCAGCCATCACCCTGAGCCACTGGGCAGTGGCAGCAAGCGCCCTGCCCGACTTCCAAGCAAAGCGCATTCGCTCCGGTGTGGAAACACTACTCGCCAGCGCCCGCATCAGCTCAGACATTCGGGGCCGGTTGCAGTCGCACGGCATCAGCGGTGTGCAGGCGCGGCACTATGACGGGCACGACTACATGGAAGAAAAGCGGCAAGCCCTGGAAACCCTGTTCCGGCTTTTGGATGCGCCCGAGGCCAGCAACGTGGTGCAACTCAAGACAGCGTGACGCCCACATGCACAGCAAGGCCCTACGGGGCCTTTTTTCATGTCAACACTACCTGTAGTGCGCTGCCATAAAAAAATCACTACAGATAGTGTTGCACAGCGTAAGAATTACTGGAATAATCGCAGCGCCCCGGATAATGCTATTTTTTCTATAGCAAAGGGCAATCAAGAAAGGCAAAAATGATCATCATCAAAGGTATGTCAAGAATTGAGCGCGGCACCTACACGCTACCTAGTCTCGGGCACGCGTTGATGGGCTACGTTGTGCGCAATGGCCGCGACCATGCGCCCGCACTGAGCATTACCGACGACATGCCCGAAGCCGGTGGAGGTGGCGAAAGCGCCGCAGCGCCCGAGGTGGCAGCATCAGACGACGATGGCGGGGATGGTGACGGCGACCCCGACTCAGACCGACGACGCCCACGTTCTAAATCTTCACACCCATCTTTCCCGCCTGCGCTACTCGCGTTTGAGCCTCTCTCGCACTACGTCAGTTTTGGCCGTAGTCGCATCTATCAGCTAATCGCGGCTGATGAATTTCCAAAACCAATCAAAGTAGGTAAGTCGTCCCGCTGGGTGAAAGCGGAAATAGACGCATGGATCAATAAGCAAGCCACATCGCAACGAGTGGAGGCCTAAGACCATGAGCACCACCACCGAAGTGGGCGCAAGCGTGCCCAATGAGAAAGTCGCCGGGGGCTACCAGACCACCACGGCGACTTCGAAAGAGTACAGCCCGATTTTCTCATGCAGTGAAGGCGAGAGCAACAATCAATTGATGCTTGAAGCAATGGACTATGCCGCCAGCGATTGGCATGTGTTCCCACTGCTGCCCAACACCAAACGCCCCGCCACCGAACATGGCCTGAAGGACGCCAGCACCGACCCGGACACGATCCGCGCATGGTGGACACGCTGGCCTAGTGCCAATATCGGCATTGCCCTGCCGCCCGAGCTGGTGGCCGTGGACATTGACGTCAAAGACGTTGACGGGCACGCCACCATGGCAGAGCTGGCAGCGCAGCATGGTGGACTGCCTGAAACCCTCACGGTTGAAACCACCACGGGCGGCTGGCACCTGTATTTCAAGAAGCCGCCCGAAGTGCGTGTGAAGAATCGCGCGGGCATCCGGCCAGGTATCGACGTTCGCGCGCATGGGGGCTACCTGGTGGCACCACCGAGCACGATCGACGGGCGGGCCTATCAGTGGATCGGGCAAGGCCGCATGGTGGATTGCCCGCAGTGGCTTTTGGATGTGCTGACCGAGGAAAAGAATGCTCCGGCAAGCCCCGCAACAGCCCCGCAGGCGCTGCAAAGCACCGCACGCGACCACTACAGCCAACGGGCATTGGAGCGCGCTACAAGCGCCGTTCTGGCAGCACCTGAAGGTGGGCGCAATGATGTGCTGAATGGCGCAGCCTACGGACTGTCCCGGCTGTCTTCCGCTGGGCGGCTGGACTGGCAGCAAGTGGCGGCGACCATGGAGCGCGCCGCACTGGCCGCAGGCCTGGAACCGGACGAGGTGCGCAAGACACTGGAGAGCGCGCGCACCGCTGGGCAGACTTCGCCCAACTATGAGGGCTTGCCAGACCGCCCACGGCAAAGTGCAGGTTTCGAGCCGCTGGAGGTTGACACCGACGAGCCACCCGGCCCGAAGCTATCGCCTGTTTCCGTTTTTGACGTGGTTTCCGCGCCATCCCCGCCGCCGCGTTATGTGTGGAAAGGATATCTGCCCCGTGGTGAGGTTTCGCTTTTGGGCGCGCACGGCGGCACGGGCAAAAGCTATATCTCATTGATGCTGGCAGTGGCAGCGGCGACCGGACGCCCATTGTTCGGGGTTGACACCGAACCATCGCGCGTCCTGTTCCTGAGCCTGGAGGACAGCGGGCCGGTAGTGCGGCACCGACTGGCCAATATCTGCCGTGAATGGGACATTGAACCCGAGGAGCTGGCCAATCTGCAAGTATTCGACGGCACCGAAGATCCCGAGCTTTTCGCAACGACAGGCCGCGATGCTGGCACCACCACGGGCACCTATGCCGAGCTGCGCAAGCTGGCAGCGGGCGCTGATCTTGTCATTGTGGACAACGCCAGCGATGCCTACGGCGGCGACGAAATCCAACGCCGCCAGGTGCGGGCCTTCATTCGGTGCCTGAAGTCAATTGCGAAGGACAACAACAGTGCGGTGCTGCTGCTGGCACACGTTGACAAAAACACCAGCCGAGCGCGCAAGGCCGAGGGCGGCGAAGGCTACAGCGGTAGCACCGCATGGCACAACAGCGTGCGCAGTCGCCTATTCATGACGCGCGATGAGGCGGGCGGGTTGAAGCTGGAACATCAGAAGATCAACCACGGGAAGCTGCGCGAGCCGCTGCACCTGTTTTGGCCTGCTGACGGCCTGCCGCAACTGGACGCGCCATTGGTGGGGGTTGTTGCGCACATTGCCGACCGCGTGAACACGAAGGCCCTGTTAAAGCTGATCGCTGAGTTCACCGAGCGCGGCGAGCATGTGAGCGCCGCTACCACCAGCCGGACGCACGCGGTAAAGCTGCTGTCCGGCGAGAGCACCTACCCCAAGGGCTTGAAACAAAACGATGTGTTTGATCTGCTGCGCCAGGCCGAGCGCGCCGGGTATCTGGCCCGCGTGGAGTACCGGGGCGCAGACCGCAAGCAGCGCGAGCGTTGGGAAGTCACGAGCCAGGGGCGGGAGCAGGCGGGCCTATCACCTGCGGCGACTGCGGCGACTGCGGCGACTTATGAGGTACTGGAAGTCACCGCACCTACCGCAGTGGAGTGCGGCGACTGCGGCGACTCCGCTAGGGGGTATGGGGGAAAGAGCGCGCACATGGAGTCACCGCACCCCACCGTGGCACTTTGAGAAACAACAGCATGAAAACACCTGTTCTCACACCTGAAACCCTGTACCAGCACCCCGACGGGTACGCAATCGAGTACGCACAAAACGCCTTGATTGCCACCGACGCAGACAACTTTGTGATCGTGCCCATCGGCAAGCGCAACTTGCTGGAACTGTCCCGAAAGCTCTACGACATAGCGCAGCGCATGAAGGACTGACACACCAAGCCCGCCCTGTGCGGGTTTTTTCTTGACACCACCATAGATTCCTGCTATATATTCCGCAGTATCAATAGTCTATGACTATTGCAACCCGCCCGGCGATTGCATGGGCACACCTCAAGAAAGAAGCACATGCAACTGCATCAAATCCGTGAAGCCCGCGCCGCCAAAGTCTCCGAAGCCCGCAGCCTGCTGGCATCCATGCCAACCCTCACGCCCGAAGCTCAGACGAAGTTCGACGCCATCAAGGCCGAAATCGTGAATCTGGAAGGCCAAGAAGCCCGCGCTCAGTTCGTGGAGGACGCCGAGCGCCGCAGCCTGGGCACGCCGGTGCACAAGGCCCGCAACGAGCTGGAAGGCCGCGTTAGCCTGATTGATGCCATCAATGCCCAAGTGGAAAACCGCGCTGTGTCTGGTGCCCTTGCTGAGTACGGCCAGGAACAAAAGCGCCAGGGCATTACCGCCCGCCGTGGTGGCGTGCTGGTGCCCTCTAGCGTGTTTGAGCAGCGCACCACCATGGACACCACCAGCGCGGCAAAAATCACGCCAGACGAATACAAGGCCAGCGAGTTCGTGGGCTTGTTCCGCAATGCCCTGGTAATGAAGTCCCTGGGTGCCCGCGTGCTGTCTGGTGTTCGTGGTGACGTGATCGTGCCAAAACAGACTGGTGCATCAAGCGCTTTTTGGGTAGGCGAAGGCGACCCCTTGACCGAATCGAGCGCAACGTTCGACAACATCAAGTTGACCCCCAAGCATGTGGGCGCACTTTCCAGCGTTTCGCGCCAGTTGCTGCAACAGGCCAACCCCTCGATCGAGCAACTCATTCGTGACGACTTTGTGCGGGTGATCGGCCAGGCCATTGACAAAGCAATGCTGCATGGCCTTGCTGCCAACGACGAGCCGGTGGGCATCATCAACACCGCGGGCATTCAAACCGCATCGCTGGCCACTTTGAGCTGGGCCGCTGTGGTGGCCATGCTGGAAAAGCTGGCGATTGAAAACGTCACTGCCAACGGCATCGTGACCCATGCCAAGGCCGCCACCAAACTGCAAACCACCCTCAAGGACTCCGTAGCCGGTGGCGAATACCTTATGCAAGGTGGCCGCGTGGCTGGCTTGAATGCCTACATCACCAACCAGTTGGACGCCAAGAGCGGCACGCCGGACAAGGGCCGAATCATCGCTGGCGACTTTTCGCAACTGATTGTGGCCGACTACCAAAGCTCTGAAATTCTGGCTAATCCATGGGGCACGGGTTTCTATGAAGCCGGTGCAATTCAGCTCCGAATCATGGCGACCATGGATATGGCAGTCCGCAACGCCAAGGCATTCGTGCTGGCTGACGATCTGAGCATCTAAGGAGAACGCGATGACGCTTGAAATTCGTACTGGCGAGCTTCGGGCGTCATCGCCCGGACGGCTGCAAGGATATGTTGCGCGTTTCGGTTCGGAAACCCGGATAGGGGACTTCTTCGAACGCGTTATGCCTGGTGCGTTTCGCGCATCGCTGGCAGACGGCCGCAACATCGTGGCACTTGCCGACCACGACCGCCGCGCCCTGCTGGGAAGCACCGCATCCGGCACCTTGCAACTTCGGGAAGATGACCATGGATTGGCTTTTGAACTTCGCCTGCCTGATACCTCAGTGGCCCGCGATATTGCCGTTTTGGTGGAGAGCCGCGTTATCCAAGGTTGCAGCTTCGGGTTTCATGTGCCCGAAGGTGGCGACACCTGGTTAGACCGTGGCGACGGCTCCATGCTGCGCGAGCTGCGCAACGTGGAATTGGTTGAAGTGACTGTGACGGCGCAACCGGCATATCCAGACACCGAAGTGGCCAAGCGCTCCAAGCCTATCGAGCAAGGCTATGCCCACTTCCATATCCACCGCGATAACAACTTTCTGTGGCTGGAACTGTCATGAGCATCATTACCCGCGCCTTGTCCCTGGTGGGCCTGGAAAAGCGCAGCACCATCGGCGTGAATGGCTGGCCTGTGCCCCTGACTGCCAGTGCTGTGACGCCTACGACCGCACAAGGTGTATCGGCGGTCTATGCGTGTGTGCAGGCCATCAGCGAAACCACCGCATCCCTTCCCCTGATCCTGTTCCGCCGTGGTGAAGATGGCGACCGGGAACGCGCCGCAGACCATCCCCTGTACCGTGTTTTGCACGACATGGCGAACCCCGAGCAAACTGCTCTGGAGTTCCGGGAATACATGCAGGCCGCCGTACTGCTCAAGGGCAACGCCTTCGCCCGCATCGTGCGAGGCTATGACGGCCAGGTGCGCGAACTGTGGCCACTCAATCCGGACAATGTGCAGGTTCGCCGCACGCCATCCGGCCTTGTCTATGAGTACAGCAAGGAAGGCACCCGAACCACCTTGCTTGCCCATGAATGCCTTCACCTTCGCCACCGCCTGGGCGATGACGGTGTGCTGGGTGTAAGCCCTATCGCCGCTGCCCGTGGTGTGGTGGAACTGGCCATTGCAGAGAATCAGCACGGGGTGAGCACCTTCACCAACGGCGCAAAGATGCTGGGGGTGTTGAGGTTTCCCGGCAAGCTCCGGCCCGAACAACGTCAAGCTATCGGCGCATCGTGGGCCAGTCAACATGCTGGTGCTGCGAATGCCGGACGGACTGCGATTCTTGAGGAGGGCGTGGAGTTTCAAGCCCTGTCTATGAGCCTTGAAGATGCATCGTGGATCGAGGCCCGCAAGCTATCCGTGATCGAGGTGTGTCGCCTGTTCCGCGTGCCGCCCACCATCGTGCAAAGCATGGAATCAGCGAACTACAGCAACTCTGTGGAGCTGGCACGGCAGTTCGTAACGATGACATTGCGCCGCCATTTGATCGGCTGGGAGCAAGCCATTGCAGCCAAGTGCCTGACCGAAGCCGGACGCCGCACCTACTTTGCCGAACATCAGGTGGAAGGCCTGCTGAGGGGCGACAGCGTGAACCGTGCGCAGTTCTATTCGAGCGGTATCTCGGACGGATGGCTCATGCGCTCAGAGGCCCGAAAACTCGAAAATTTAAGCGCCATCGAGGGTATCGACGATGCGCCACTGAGCCAAAAATCTGTCCCAGCTCCATTGCCTTACCCGAGCAAGCAATGAGCCGCCCGCCCGACTTCTTTAAGAACGCCCGGCAACAGCCACCCAAGGGCCTGGACAGCAACGGTATGCCCGAAGAGCGCCGCGTGAATGGCTACCTTGTCAAACCACCAATGAGGTGGACAAAGGACAGCAACGGGCGGACGCTGGGACTCAATTCCGCCGCGTGGCGCAAGCTCAGAAAGCAGGTGCTGGCCGAAGAACCGCTGTGCCGCCACTGCGCCGCCCAAGGGCTAGTGGTGCCAGCTACCGAAGTCGACCACATGCGAGGTGCAGCCGATAACAGCCGGGATGCGCTTCAGGCCCTTTGCAAGCCCTGTCACAGCATCAAGACTATGGCAGAGCTGTACGGCAGACCACCGCGCCTTGGATGCGACGAACAGGGCTACCCCATAGGTAGTGACCATCCTTGGAATAAAGCTGCTGTGGCGCGTTCTGGTGGCCTTGCTGCGGGTGTTTCAGAGCAGAAATCACCAGAGGCGATTGACCCCGAACCGACCTGTTCCCTTCGCTTTAACGTTGACTGCTTAAAAAAGAGGCACCCATGAAGCTAACAGCCAAGCGAAAGCGCTCCGACAGCGCCGCAGCCGCCATTGCTGCCACTCAGGCCGCAGCCCTGCCGCCCTTGTCGCCGCCTGCCCATGTGCTGGTGCCGGACGGTGCCCGCCCATTCTGGGATGCCATCGTGCAGGCCCGCCCGCGTGACACCTGGAACCCGGTGGACATGGCGAGTGCTGCCAACCTTGCCCGCGTGCAGTTCGCCCTGGAGGCCGCGCCCGTAGGCTCCGACGACCATGCGAAGCTAACCCGCCTTGCCCTTGCCCTGACACGCGCCATTGCTGTCAACACGGTGGCCACGGTGGGCCGCAGTGCAGACATTGCCAAGGGTGCCGAGCTGGAGCGCAGCGCACGCCAGGACGACGGCGATGATCTGATCCCGAGGCTCAGGGCGGTATGACCCGCGCCGCCCGCGTTATTGAGTTCATCACCCGTTTCATCGTCACGCCAGACGGTGCGCAGGTGGGGCAACCCATGGTGCTGGCAGAGTTTCAAAAGCAGTTCATTCGGGACGTGTACGACAACCCCGCAGGAACGCGCCGTGCTATTCTTTCAGTAGCACGCAAGAATGGGAAATCTGGCCTGATTGCTGGCCTGCTACTGGCGCACCTGGTGGGCCCCGAGGCGAAGCAAAACAGCCAGATCGTGAGCGGTGCCATGAGCCGGGATCAGGCCGCCCTGGTGTTCAATCTGGCCAGCAAGATGGTGCAGCTTTCCCCGAAGCTTTCCAGCATCGTGCGGATCATCCCGAGCGGCAAACGCCTGCTGGGCCTGCCGCTCAATACTGAATATCGCGCCCTTGCTGCTGACGGCAAGACCGCCCACGGCCTTAGCCCGGTGCTGGCCATCTTGGACGAAATCGGCCAGGTGCGTGGCCCGCAATCCGACTTCATCGACGCTATCACCACGTCACAAGGTGCCCACGAAGCGCCGCTGCTGATCGCCATCAGTACCGCCGCAGCGAATGACGCGGACTTGCTTTCAACGTGGATTGATGACGCCCGCGCCAGCCAGGATAAGCGCATCGTCTGCCATGTGTACGAAGCGCCCGCCGGGTGTGACTTGTTGGACGAAAGCGCATGGCGTGCGGCAAATCCTGCCCTGGGCACATTCCGCAGCCTTGATGACCTACGCGAGCAACTGACGCAAGCGCAGCGGATGCCGAGCATGGAAAACAGCGCCCGCAACTTGCTGCTGAATCAGCGGGTTTCGACTGTCTCGCCATTCATCAGCCCGGACGTGTGGAAGTCCTGCGCAGCCCTGCCCGCCTTTTTGGGTGACGTGCCTGTCTGGTGCGGGATCGACCTGAGCGCCCGCCTAGACCTCACGGCCATGGTGATCGTCGGCCAGGTGGATGACGTGTGGCATGTGCAGTCGTATTTCTGGTGCCCCGAGTCCGGCATTGAGGATCGCAGCCGCCGTGACCGTGCGCCTTACTCGACATGGGCGCGCCAGGGCCTGTTACGGACGACGCCAGGTGCCAGCGTGGACTATGAGTTTGTCGCCGCAGACATTGCCGAGATTCTTGCTGACCTTGATGTTCGTGGGATAGCTTTTGACAGATGGCGAATCGACCTGCTGAAGAAAGAGTTCGACCGCCTGGGTGTTGATCTGCCGCTAGTCGAACATGGCCAGGGCTTTAAAGACATGAGTGTCGCCCTTGATGCCCTGGAGGCCGAGCTGCTGAATGGGCGCATCGCCCACGGTGGCCATCCGGTGCTGACCATGTGTGCCGCCAATGCCGTGGTGACAAAAGACCCAGCCGGTGGGCGCAAGCTGGACAAGGCGAAGGCTACCGGACGCATTGACGGATTGCAGGCCCTTGCCATGGCCATGGGTGTGGCCAGCAAAGCCACCGAGGCGCAGGGGATCGCCTTCGACAGTTTCACGTTCGTTTGAATATCGCCCTAGCCGGGGGGCCACATGAGTGGAAGGCCGGACGCGGATTAGTCGGACAGTGCCGCGCATAAGAAAAACCCCGACAGCCAGCAAGTGGGCTTTCACGGACTGGGCGCAAAGGTGAGTGATTCTCTGATGCGTCCATGGCCCTGATCCTTTCTCCCACGGTGCTGGCACCTATTCCAACCATTTGAAAGATTCAAATGCTCGACTTTGCCGAAACGAAGCTGTATCTCCGCTGTGACCACGACGAAGAGGACGGATTGATCCAGATGTTGATGACGACTGCGACCGCAGCCGTGGCGGACTATCTCAACATGCCGCTGGACCAGATGACAGCGACCGTGCCCAGCCCAATCAAAAGCGCCGCCATGTTGATGGTGAACGACCTGTATCTGAACCGGGAAGCGCAGGGCGACCGAAAGCTGTACGGCAACGACACGTACCGCAACCTGCTGAACCCCTACCGGGCGCACTCATGAGAGCGGGCGACCTTGACCAACGGGTGACGGTGGAGCGGCTGCAAGGCGGCTTTGACGAGCTGGGCCAACCCATCGAGAGCTGGGCCCCCTTGTTCACCTGCTGGGCCGCTGTGGAGCCGCTGGTGGGCCGGGAATACCTTGCTGCTGCTGCCCTGGTGGCCGAGGTGACGGCACGCATCAGGATGCGCTACCGGCCCGGTATCACCGCCGCAGACAGGGTGATCCATGACGGCAAGGTGTACGGCATCACCAGCGTGGCAGACGTGCATTCAAGCCGTCGTGAGCTGGTGTTGATGTGCAGGGCCATCGGTTGACTGTCACCAGCCCGCAAACTGTCACCAGACTGTCACCAGCTCAGAAAGTAAAAAACCCCGCTACCTATTTGATAGCGGGGTTTCCATGTGCCATAAGGCTTATCTGGTGGGACGTGCGGGGGTCGAACCCACGACAAACGGATTAAAAGTCCGCTGCTCTACCAACTGAGCTAACGTCCCAACTTGCAGAAGATGTTTTATCAACTGCTGCAAAGCCTTGGATTATAGCGTGATTTTTTCGGGCTTCTTGCTGCCGACTGCCAGTTTGTCGAGCACCCAACCGGCCGCACACTGCCCAAAGGTTGCCGTCACGGCCACGACAGAGCCGTATCCATGGCAGTTCAAGGTGCCGTCGCCATCCACGGCACATGAGGCATCGGGCGCAGCCACGGCCTCCCGGCTGAACACGCAGGTGACGCCCATTTTGCGCCCCTCCCGGGGGGCCTGATGGTGTTTGCGCAGTCGGTAACGCAATTGCGCCAGCAAGGGGTCGTGCGTTGTTGCGCTGAGATCGTCGATATCGATCTTGTGCGCATGCCGCTTTCCGCCTGCAGCACCCACACTGACAAAAAGCGTTCCGGTGTCGCGAGCCCAGGCTGCCATCGCCGTCTTGGCCTTGATCTGGTCACAGGCGTCAATCACCGCGTCCATCGGTTCTGTCAGCAGGCTGGACCAATTCTCGGGCGTAACGAAATCCTCAATGCACAACACCTCGCACAGGGGATTGATGAGCGCAATGCGCTCCTGCATTGCCACCACCTTGGCCTGGCCGACGGTCGTGGTCAACGCATGAATCTGCCGATTGATGTTGGATTCGGCCACATGGTCGAGGTCGATCAGGGTGATGCGCCCCACACCGCTGCGAGCCAGTGCCTCGGCGGCCCAGGATCCCACGCCGCCAATGCCTGCCACAACGACGTGGGACTGCCGGATGCGCTGTGCGCCTGCAACACCATACAAGCGTTCCAGGCCGCCAAAACGGCGCTGCAGATCTGCATCGAAAACCGCTTCACCCTCCACCGCGGCCACATGCGCGGGCGCGATCAATGCCGTCATTTAAGACGTGACAACCGCTCTTTCGCAGCGACGGCAGCCTCGGATTGGGGATACGCCTTCAACAGATCTTCCAGAGTCTTTCGGGCCGCGCGGGTTTCCTTCAACTCGATCTGGCAGTTGGCAATGGACAAGGCCGCTTCGGGCGCACGGGCGTGGCCTGGAGACCCTGACAACAGCAGCCGGAAGTTACCGATTGCATCTTTGTATTCACGCGCCGCATACTGTGCATTGCCCAGCCAAAAACGTGCCGACGGCACATAGCCGCTGCGCGGGTATTGCCGCACAAAACCGGCAAACGCCGTGTTGGCCTCGGCGAATTTGCCGGAGCGAAAGACTGCCAGGGCGGCCTCGAAATCGCGCTTCTCGGCGGCATCGGCTTGAAACTCAAGTCCATCCACCGTCACTTTCACGGGCTCAAACTGGCGCAACCGCTCATCGACACCTTGCGCGATGTCCTTTTGGCGGCGCTGGAGCTCTCCCACGTCACGCAACAGCTGTTCGTTCTGTCCGCGCAATTTGGCTTGCTCCACGCGCAGCGCTTCAATCTGAGTCTGCAGGTCCAGCAATCCGCGCCGCAGCTGCGAGCTGTCATCACCCGATTTGCGAATATCCTCCGCCGATCGCTGCTGCAGCGCGTCAACCCGCTGCCGCAACTCAAGGATGGCACGCCGTGCCTCATCATCCTCAAACAGCGCAGCGTGGCCGGTGGCAGCAAAGGCACAGGACAACAGCAGCGTCAGCAGCGTCTTGGCCGGCATTGGAAACCTTGCTGCGCGCATCAACGGTAAGACAGTTCAGCGCGGCGGTTTTGCGCGTGCACATCTTCACTGCTGCCTTGGACCGCCGGCTTCTCTTTGCCGAAACTCACGGCTTCCACCTGGGCGTCAGGAACACCCAACAAGCCAAGCGAGCGACGAACAGCTTCGGCACGTTTTTGGCCCAGGGCCAGGTTGTATTCGCGACCACCACGCTCGTCGGTGTGGCCTTCCACCATCACCTTTCGGTTGCCGCTCGACTTGATGAAGCGGGCATGGGCTTCGATCAGCGACTGGAATTCGGGCTTGATAACGTAGCTGTCGTAATCAAAATACACGAGCCGGCTGACACCGACCGGACCGGCCGCGTCCGCTGCGGATTGCCCTACATTGACACCGGCCACACCGGCTTGTCCAGCACCGCCGGATGTGGCACCGCCATTGGCGCCCGTGGTGGGGATGGCCGTTTTGTCTTCAACGGGAACATCGTCGAGCTTGACGCCCGAACTGCAGCCCGCCATGAGGGCTGCGACGGTGATGGCGAGGGAAATGCGTTTGATCATCCAAAATTCTCCTGCAAGCTTGATTTACAAATGTGCCAATAGGTTCACTGCTTCTGAAACGGGCCCCAATCGGGTTCGCGAATGTCGCCGCCCTGCCCCGCGAGGCGCGCCTTGATTTTTCCATCCAGGGTGCTGGTCATCAGGGCTTCACGGCCTTGCTGTTGCGTGGCGTAAACGATCAGGCGGCTGTTCGGGGCAAAACTGGGGTTTTCATCGGCGCTGGTGTCGGTAATGGCCGAAACGGCTCCCGACGACAGATCCAACACATGCAGCTTGAAGGCGCCGCTGACACGCGAGATGTAGGCAAGCCAGCGCCCGTCAGGACTGATGCTGGGCGAGATGTTGTAGGTGCCCGTGAAGGTGACACGCTCGGCATTGCCGCCAGCTGTGGGAACCTTGTAGATCTGTGGCGCGCCACCGCGGTCACTCACAAAGTAGATGTGGCGGCCATCACTGGAAAACACGGGTTCGGTGTCAATTCCGCTGCTTTGCATCAGTCGACGCGGCTCGCCACCGTTGGCGTCAATGGTGTAGAGCTGGGAGCCCCCGTCCCGGCTCAGGGTGACAGCCAGCGTGCGGCCATCCGGCGCCCATGCTGGCGCGCTGTTGGAGCCCCGGAAATTCGCGATGAGCCGGCGCCGCCCCGTTGCCACGTCGTGCACATACACCACGGGCTTGCGCGACTCAAACGACACATAGGCGATCTGCCCACCATTGGGCGACCAGGCCGGAGAAATAATAGGCTCGGGGCTGGACAAGGCCGACTGCGCATTCTCGCCATCGGCATCGGCCACCCAGAGGCTGTAACGCGTGCCCGCCTTGGTGACATAAACAATGCGCGTCGAGAAAACGCCGCGTTCGCCCGTCAGCTTCTCGTAGATGAAATCGGCAATACGGTGCGCTACCAGGCGCAGATCACCTTGGGTGACCACAAAACTCTGGCCACCAAGGTCTTGCCCACGCACTACATCCCACAGGCGAAAGCGCACGTCAAAACGCCCATCGGCAAGGCGCGTCACGCTTCCGGTGGCCAGCGAATCAGCGCTTTTTTGCCGCCACAGCGCCACATCGGGGCGCGAGGTTTCATCGAGCGCGGAGCCCGATGCGTCTACCGCGCGAAATTGCCCGCTGCGCTCCAGGTCGGCCTGAACGATAGCGGCGATTTTCTGGGGAGATTGCGCCTCGCCGCGAAAGGGGGCGATGGCAATGGGCAGCTGGGTCAGTCCAACGCCCGTGACCTCGACGCGGAACTGCGCCAAGGCGGGCAATGTGGGGGTGGAGATGATCAGCGCGGCCAGCAGACGGCGGCGCAGGGATTGCGGCAAGGCCGCTGCAGGTAAGGAGGTAGGAGTTCGATCAGTGGTCATTGGCAGCCAGCGGAAACCGAGCGAAAGCCGGTGAACAGGCGTGAATGTTACACACCATCTAGGTGCCCCTGTGACAAACTGTGCAATGGGCATGCAGCGAAACGTAGAATCCGCCCCACATGCACGCTACCGATACAAGCGCCCAGGCGACCTCTGCCGCGCCTTCTTCCCCGCCCAGCCTGCGCGCCCGAATGTCGCGACTCACGACCTATTTCGGCCACCATCGCCTCGCCTGGGTCGTCGCCATCGTGGCAACCCTGGTGGGCGCCGCCACCGAACCGCTCATTCCCGCCTTGCTGCAGCCGCTGCTGGACCGTGGTTTCACCCAGGGAACGCTGCAACTGTGGATGGTGCCGGTTGCCATTCTGGGCGTTTTTCTGGTGCGCGGAATGGCGCAATTCGTGGCCCAGTATGCGCTGGCGCGCATTGCCAACGAAGGCATGCTGGCGCTGCGACAGGCACTGTTTGATCGCGTGCTGGCAGCGGAAATGGCCCTTTTCAGCCGACAGTCTGCCAGCGCGCTGTCCAACACCGTGGTGTACGAGGTGCAGACAGGTTCCACCCTGCTGGTCCAGGCATTGATGGGTTTGTCGCGCGATGGCTTTACGCTCATTGCCCTGCTGGGCTACCTGCTTTTTCTGAACTGGCAACTCACGCTGATTGTGGCCGTGGTGGTGCCCGGCGTCGCGTGGATCATGAAGACGCTGTCACGGCGCCTGTACAGCCTGACCAAAAGCAGCCAGCAGGCAACGGACGAACTGGCCTATGTCGTGGAAGAAAACGTCTTGGCGCATCGCATGGTGCGCCTGCACGGGGCACAAGCGGGTCAGGCAGAACGCTTTGGCAGCCTGAGCCGAAACCTGCGTCGCCTGGCCATCAAATCGACCATCGCGTCGTCGTCCATGACGCCGCTGACGCAGTTGCTTGCCGCCGCCGCCCTGTCAACGGTGATCTGCATCGCCCTGTGGCAAAACCGCGGCGCGGTGGACACGCGGGGGGTGACGGTGGGCGGTTTTGTCGCGTTCATCACGGCAATGCTCATGCTGATTGCACCCATCCGCCGGCTTGCGGACGTAGCCAACCCGATCACCCGGGGCCTGGCGGCGCTGGAGCGCGGGCTTGCGCTGCTCAGCGATGCGGCTGCAGAAACCGGCGGCAAATACACCACCGAGCGTGCGCAAGGCGCCCTGACCCTGCAGGATGTGACGGTGTCCTTCGGACCAGAACACGCCCCCGCCCTGGACCGCGTGAGCCTGTCCGTTCGGCCGGGCGAAATCGTGGCCCTGGTGGGTCCCTCGGGCGCAGGCAAGACCACCCTGGTCAACCTGCTCCCCCGTTTTGTCAATCCCTCGTCGGGCCAGATCATGCTGGATGGCCACCCCCTGGCCGAATGGCGCCTCGATGCGCTGCGTTCGCAGTTCGCCATGGTCAGCCAGGACGTGGTGATGTTCAACGACACCATCGCCGCGAACGTGGCCTTGGGCAGCAGCGTGGATGAGCAACGGGTGCACGAATGCCTTGCGGCTGCGAACCTGAAGGAACATGTGGCTGCACTGCCCCAGGGCATCCACACGGTGGTCGGCCACAACGCCACCCAGCTTTCCGGCGGCCAACGCCAGCGTCTGGCCATCGCTCGGGCCTTGTACAAGGATGCGCCCATCCTCATCCTGGACGAGGCAACGTCCGCGCTGGATACCGAGTCAGAGCGGCTGGTACAGGACGCCCTGCAACGGCTGATGCGCGGCCGCACTACATTGGTCATTGCCCACCGCCTGTCCACCATCGAGCATGCCGACCGCGTGGTGGTGATGGAGCGAGGCCACATTGCAGAGCAAGGCACGCACAGCGCCCTGCTGGCCAGCGGCGGGCTTTATGCCCGCCTGCAAAATCGCCCGAACGCCGGATAGAACAGATTCCGAGGGCCCGCTGCGCGCTCAGCCACCAACTACCACTTGCCGCGGTTGGGCTGGCGGCGGCGCACTGCGGCGGCAATGGTTTCCGCCGTCTCCTTGCGACTGACCCGCAGCGCAAAGTCACTGGCGGTCAGCCCCAGCTGGTTTTTCAGCGATGGATCTGCACCCTCGTCCAGCAACAACTGCACTGCGTCGCTGGTGCCATATTGCGCCGCCATCATCAAGGGCGTCGTGCCGTTGGGCGACGCCGCATCGATGTAGGCATGGTTCTCCAGCAACAGGGCGATGATGCGCGTGTGCTCGGGTGTGGTGCCCGACGCGGCATAGTGCAGGGCCGTCCAGCCCGGCTTGTTCACATCGGCATCCCGCGCAATCAAGGCCTTGACGGCCTCGATGTGGCCCTTGATGGCTGCCAGCATGAGCGGACTTTCGTCCTGCGCGTTGCGTGCCTCCACATTCAACTGCCGCGCCCCCATGAGTGCGTCAAAGGCCTTGCGGGAATCGAGCTGCAAGGCCATCGCTAACCCGACCTGCCCCCTGGGGTCGCGCGTATTCGGGTCAAAACCGCGCCGCAGCAGCGCTGCAATCGCGGCGCCATCATCGCGCCGGATGGCGGTGAAGAAATCATCGTAGGAGCCTGCGCGCGCCATCGCGCTCGCAGCCACCAGCGCCAGGGCCAGCACGGAACGGCGTTGCAGACTCATGCCACCACTCCCTTGAACAACGTCTCGAAATTGCGGCTGGTGGCCTGGGCCACCACGTCCACCTCGATGCCCCGCGTCAGCGCGATTTGCCGCGCCACCAGGGGCACATACGACGGGTTATTTGTCTTGCCGCGATAAGGCACAGGCGCAAGATACGGGCTGTCGGTTTCGATCAGCATACGATCCAGGGGAACATAGGCCGCCACATCGCGCAATTCCTGCGCACTCTTGAACGTGACGATGCCCGAGAACGAGATGTAGTAACCCAGGTCGAGCGCAGCGCGCGCCACCTGCATCGACTCGGTAAAGCAGTGAAACACGCCGCCTGCCAGATTGCCGGCACCATCTTCGCCCTCTTCGCGCAGGATGGCCAGGGTGTCATCCGAGGCGCTGCGGGTGTGAATGACCAGGGGCTTGCCGCAGGCCCGCGCAGCGCGGATATGCGTGCGAAAGCGCTCGCGCTGCCATTCCAGGTCGGCAATGCTGCGGCCGCCCTTGCGGTCCTCCATGCCGTAATAGTCCAGGCCCGTTTCGCCAATGGCCACCACGCGGGGCAACGCAGCGCGGTCCAGCAGATCCTGCACCGATGGCTCGGTCACACCCTCGTTGTCGGGATGCACGCCCACCGTGCTCCAGAAGTTGTCATGGGCCAGCGCGAGGGCATGCACACCATCGAATTCCTCCATCGTGGTGCAAATGCACAAGGCACGGTCCACCTGGGCGTCGGACATGGCCTGGCGGATGACGGGTAACTGACTGAGCAGTTCCGGAAAGCTGAGGTGACAGTGGGAATCGGTAAACATGCGGTTTCAAAACAAAAAAGCCGACCAGCCAGCGCGGGTCGGCACAGGATCACACCAGGCAATCAGATGGTTTGCGTGGGACGCTCCGAACCGAGGGCCGTGCCCAGCAGTTCCTCGATCTTGGCCTTGAGCTGGCGCGATTTCTCGTCCTTGGGGAACTGGATGCCAACCCCCTGCGTGCGGTTGCCGGCTGCGCGCGGCGGGGTGACCCATGCCACACGCCCGGCCACCGGATAGCGCTGTGTATCGTCGGGCAGGGTCAGCAGCACATACACATCGTCACCCAGTTTGTAGTCGCGCGGCGTGGGAACAAAAATGCCCCCTTCCACAAAAAAGGGAATGTAGGCCGCGTACAAGGCGGCCTTCTCCTTGATGGCCAGCTGCATGACACTGGGACGGGGCGCTGTGGATGGACTGCTCATGGTGATGGCTACTACTTCAGTGCCTTGAGTGTAGGGTGTTTCGCGCCTGGGCCACAAGCGCCTCCAGCATCAGGCCGGCATTGAACGGATGGTCGGCCGTGCGTGCAGCTTTGGCCAGGGCGCGCGACCAGCGCGTAAGAGCCCCCAGCGGTGGCGGCTTGGGCAGGTCGCCCGGCGCGAAATAGCGAGGTGCCGCACCCACGCAGGCAGCCAGCAGGTCATGGCACAGCTTCTGCAGGGCGTCTATCGCCTGGGCGGGCGCCCAATCGCCCAGCGCCGCCACGTCGCCGCGCGCCATGGCCTGGGGCAGTGCCGCCCAGGCCTGTGGGCTGCGTCCAGACCGTGCGAGCGCCAGGGCGTCGTCCGGCCGGCCGCCGGCGGCGCGCAGGTGTGCCGCTGCGGCCGCTGGCTCCACCCCCTGCCCGTTCAGCCACTGCAGCATCTCGGCCTCGGCGGGCCAGACCATGGTGTGGCCCAGGCAGCGACTGCGAATGGTGGGCAGCAGCTGGTGCGCCGCTTCGCTGGCCAGCACAAAGCGCACATCGCCGGGCGGCTCCTCCAGGGTCTTGAGGAGCGCATTGGCCGTGATGTGGTTCATCTGCTCCGCCGGATAGACCAGCACCGCCTTGCCCCGCCCCCGGCCGGACGTACGCTGGGCAAACTCCACCGCATCGCGCATGGCCTCCACGCGGATCTCGCGGCTGGGCTTGCGCTTCTTGTCGTCGATGTCGGCCTGGGCCTTTTCTGACAGAGGCCAGCCCAGCGCCATCATCTGCACCTCAGGCATCAGCACGCACAGGTCGGCATGGGTGCGCACATCGATGGCGTGGCAGCTGCCGCACCGGCCGCATGCGCCCTGGGGCGTGGGGGCATCGCACAGCCAAGCGCGCACGAGCTCCATGCCCAGTGCGTACTGGCCCAGCCCGAGGGGCCTTGCAGCAGCCAGGCATGGCCGCGCTGGGCCAGCAAGCTGCTGCGCTGTGCGGCAATCCAGGGCGCAAGGGCAGCGACCCTCTCGCTCATTGCGGGCCTCCCTGGCTGGCCACCATGATCGCCAGCCACCCCTTGCGCACGAACACGCTGGTGAGCTGCTGCCATACGCGGTGGCGGTCCTGCGCGGCGTCCAGCCGTGCAAAGCGCTGGGGCGCTGCGGCGGCCCGGTCGGCATAGCCCTGGGCCACGCGGCGGAAGAACTCCACGGGCTGCGCCTCAAAACGGTCGGGAACACGGGCACCGGCCAGGCGCTCGGCGGCGACCTCGGGCGCGAGATCAAACCAGACGGTCAAATCAGGTTCACGCATCAAATCGGCATCAGGCGCAAGCCCAGTCTGCGCCAGTCGCTCCAAAGTTGATAGCACATCCAGATCAAAACCCCGCCCTGCCCCCTGGTAGGCAAAGGTCGCGTCGGTGAAACGGTCGCACAGCACCACATCGCCCCGCGCCAGGGCGGGCTCGATGACATTGCGCAAGTGGTCGCGACGCGCGGCAAAAATCAGCAGGGACTCGGTGAGCGCATCCATGGGGTCGTTCAGCACCATCTCGCGCAGCTTTTCGGCCAGCGGGGTACCCCCCGGCTCACGGCTCACGGTGACCGCGCGCCCTTGGGCGCGGAACGCCGCCGCCAGGCCCTCGATGTGCGAGGACTTGCCCGCACCGTCGATGCCTTCAAAGGTAATGAACAGACCGGGTCGTAACATGGAATCCTTGGTTGAATCGGGACGCGGTGGCGCGCACAGAGGCCGCTCATTGCCCCCGCTGGTAGCGATTGACGGCGCGGTTGTGCTCGTCCAGCGACGCGCTGAAATGGCTGGTGCCATCGCCCTTGGCCACAAAGTACAGGGCGCGTGTGGGGTCGGGCTGCACGGCGGCCAGCAGCGAGGCCTTGCCGGGCATGGCAATCGGCGTGGGCGGCAGGCCCGCACGGGTGTAGGTGTTCCAGGGCGTGTCGGTCTGCAGGTCGCGGCGGCGCAGGTTGCCGTCAAACTTCTCGCCCAGGCCATAGATCACCGTGGGGTCGGTCTGCAGCAGCATGCCCACGCGCAGGCGGTTGGTGAACACACCCGCGATCTGGCCGCGGTCGCTGGCCTTGCCGGTTTCCTTTTCGACGATGCTGGCCAGAATAAGGGCTTGGTCGGCCGACTTGAGCGGGGTATCGGCAGCGCGCTGCGCCCAGGCGGCTTCGAGGCGGCGATCCATGGCGTGCAGAGCCCTGCGCAGCAGGGCGATGTCACTCGACCCCTTGGCATAGGTGTAGGTATCCGGAAAAAACCGCCCCTCGGGCGCCACGCCGGGTCGGCCCAGTTGGGCCATCAGGGCTTCGTCAGTCAGGGTGGCGGCGTCGTGCCTGAGCTGCTCCTCCCTGGCCAGCGCCTGGCGCACCTGGCGCCAGTTCCAGCCCTCCACCAGCGTGAGTGCGCGCAACGCCTCCTCGCCCCGTGCCAGCTTGCGCAGCAAACCGATCGGCGTCGTGCCCGGCGGGATTTCGTAGTTGCCCGCCTTGATGGCACGGTCCTGCCCCGAAAAACGGAACCAGGCATACAGCAGGCGGGCGTCGGTATTCACCCCCGCCGCCACCACATCGCGGGCCACACCGCGCGGTGTGGTGCCGGGTTCGATGGCAAGCTCCAGCGCCTGCGTGCCAGCGCCAGTCATTTGCAAAGGCTGGTGCAGCCACCAATAGGCCGCACCGCCCAGTGCGATCACCACCAACACGATCAAAGCCAGTAAACGTCGCACAACCCTGCTGCCTGTAAGAATGGGAGCGGGCATCATAATTCAGCGATGACGTACCCCTTGAATGGCATTGCCCCCCTGTCCCATCTCGGCGTGATTCGCGTGGAAGGCGAAGACGCTGCCAAGTTCCTGCACGGCCAGCTGACCCAGGATTTCGCCCTGCTCGGCATGGACCAGGCGCGCCTGGCCGCCTTTTTGTCGGCCAAGGGCCGCATGCAGGCCAGCTTCATCGGCTTCAAGCGCAGCGCGACCGAGGTGCTGCTCGTCTGCAGCCGCGACCTGCTGGCCCCCACGCTCAAGCGCCTGTCGATGTTTGTGTTGCGCGCCAAAGCCAAGTTGACCGACGCCACCGCGGATTACGCGCTGTACGGCATGGTCGGAGATGCTATTAATTCAGTAGCTGTTAGCGCACAGCCCGCCTGGACCAAGGCCGATTTTGGCTCTGCCACTGTGGTGCACCTGTATCCCGCTGACGGCCAACCCCGTGCGCTCTGGGTGGCCCCCGTGTCGGAGGCGCCCCCTGCCGGCCCGACACTCGACCCGGCGCTATGGCTGTGGAGCGAGGTACGCAGCGGCGTCGCCACGCTGACCACCCCCGTGGTGGAAGCGTTTGTGCCGCAGATGCTCAACTACGAATCGGTAGGCGGAGTGAACTTCAAGAAGGGCTGCTACCCCGGACAAGAAGTGGTCGCCCGCAGCCAGTTCCGGGGCACGCTCAAGCGGCGCGCCTACATTGCACACGCCGATGCCGATGTGACGGCAGGTGCAGATGTTTTTGCGGCCAGCGACCTCGAGCAACCCTGCGGCATCGTGGTGCAGGTGGCACACGCACCCGGTGGTGGGGTGGATGCCATCGTGTCACTGCAGATTGCCGCCACGCAAGACGCGCTGCAGGTCGGCGCCACTGACGGCGTCGCGATCACTCTGGCCCCGTTGCCCTACCCGTTGCTTGAGGATATTTGAGGGGATAGCGGGAACAAGGGAACACCATGGGGGCCGCCCAACGGCCGAGCCAATGCAGGCGTGTCCCCTGCCCTGCCCGCCGCGCTCAGAGGGCCTTCTTGACCAGCCCGCCCCTGAACAGGTAAGGCAACCGGGGCCCGCGTCCCTGGGCGGCGCCACCCTTGTCTTCCACGCTGATGGCCAGCTCCTGCACCCCCGCCAATGCGGCGGCCGAAGCGGGCAGTTGCAGTGTCTTGTAGGTGCTGGTGATCACGCCCAGGGAGCGCGGTGGTTTGTCGCCATCGAGCGCCCACAGCTGCATGCTGTCCTCCCGCCCTTCGCGCACCTCGTTCAGGCGCTGCAGTTGCAGCACGCTGCCCTGCACGTCGGCCGTCACCAGCAGGGCCGGCAATTGCTTGTCGTCCAGCAGCACAGACAGGTACTGCACCTGGGCCACCGTGGTCACCTTGGCCTGAAGGTGCGCGATCTGGGCCTTGAGTTGTTCGACCATGCTTGCACTGGCTGCCCAGGCGATGAGCAGGACCACCATCAGAAAAATGGCCAGGGCGCGCCACCAGGCGCTGACTCCGCTGCGAGCCGGTGCGGAGGGTGGCGGTGTGATCGAGGGGGTGTCGGGCATGTCGGAATCCGTGGAAGCAGCAATCGATCGGGAGTATGCCCTTGCCCATCAACGGCTGGCACGTACCGGCATGCCTGCCCGGCGCCTCGGTCGCGATCGCCATCTGCCGCAGTTTCCGTGTGATGATCCGGCCAGCAACGTGAATGGAAACACCATGGCCTCCCCCACCGACAACATCAGCATGGCACTTTTTTGCGACTTCGAGAATGTCGCACTCGGAGTACGCGACGCCAAGTACGAAAAATTCGATATCAAGCCGGTTCTTGAACGCCTTCTGCTCAAGGGCTCCATTGTGGTCAAGAAAGCCTATTGCGACTGGGACCGCTACAAGGGCTTCAAGGCCACCATGCATGAAGCCAATTTTGAGCTGATCGAAATTCCCCACGTACGCCAGTCGGGCAAGAACTCGGCCGACATCCGCCTGGTGGTGGACGCGCTGGACCTGTGCTACACCAAGTCGCACGTCAATACTTTCGTGATCATCAGCGGCGACTCGGACTTTTCTCCGCTGGTTTCCAAGCTGCGCGAAAACGCCAAGCAGGTGATCGGCGTGGGCGTCAAGCAGTCCACCTCGGACCTGCTGATTGCCAATTGCGACGAATTCATTTTTTACGACGACCTGGTGCGCGAGAGCCAACGCGCGCAAGCCCGGCGCCAGCCAGCCGATGCGCCACCCCAGGCCCGGCGCTCGCCCGAGGAAGAGCGCAACCGCAAGGAGGCGCAGGAGTCGCGCCGCACCCAGGGCATCGAGCTGGCCGTGGAGACCTTTGATGCATTGGTCTCCGAGCGCGGCGACAGCGGCAAGATCTGGGCTTCTGTGCTCAAGGAAGCGATCAAGCGCCGCAAGCCCGATTTCAGCGAAACCTATTACGGCTTCCGGGCCTTTGGCAACCTGCTGGAAGAAGCCCAGGAGCGCGGCCTGCTGGAGTTTGGCCGCGACGAAAAATCGGGCGCCTACGTGTTTCGCAGCCACGGCATTGGCGGCGGCGCTGCCCCTGTGCGGCCCGAAGCGACGGCCGACCGGCCCGCCACCAGCTACTTCCGGCACGACGCCCCCCAATCCGGCAGAGAACCCGGTGCTGACAGCCATGGGCCGCGCCAGCGGGGACGCGGCGGCCGGTCCCGGTACGCATCGGAATCCGTTCCACGCGAACTGCCGCCAACCGTGCAGACCAGCGCGGAGGATCTCGCGAACGACGACGTACCCGTCAACGAACCGCATCGCGGCAACGACGCCCACCACGGCTTGCACGAACCGGTCGATGCGCCGCAGGAAAGGCCGATGGGCAGCTATTTCCGGCAGCAACCCCCTGCCGCAGAGCCGCCTGCCGAGATGACAGAACCCGCGCCCCCTGCCGAGCCGCAACCCGCGGCTGCGCGCGGCCGTGGCCGCAGCCGCAAGGCGGTGTCGTCACCCGTCGAAGTGGTCGCACCACCCGCAGCCCGCCAGGCGAAGACAATGCCGCAAGCGTCCGCCGACGCCGCCAGCGCGTTACCAGTGGCTGCCGCCGAAACGGATGTGGAGCAACCCAAAAAAGCCCCAGCCCGGCCACGCCGAGCCCGCAGCAAGCCCGCGACAGACACCGGGGCCCAATGAAGCCGCCCCGCGCGGTGCAGGCCCTCGGCGCCTGCCGCGCGTGAACGGGCCTCAGCCCAGGTCCTTCGCCAGCCGCACGCCCGCAAACTGCCAGCGCGCCGTGGCCGGGAAAAAATTGCGGTAGCTGGCGCGCGCATGGCCGGGTGGCGTGGCGCACGAGCCACCCCGCAGCACATACTGGTTCACCATGAACTTGCCGTTGTATTCGCCCACAGCGCCCTCTGCCACCCGAAAACCGGGGTATGGCGCGTAGCTCGACTGCGTCCATTGCCACACCTCGCCCGCGAGCTGCTCCAGACCGACACCCAGGGCTGCGCGGGGGTGCAGGATGTCGCTTCGGGCCTCGCCGCCTGCGGTGCCTGAGAACAAGGGTGCTGCCGCATGCTCCCACTCGGCCTCGGTGGGCAGACGCGCCCCGCCCAGCGTGCATAAGCGTCCACCTCGAAATACGACAGGTGCACCACGGGCTGCTCGGCCTGCAGGGGGCGCAGCCCGGCGAGGCTGAACTCGTGCCAGGCAGAAGCGACACGCTGCCAGTACAGGGGCTGCTCCAGCGCTTGGGTAGCGCGCCAGTCCCAGCCTTCGGCCAGCCAGTGGGCCGGATTGCGGTAGCCACCATCGTCCACAAAGGCGGCAAACTCGGCATTGGTGACGAGGCGCGACGCCAGCGCATAGGGCTGTAGATACACCCGGTGGCGGGGGCGCTCGTTGTCAAACGCAAAGCCAGCGCCCGCATGGCCCATCTCGCAAAGCCCACCGGCAAACGCATGCCAGACCAGTGGCTGTGCAGCTTCACGTTCGGCGGCCGCGGGCTGGGCCGGGTGGTAGGCGGGATGCATCGGATTGCACGACAGCAGGTGCTTGATGTCGGTCAGCAGCAGCTCCTGGTGCTGCTGCTCGTGCTGCAGGCCCAACTCCACCAGCGCGCACGGCGCCGCGTCGTGCACCAGCGTGGGCAGCAGGCGCACCATGCGCGCATCCACATCGGCCCGGTAGGCCAGCACCTCGGCCAACGCGGGGCGGGTGAGCAGGCCGCGCTGCGGCCGTGGGTGCCGGGCGCCCACGCCGTGGTAATACGAGTTGAACAAGACACGGAACGCCGGATGAAACGGCGCAAATCCGGTCTCGTGCGCCTCCAGCACAAAGGTTTCAAAAAACCAGGTGGTGTGGGCCAGATGCCATTTGGCCGGGCTCGCGTCGGGCATGGACTGGGCGGTGCAGTCTTCGGGTGACAGGGGCGCGGCCAGGCCCGTGGTGTGGCGGCGAATGTCGAGGTAGCGGGAAAGCAGGGAATTCATGAGCAGACAGCACTCCAGCAGATGGTTCAAGGACGGGCGTGCAGAACGGCAAACCAGCCCCGCTCGTCCGTCCAGGCCTGCGCACGGGAAAATCCAGCCTGGGCCAGCATGGTGGTGAACACCGCAAGGGGGTATTTGTAGCTGTTTTCCGTGTGAATGCGCTCACCCGCCGCAAAGTGGCGCTCGCCGCCCGGCCAGCGCACGCGGATGGGTGCGCTGGCCTCCAGGTGCATCTCGATGCGCGAATCCTCCTGGTTGAAAAAGGCGCGATGGCCCCACTGTTCTTCCACAAAGTCGCTGCCAATCAGGTGGTTGATGTGCGTGAGCACATTGCGGTTGAAGGCCGCTGTCACCCCGGCTGCGTCGTCATAGGCAGCCTCCAGCACCGCCACATCCTTGGGCAGATCGATGCCGATCAGCAAGCCTCCGTCGCTGTCGACCAGGGCGCGCATGTGGCGCAACAGGTCGAGCGCGTGGGGCGGATCAAAGTTGCCGATGGACGAGCCCGGATAGAACACCAGGCGCTGGGCCCGGGGAATGTCAGCGGGCAACGCAAGGCCCTGGGTCATGTCGCCGCCGACCGCCCGCGCGTCCAGGCCGGGTATGTCCGCGCGCAGCCGCCGCACAGCCTCGTGCAAATAGTCGACCGAAATATCCACCCCCACAAAGCAGGCAGGGCGCACCCGGTGGCACAGCGCGCGGGCCTTTTCACAACTGCCTGCGCCCAGTTCGATCACGGTGCGGACCGGGCCCAGCTGGTGGGCCATGTCGGCCGCATGCGCCTGCATCAGGGCGTTCTCGGTGCGCGTGGGGTAGTACTCGGGCAGCCGGGTGATGGCATCAAACAGTTGCGAGCCACGCTGATCGTAAAAATATTTGGGTGAAATGCGCGCAGGGCGCTGGTTCAGGCCGTCGATGATGTCGCTATGGCAGGTGGGGGGCATGGCGGTGGGCGTCGGGCTGCAGGAAGGAAACGATGCCACAGGCTACCCCACTGCGCTCACCCTGGGTGACAGCGTGCAACCACGGGCAGTGCAGGAATGCACCGACACGGTATTGCACCGGCCGATTTCTACCGCGATAGCTCTCCAGCTATTTCATAGTTTTTTTGACTTCAGACCAATACCATCAAGCGCTAATAGCTATCATTTAAATAGCAACTCTTCAACCGCTCCCAGCGCTTAAGTGAAGTCACAAAAAAAAGGCCAGCGCAAGCGCCAGCCCATTCCACCTTGGAGTCTTTGTTCAAGGCGCCGCTCGCGCAGCGCCTTGGCGTCAGAAGCGCCAGCCGAGGCCAACGCCTGCCAGCACGGGGTCCACCTTGAAGGTGCCAACCTTGGTGCCGCCAGAGAACACGTCGGTCTTGATGTAAACCTTCTTGACGTCGAAGTTCAGCGACAGGTTCTTGGTCAGCGGAATGTCCACGCCGATCTGCAGCGCAGCGCCAAAGCTGTTCTTGTCAATGCTGGGGTTCAGCGCGGCGGCTACTGCGGGGTCAAAGCGCACGCTGGAAAAGCGCGTGTAGTTGACACCGGCGCCCACGTAAGGCTTGAAGCCGGGGGCGTCAAAGTGGTATTGCAGCAGCAACGAGGGTGGCAGGTGCTTGAGGCTGCCAATGTTGGTGCCGTTGGAACGCACGTCGTGCTTTTGCGGCACCGTGAGGACCAGTTCGGCGGCGACGTTCTTGTTGAAGAAGTACGTGATGTCAACTTCAGGAATCGTCTTGTTGTTGACCGACAGGCCCAGGCCCGTGCTGTCCTTGTTGGCGCTGTCCAGATGGAGGGCACGCACGCGCACCAGCCAAGGGCTCTCGGCTTGCTGCGCAAAGGCAGCGCCAGAGGTCATTGCACACAGAACGGCGACAGCCAGCAGATTTTTTTTCATACAGAACTCGATGCGGTTGAACGGGGACGACCCCCGTACCGCCATTGAGCCTGTTAGCAAAATGGTCAACCTTGCCTCAGGTCAAACTCTTAGTAGTTACCCCAAAGTGTGTTGCCCGGCGCTCACCCAGGTATCAATGTGCCGTGCCGCCCTTGCGCAGCCGGGTCAGCAAGGTCACAACCGCCAGCACCAGGCTACCGGCCACAATGCCGATTACTGCGTTCAGCAGGTTGGGAACCAGCACCGCCCACAGACCGCCAACTGGCCACTGGGCGGCCACCGCGCCCATGCCCTCCACGGCATGGTGCACCGCGGGAACCCCGTGCACCAGGATGCCGCCGCCCACCAGAAACATCGCTGCCGTGCCCGCCACCGAAAGCGCCTTCATCAGCCAGGGCGCGGCGCGCACAATGCCCGCGCCCAGCGCACGGGCTGCGGCGCCGGGCTTCTGGCTGAGCCACAGGCCCAGGTCATCGAGCTTGACGATGCCCGCCACAAAGCCGTAAACACCCAGCGTCATGACCAGCGCAATGCCGACGAGCACGGTTACTTGCTGCACAAAGGGCGCACCCGCCACCGTGCCCAGGGTGATGGCAATGATTTCCGCTGACAGGATGAAATCGGTGCGAACCGCTCCCTTGATCTTGTCCTTCTCAAAAGCCACCAAGTCCACGGCCGGATTGGCGTTGGCCTTGGCATGGCTTTCGTGCGCGGCCTCGTCCTGGTGGGGGCTGTGCAGAAACTTGTGGGCCAATTTTTCAAAACCCTCGTAGCACAGGAAGGCGCCCCCCACCATGAGCAGCGGCGTCACCGCCCAGGGCGCAAAGGCGCTGATGAGCAGCGCCGCCGGCACCAGAATGGCCTTGTTCACCAGCGAACCCTTGGCCACGGCCCAGACCACCGGAATTTCCCGGTCGGCACGCACGCCCGTGACCTGCTGGGCATTCAGCGCCAGATCGTCACCCAGCACGCCCGCCGTCTTTTGGGCTGCCACCTTGGTCATGACCGACACGTCATCGGCCATGGCAGCGCTCTTCTTGGCAGCCACCTTGGTCATGAGGGCTACATCGTCGAGAACGGTCGCAATGTCGTCCAACAATGCGAGGAGGCTGCCAGCGGCCATGGAAATTCCTTGGTGAAACGGGGGAAAACGGGCGAATGCGGGTGTACTGCAACGGTCAGATCCGCAGCGTGGCCTGCACTATAGCAACGCACCATGGCAGCCCATGCAGCACGTCGCCCGATGCCCCCTGTCAGGCGCCCGCCCCCGTGGGGGAACATGCAGGCACCTGAGGGCGCATACTCGACGGCTCTCACCCAACACTTCGGGGTCCCCTGACATGGGCTTCGCGCCCCACCATGCCAGGCTATCTCACCAAACAGGAAAGCGTCCCGATTGCGGGCGTGGACAACCTGCTGATCCGTTCGCTGCGCGACCGCCAGCAATTCTTTGACCCTCTGGGCGTGGCAGAACGCCTGGGCATCTCGTCTGCGGCCTGGCCAATATTTGGCCTGTTGTGGCCTTCGGGCGCCCAGCTGGCGGCGCGCATGGCCATGCGCCCCTTGCGCACGAACGAGCGGGTGCTGGAGATCGGCTGTGGCCTGGGGCTGGCCAGCCTGGTTTGCCACCGGCGCGGCATCGATATAACGGCCAGCGACTGCCACCCGCTGGCCAGTCCCTTCCTGCTGGAAAACCTGCGGCTCAACGCCCTGCCCCCGATGAAATACCGCACGGGGCAGTGGGGCACCCCGTCTGCCGCAGATGACGCACCGCCACCCTTGGCCAGCGCCGTGCAGGGGCAGTTTGATCTGATCATGGGCAGCGATGTGCTGTATGAGCGCGATGCGCGCGCCACCCTGGCGGGCTTCATCGACCGCCATGCTGGTGCGGGTGCACAGATCTGGATCGTGGACCCCAATCGCGGCAACCGCTCGGCATTCCACAAACAGATGGCAGCCTACGGCTTCGAAGTGACCGAGGAACGGCTGGACCACCCGGTGCGCGGCGATCTGCCAGCCTACAAGGGGCGCCTGCTGGTGTACCAGAGAACGGGTTGCCCCCCTGAGCCGCTGCGCGGCTTCCCCCTGAGGGGGGACGCCGCCGGTGGCCTGGCAAAGGTTCCACGATGGCACTGGCCAGGGCAGCGCCGGTTTCAGGGGTTGCGGGTGGCGCGCAGCGCAATACATGGCCGCCAGGATGCAAACCGACGTGACAAAGGCGCCCCAAAAGCGAAAAGGCCAAGCCACAAGGGCCCAGCCTTTTCGCATGGCACGGGCCGCGCAGCCCGGCCGGTCAGGAAACGATTAACCCACCCACTTGCGGGCGTTACGCCAGATGCGCATCCAGGGGCTCAGCGCACTGATGTCACCGCTGGTCCAGCTCATCTGCACGTTGCGGAACACACGCTCGGGGTGCGGCATCATGGCCGTGAAACGGCCGTCGGCCGTGGTCACGGCGGTCAGGCCGCCGGCGCTGCCGTTGGGGTTGAACGGGTACTGCTCGGTGGCCGCGCCGTGGTTGTCCACAAAACGCATGGACGCAATGGCCTTGTCTGCGTTGCCACGGTATTTGAAGTTGGCATAGCCCTCGCCATGCGCCACGGCAATCGGCAGGCGGCTGCCGGCCATGCCTTGCAGGAACAGGCTGGGCGATTCGAGCACTTCCACCAGCGACAGGCGGGCCTCGAAGCGCTCGCTCTGGTTGGTGGTGAAGCGTGGCCAGTCTTGCGCGCCGGGGATGATGTCAGCCAGCTCGGCAAACATCTGGCAGCCATTGCACACGCCCAGGCCAAACGTGTCGGTGCGGCCAAAGAAGCCCTGGAACTGCGCGGCCAGCACCGGGTTGAAGGTGATGGAGCGTGCCCAGCCAATGCCCGCGCCCAGCGTGTCGCCGTAGCTGAAGCCACCACAAGCCACCACGCCCTGGAAGTCTTCAAGCCTGGCGCGGCCGGTCTGCAGGTCGGTCATGTGCACGTCAAACGCCTCAAAGCCCGCTTCGGTGAAGGCGTAGGCCATCTCCACATGCGAATTGACGCCCTGCTCGCGCAGGATGGCGACCTTGGGGCGCGAGAGGTTCAGGAACGGCGCCGCCACATTGTCGGACGTATCGAACGTGAGATGCAGCTGCATGCCGGGGTCGGTGGGCTCGCCCGCTGCGGCGTGCTCAGCGTCGGCGTTGTCGGGGTTGTCGCGCTGCTGGCAGATCTTCCAGCTCACGGCATCCCACACCTGGTGCAGGTCGGCCAGCGGAGCGCTGAACACGGCCTTGGCATCGCGCCACACCTGCAACTGGCCCTTGCCAGCATCAATGCTGGAGGACACGGGGCGCGTCTTGCCGATGAAATGGCTGAACTTCGACAGGCCATGCTCGCGCAGGGTCTGCATCACCTCGTTGCGCTCTGCCGTGCGCACCTGCAGCACCACGCCCAGTTCTTCATTAAACAGGGCCTTGAGCGTCAGTTCTTCGCGGCGCGCACTCACCTGCTGCGCCCAGTTCTTGGCGTCGCCGGTTTCCATGCGGCTGTCGCTGATCCCGTCGCCTTCGGTGACAAGCATGTCCACGTTCAGGGCCACACCCACATGGCCGGCAAAGGCCATTTCGGCCACGGCGGCCAGCAGACCACCGTCGCTGCGGTCGTGGTAGGCCAGGATCTGGCCCTTGGCGCGCAGCGCGTTCACGGCGTTAACGAGGTTGACCAGGTCCTGGGGGTCGTCCAGGTCTGGCGCCACATCGCCGCTTTGCTCAAGCGTCTGGCCCAGGATGCTGCCGCCCATGCGGCTTTGGCCCTTGCCCAGGTCCACCAGCACCAGGGTGGTGTCGTCTTCCGTGGCGTTGAGCTGGGGGGTGAGCGTGCCGCGCACATCGGCCAGCGATGCAAAGGCGCTCACGATCAGGCTGACCGGCGAAGTGACCTTTTTCCTGTCGCCGCCATCCTGCCATTGCGTGCGCATCGACAGGCTGTCCTTGCCCACGGGGATCGAGATGCCCAGCGCCGGGCACAGCTCCATGCCCACAGCCTTCACGGTGGCGTACAGGTCGGCATCCTCGCCGGGCTCGCCACACGCAGCCATCCAGTTGGCGCTGAGCTTGACGCGCGGCAGCTCGATGGGTGCGGCCAGCAGGTTGGTGATGGCCTCGGCCACCGCCATGCGGCCCGATGCCGGGGCGTTGATAGCCGCCAGCGGCGTGCGTTCGCCCATGCTCATGGCCTCGCCAGCGAAGCCCTTGAAATCGGCCAGCGTGACAGCGCAATCGGCCACGGGCACCTGCCAGGGGCCCACCATCTGATCGCGATGGCTCAGGCCACCCACGGTGCGGTCGCCAATGGTGATCAGAAAGCGCTTGGAAGCCACCGTGGGGTGGGCCAGCACGTCGATCACGGCCTTTTGCAGCGGAACGCCGGTCAAGTCCATGGGCGCGAAGCTGCGCTGCACGGTGGTCACATCGCGGTGCATCTTGGGCGGCTTGCCCAGCAGCACGTTCATGGGCATGTCCACGGGCAGCTTCTGGTCGTCGGCCGTGGCAGCACTGTCGTGCAGCACCAGCTGGCGTTCTTCGGTGGCCGTGCCGATCACGGCAAACGGGCAGCGCTCGCGCTCGCAGAAGGCTTTGAACAAAGGCAGCGACTCGGGCGCAATGGCCAGCACGTAGCGTTCCTGGCTCTCGTTGCTCCAGATTTCCTTGGGCGCCATGCCCGATTCTTCGAGCTGCACGGCGCGCAGATCAAAGCGCGCGCCACGGCCTGCGTCGTTGGTCAGCTCGGGGAATGCATTGCTCAAGCCGCCCGCACCCACGTCGTGGATGGCGAGGATGGGGTTGGCCGCGCCTTGCGCCCAGCAGTGGTTGATGACCTCTTGCGCACGGCGCTCGATCTCGGGATTACCGCGCTGCACCGAGTCGAAGTCGAGCTCGGCCGCATTGGTACCGGTGGCCATGGAACTGGCCGCACTGCCGCCCATGCCGATGCGCATGCCCGGGCCGCCCAGCTGGATCAGCAGCGAACCCGCGGGGAATTCGATCTTCTGGGTGAGCTGGGCGTCAATAACGCCCAGGCCGCCCGCGATCATGATGGGCTTGTGGTAGCCCCGGTCCACGCCCGCCACGGTTTGCTCGTACTCGCGGAAGTAGCCCAGCAGGTTGGGCCGGCCGAACTCGTTGTTGAACGCGGCCCCACCCAGCGGGCCTTCCACCATGATCTGCAAGGGGCTGGCGATGTGCTCGGGCTTGCCCAGCGTGCTGCCCCAGAGCTTGGACACCGTGAACCCCGTCATGCCGGCCTTGGGCTTGGAGCCGCGCCCGGTGGCGCCCTCGTCACGGATTTCGCCGCCCGCACCGGTGGAGGCGCCCGGAAACGGCGAGATCGCCGTGGGGTGGTTGTGCGTTTCCACCTTCATCAGCACATGGTGCGTTGCACTACTCTTTTCATAGCTGCTCGCGCTTAATACATAAGCGCCAGCGGCCATTTTTGCCACAAATCGCTCGACCTGGTGGCCCTCCATGACCGAGGCGTTGTCCGAATACGCCACCACGGTGTGCTGCGGTGCCAGCTGGTGCGTGTTGCGGATCATGCCAAACAGGCTCTTGTCCTGCGCCACGCCGTCGATGGTGAACTGGGCGTTGAAGATCTTGTGGCGGCAGTGCTCGCTATTGGCCTGGGCAAACATCATCAGCTCCACGTCGGTGGGGTTGCGCTTGAGTCCGGTGAAGGCGGTCACGAGGTAGTCGATTTCATCATCGGCCAGCGCCAGGCCAAAGCGGGTGTTGGCGGCCTCCAGCGCCTTCCTGCCCTGTTCAGGGCCACCGGCCAGCACATCCACATGCTCCATGGGCGCGGGCTGCAGCTCGGTGAACAGTGCTGCAGCGCCTGCGCGATCGGCCACGACCGACTCGGTCATGCGGTCATGCAACAAGGCTGCCACCTGGGCCAGTTGCCCGGCGGTCAGCTCGGGCGTCTTGCCCAGCAGACCGGCCTTGAGGCTGATGCGGTATTCGGTGATGCGCTCGACCCGGCGAATGGCCAGGCCACAGTTGCGCGCAATGTCAGTGGCCTTGGATGCCCAAGGCGACAGGGTGCCCAGACGCGGCGTGACGATGAGCATCGCGCCGTCTTCGGGGCCAGCGTACGGGTCGCCGTAGGTCAACAGCGCGGCCAGGCGTTCTTGCTCCGTGGGTGTAGGGGCCGCATCGGTGGCGACCAGGTGCACGAATCGCGCTGCAATGCCACTGATCTTGGGGTGGATAGCCTCCAGGGCAGGTTGAAGTTGCTGGGCGCGGAAGTTGCTGAGGGCGTTGCCGCCCGCCAGCGTGGTCATGTGCAAGGTCACGGTAGCGGCCTGTTCGGAATATGAGAGGGGTAAGGCGCGCCGAACCTCCTGCATCACCGGGCTCGCCCCTCCTGCAAAGGTGGTTGCGGCCCGGCCTGATGACGCTAGGGAGCTTGTAGCGCAACCCGCCATTTTACCGGGAGCGGCGCACAGCCATGCCCTTGCCCGGCAAGGCTTGAGGGGCGATGGGATAATTGCGGCATGAGTATCACCATCAAAACCGCAGAGGACATCGCCGGCATGCGCCTCGCCTGCCGCCTGGCCTCTGAAGTGCTGGACTACATCGCACCGCACATCAAACCCGGCATCACCACCAAGGAAATCGACCGCCTGGGGGCCGAATGCATGGCTGCACAAGGCACCATTTCCGCCACCGTGGGTTACCAGCCACCGGGCTACCCGCCCTACCCTGGCGCGCTGTGCACCTCGGTCAACCATGTGGTGTGCCACGGCATCCCCAACGACAAGCCGCTCAAGAAGGGCGATATCGTCAATGTGGACGTCACCGTGATCACCAAGGACGGCTGGTATGGCGACAACAGCCGCATGTACCTGATCGGCGAGTGCTCGATTGCCGCCAAACGCCTGTCTGCGCTCACCTATGACGCGATGTGGCTGGGCATCCAGCAAGTGCGCCCCGGCGCGCACCTGGGCGACATCGGCCACGCCATCCAGAAATTTGCCGAAGGGCATGGCTTCTCGGTGGTGCGCGAGTTCTGCGGCCACGGCATCGGCAAGGTGTTCCACGAAGAACCCCAGGTGCTGCACTACGGCCGCCCCGGCACGCTGGAAGAACTCAAGCCCGGCATGGTGTTCACCATCGAGCCCATGATCAATGCGGGCCGGCGCGAGATCAAGGAGTTCGGCAACGACGGCTGGACCATCGTCACCAAGGACCACAGCCTGTCGGCCCAATGGGAGCACACGGTGCTGGTTACCGAAACAGGCTACGAGGTAATGACGCTTTCCGCTGGCTCCCCCCGCTGCCAGCGTTTGTGACCGCCACAAGCACCTGAAGCACCCGCGAGCACAACTCTTGCTTGCACAGGTCATGGCCCACCGCTTTCTTCATTTCCCCTGCCCATGACCGAAATACACGCCCTGCGGGACACCTACCGCCGCGACAAGGCGGCCCTGCTCGCCTCCATGCAGGCCACCGGCGCCTCGACCCGCGGCATCCGCCTGATGTTGCGCAAGCTATCCACCCTCGCGGGCGGGTTGCTGCAGACGCTGTGGCAGCGCGCCATGCTGCCCGCCGACCTGGCCCTGGTGGCCGTGGGTGGCTTCGGGCGTGACCAGCTGTTTCCTTACTCCGATGTCGATGTGCTGTTGCTGCTGCCCGAAGGCTGCACGACAGAGTCGGGGTGCGAGTTGCGCACCCGGCTGGAGAGCTTCATTGGCAGCTGCTGGGATGCAGGCCTGGAAATTGGCTCCAGCGTGCGCACCGTAGCGGAATGTCTGGCCGAAGCGGCGCAGGATGTGACGGTGCAGACATCGTTGCTGGAGGCTCGCTTGGTCTGCGGCAGCCCGGCGCTGTTTGCGCAGTTCCAGCAGCAATACCGCGCACAGATGAACCCGCAGGCTTTTCTGGTGGCCAAGACACTGGAGATGCGCCAGCGGCATACCAAGTACGAAAACACGCCGTACGCGCTGGAACCCAATTGCAAGGAGTCGCCCGGGGGTTTGCGCGACCTGCAGATGATTTTGTGGGTGGCAAGCGCCGCCGGCCTGGGCAACACCTGGAAAGAACTGGCGGCCAGCGGCCTTGCCACAGCGTTCGAACTGCGCCAGATTGAGCGCAACGAGGCCCTGCTGTGCCTGGTGCGCGCGCGCCTGCATGCCATTGCCGGGCGCCATGAAGACCGGCTGGTGTTCGACCTGCAGACGGCCGTGGCTGAATCATTTGGCTACCGTTCGCAAGCGCCCGATGGCACGGGCCTGCCCATGCGCGCCAGCGAAGCCCTGATGCGCCGCTACTACTGGGCGGCCAAGGCGGTGTCGCAACTCACCCAGATTCTGCTGCTGAACATCGAAGAGCGCCTGAATCCCTCGACCCACGCGCCGCGCCCTATCAATGCGCGGTTTTTCGAAAAAGCCGGGCTCATCGAGGTGGCCAGCGACGACCTGTATGAGCGTGATCCGCACGCAATCCTGGAAACCTTCCTGCTCTACCAGACCAGCGTCGGGCTCAAGGATCTTTCGGCGCGCACCCTGCGTGCGCTGTACAACGCACGTGGCGTGATGGACGGCGCCTTCCGGCGCGACCCGGTCAACCGCGCCGCCTTCATGCGCATCCTGCAGCAGCCCTCGGGCATCACACATGCCATGCGGCTCATGAACCAGACGTCGGTGCTGGGGCGTTACCTGTGGGCATTTCGAGGCATCGTCGGGCAGATGCAGCACGACCTGTTCCACGTCTACACCGTAGACCAGCACATCCTCATGGTGCTGCGCAACATGCGCCGCTTCTTCATGGCCGAGCATGCCCATGAGTACCCGTTTTGCTCCCAGCTCGCCGCCGGCTGGGACAAGCCGTGGATTTTGTACATCGCCGCGCTGTTCCACGACATCGGCAAGGGCCGCGGCGGCGACCATTCGCAAATTGGCGCCATGGAAGTGCGCCGCTTTTGCCGCCACCACGGCGTGGACAAAGAAGACGCCCAGCTCATCGAGTTCCTGGTCCGCGAACACCTGGGCATGAGCCGCATCGCCCAGAAAGAAGACCTGAGCGATCCCGACGTGATCGCAGCCTTTGCGCGCCGCGTGGGCAATGAGCGCTACCTGACTGCGCTGTACCTGCTTACGGTGGCCGACATCCGCGGCACCAGCCCCAAGGTCTGGAATGCCTGGAAGGGCAAGCTGCTGGAAGACCTGTACCGCGCCACCCTGCGCACGCTGGGCGGCAGGGCCCCCGACGCGGCCGCCGAAATCGAAGCCCGCAAGCGTGAAGCGCTGGTGCTGCTGGCCCTCAACGCCCTGCCCTTCGAGGCCCACAAGGCGTTGTGGGCCACACTCGACGTCAGCTATTTCATGCGCCACGAGGCCGCCGACATTGCCTGGCACACACGCCACCTTTCGCGCCATGTGGGTGCGACCCAACCGGTGGTGCGTGCACGCCAGTCGCTCGCGGGCGAAGGCTTGCAGGTGATGGTTTACGCACCCGACCAGCCGGACCTGTTTGCCCGCATCTGCGGTTACTTTGACCGTGCCGGCTTCAGCATCCTGGATGCGCGCGTGCATACCGCCAACAATGGCCACGCGCTCGACACGTTCCAGGTCGTGGCCTCTGCCCAGCCCGGCCATTACCGCGAACTCACGCACATGGTGGAAAGCGACCTGGTGCGTGCCATTGAGACCGGTGGGCCGCTGCCCGACCCCGCGGCCAAGCGCGTGTCGCGCCGCGTCAAGAGCTTTCCGGTGGCACCCCGCGTCACGCTGCGCCCCGATGAAAAAGCCCAGCGCTGGCTGCTGGCCATCTCGGCCAGCGACCGCGCCGGCTTGCTCTATCTGGTGGCCCGCATCCTGGCCCGGCACCAGCTCAGCGTGCAGCTGGCCAAAGTGAGCACATTGGGCGAACGCGTCGAGGATACCTTCCTGATACAAGGCCCCGAACTGCAGAACAATGCCAGGCAGATCGAGATAGAAACCGAGTTGCTCCAGGCACTTTCAGCCTGACAAACCGTGAGCTGACTGCCGGGGTGCAAAGAACCGTCGTCGCTCACCTCCCGATCATCACGCCAAATGGGTGCCGCCAGCATCGTAGGCAGTCAGAACACGGTGAGCCACCATGTCCAGAGCAGGCCGGGTATTGCCCTGCTTGTCCGTCCAGACCCGGGGCGTGAGGCCACCTGCCAAGGCGATGGGCTCGCCCTCACCGAGCGCCTGCAGGGCCGAGCACACAGCGGACTCGAAGCCGATCACATTCACGATCAGCGTCTCGCCATCGCCACTGCTGGCCAACACCTTGGCCACCGCAAAAGGTTTGCCGGCCTTGTCGATGCGCAGCTCTGCCGGTCCAAAAAGCTTTCCTGCGACGAGTCCACTGATCATGAGATTTCCTGTAGGGGGCAATGGAACAGGGCCAGCCTGAGTGGCCTTGAACGCGCAAAGCAAAAAAGCCCAGAACCTTTCGGCTCTGGGCTTTTGCTATCAATGGTCGGCGTGGCGGGATTCGAACTCGCGACCCCTTGCACCCCATGCAAGTGCGCTACCAGGCTGCGCTACACGCCGACAAGACTTAAATTATATACAGAAATATCTTCAGTTCAGCGAAAGCAGGGCACGAATCTCAAATAATTCCTGACGCACTGCATAGTTGTCGAGTAAGTCGCCAGTGGCATTGACGCTGGCGCCCTGCATGGCAACGCCGCCCTCGAGCAACGACTCCGATTCCGACATCAACGTCTGCGCAAGCGTTTCATCATGCGCCGCAGGCGCAGAATCCTGCAAGCGGTTGCGCGCACCGCTGATGGTGAAGCCCTGGTCATACAAAAGATCCCGGATGCGGCGGATCATGAGCACCTCATGGTGCTGGTAATACCGGCGATTGCCTCGCCGCTTCATCGGCCGCAACTGGGTGAATTCCTGTTCCCAGTAGCGCAGAACATGGGGCTTGACACCACACAACTCCGCCACTTCACCAATCGTGAAGTACCGTTTGGCGGGGATGGAAGGAAGCAGGGTACCCATGGATGCTGGTTCAGACGAAAAGCTGACTAGCGTACTGCAGACGGCCCGCAGGCGCCAGACTGAAATAACAATTCAGCCATCTACTGGCCGAATATTCACGCACCAGCAGAACCCGCGGACTGGATCTGCTCCTTGAGCTTGCTGCTGGCATGAAACGTCACCACCCGGCGCGCCTGGATGGGGATGGCTTCCCCCGTGCGCGGGTTGCGCCCCGGTCGCGGCGCCTTGGTACGGATCTGGAAATTTCCAAAACCCGAGAGCTTGACGTCTTTGCCATCCACGAGGCGTTGTGCGATCAAGTCGAAAAAAGCGTCGATCATGTCTTTGGACTCGCGCTTGTTCAACCCGATCTGATCGAACAGGAGATCGGCCAGTTGCGCCTTGGTCAGCGCAGGGGTTTCGATACTTTCTACCGCAAATTCAATCACGTAGGCACTCCCGGTTCTACATCAAACACGCAACCGTCCACCGGTGCGGGCGACCAATTGGGCCACAACAGCCTGCACCGCAGTATCGATCTCGGCTTCCGTCAGCGTTGCTTCGGCACGCCCCAGCGTCAGGCGCACCGCCAGACTCTTCTCGCCGGGGGCCAGTCCGCCAGCGGGCGCAGCTTCGCCAACGCGCAAGGGCTTGGGTCGGTACACATCAAACAGCACGGCAGAACGCAGCATGGTGCCGGGCACGGCCGCCGCGATGGCATCCATCACCTCGGCATGCGTCACGCGTTCGGCAACCACCACCGCCAGGTCACGCTCGACCGCCTGGTGCTTGGTGACCGGCTGGAACTGGCGCACCACGCGCTGCAGTACAGCGTCAAGCTCCAGCTCGAACATCACTGGCGCCTGGGGCAGATCCCAGGATTGGCGCCACTGCGGATGCAGCTCGCCCACAAAGCCGATGGCGCGGCCATCCACCAGCACGCGTGCGCAGCGGCCGGGGTGCATGGCGGGGTGGGTGCCGGGCTCGAACGTGGCACGCAACGGCGCCAGCAATGCCTCGACATCGCCCTTCACGTCAAAGAAGTCGATGGCCTGCTCCTTGCGGCCCCATTGCAGCATGTCGTTCGGGCCGTAAGCCAGGCCCGACACCCGCATGGGCTGGTGAAAGCCTTCAACCGTGGTGTCGGTGTTGCGCACGCTGGCATCACGCAGGAACACGCGGCCCAGCTCGAAAACGCGCACCCGCTCGGCCTTGCGGTCCAGATTGAACTTCAAAACCTGCAACAAAGAACCCAGCAAAGTCGAGCGCATCACGCTCATCTGGCTGGCGATCGGGTTGAGCAGCTTGATGGGCTGCGGGTTGGCGGCCAACTCGTGCTCCCAGCGTTCTTCCACAAAGCTGAAATTGATCGTCTCCTGATACCCCAGGGCTGCCAGCGAACGGCGCACCGCAAACGAACTGCGCGTGGCCTCGGGCGCCAGCTTGGGGGTGATGGGCGCCAGCGGCGGCGTGGTCGGCAGGTTGTTGTAGCCCACCATGCGGGCAACCTCTTCGATCAGGTCTTCTTCAATGGTGATGTCGAAACGGAACGACGGCGGGGTGACCGTGAGCGTTCCCTCCCCCTGCACCACGGGCAGCCCCAGGCGCTGCAGTGCATCGGCGCTTTGGGCTTGCGTCAGCGGCATGCCAATGACCTTGGCGGCACGCGCCACGCGCAGCGTGACGGGCTGCGGCGCAGGCAGGTTCACCGCCTGGTCATCCATGGGGCCGCAGGCTGTGTCGGGCGTGCCGCAGATGTCGATGACGAGTTGGGTGATGCGCTCGATGTGCTCCACCGTCAGGCTCGGATCTACGCCGCGCTCAAAACGGTGACCGGCATCGGTCGAGAAATTGAAGCGGCGCGAACGGCCTGCGACGGCCTTGGGCCACCAGAAGGCGGCTTCGATGTAGATGTGCCGGGTGTCGTCAGACACCGCCGTGGCGTCACCGCCCATGATGCCCGCCAGCGATTCAACCTGGCTGTCATCGGCGATCACACCCACTTTGTCGTCCACCGTGATGGTGTTGCCATTGAGCAGCTTGAGCTGCTCGCCCGGCTTGCCCCAGCGTACGTCCAGGCCGCCGTGAATCTTGTCCAGATCGAAAATGTGCGAAGGTCGGCCCAGTTCGAACATCACGTAATTGGAAATGTCCACCAGCGGAGAGACTCCGCGCTGGCCGCAGCGCGCCAGGCGGTCCAGCATCCATTGGGGCGTAGCGGCACGCGTGTTCACGTGGCGCACGATGCGGCCGGAGAAGCGGCCGCACAGGTCGGGGGCGCTCACCTTGACGGGCAGCTTGTCGGCCACCTTTGCGGCCACGGCGGGAAACGACGGCTGCTGCAGCGGCACGCCGGTCAGCGCCGACACTTCGCGCGCAATGCCGTAAACGCTCAGGCAGTGCGCCAGGTTGGGCGTGAGCTTGAGGGTGAACAGCGTGTCATCCAGATTCAGGTGTTCACGGATGTCCTGGCCCACCGGTGCCGCAGCATCCAGCTCCAGCAGGCCACCGTGGTCTTCCGACAGCTTGAGCTCACGGGCGGAGCACAACATGCCTTGGCTCTCCACGCCACGCAGTTTGCCCACCTTGATGAGAAACGGCTTGCCATCATCACCCGGTGGGAGTTCGGCACCCACCAGGGCACAAGGCACCTTGATACCCACGCGGGCATTGGGCGCGCCACACACGATGTTGAGCAGGGCACCCTGCCCCATGCCATCCACCTGGCCGACATCGACCTGGCAAATGCGCAGGCGGTCAGCGTCGGGGTGCTGCACGGCTTCCTTGATCTCGCCCACCACGATCTTGGTGAACGGCGGGGCGACGGGGCGCAGCTCTTCCACCTCCAGACCGGCCATGGTCAGCGTGTCGGCCAGTTCTTGGGTGGTCAGCGGTGGGTTGCAGAATTCGCGCAACCAGGACTCGGGGAATTGCATAGGAAGACTCTTTGGCGTTAGCTCTTAAAAATATAGCTGCCCGCGCTCTTCAGTATTAGGTTTCAAGATAAAGACGTATTGAAACCCAATGAATACAGGCGCCAGCAGCTCACTTTTTTGCGTTACTGGAACTGCGACAGGAAACGGACATCGCCGTCAAAGAACAGGCGCAGATCGTTGACGCCATAACGCAGCATGGTCAGGCGGTCTGGTCCCATGCCAAACGCAAAGCCAATGTACTTCTCGGGATCGAGACCCATGTTGCGCACCACGTTGGGGTGCACCTGGCCCGAGCCAGCCACTTCGAGCCAGCGGCCCGCCAACGGGCCTGTCTGGAACTGGATGTCGATCTCGGCGCTGGGCTCGGTGAACGGAAAAAAGCTGGGGCGAAAGCGCAACACGAGATCGTCGCTTTCAAAGAACGTGCGGCAGAAATCCGTGAAGATGACCTTCAGGTCCTTGAAGCTCACGTTCTCGCCGATCCACAGGCCTTCGCACTGGTGGAACATGGGCGAGTGGGTGGCGTCGCTGTCCACGCGGTATGTGCGGCCCGGTACGATGACACGGATCTCAGGCATCGGCTGGCCGGCATCGAGAAGCGCGCGGTGTTTCTTGACGTGCTGAACAGCGTGCCGCACCTGCACAGGGCTGGTGTGCGTGCGCAGCAGGTTCGGGGCGCCGGGTGCACCGCCCTCGACGTAGAAGGTGTCATGCATGGAACGCGCAGGATGATCTTCCGGCGTGTTCAATGCGGTGAAGTTGAACCAATCGGTTTCGATCTCGGGGCCTTCGGCCACGTCAAAACCCATGGAGCCGAAGATGCCCTGGATGCGTTCGAGCGTGAGCGATACCGGGTGCAGCCCGCCCTGCCCGCGCTGGCGGCCCGGCAGGCTTACGTCCAGCGCCTCGGCCTTGAGTTGAAGCTGCAGTTCGGCATCGGCCAGGGCCTGGCGGCGCGCAGTAAGAGCTGCCTCGATCGCCTGCTTGGCCACGTTGATGGCCGCACCGCGGGATTTCTTTTCCTCGACGGAAAGCTGCGCCATGCCCTTCATGAGCTCGGTCACGCGGCCCGACTTGCCCAGAAACTGCGCCTTGGCGTTTTCGAGGTCAGCGGGGGTGACGCTTTGGGCAAACAGTTGCGTCGCGCTCTCGACCAGGGAATCCAACTCGTTCATATCGACTCTTGAAAATGAACAAGGGCTAGTGCCTTTTCAAGCCCTAGCCCTTGCTGTTATTGCGCAAGCAGCTATCAGAACGATAGCCGCTCATCGTGAACTCAAGCAGCCAGCTTGGCCTTGACTTGCTCCACGATGCTGCCAAAGGCAGCCTTGTCGTGCACTGCGAGGTCGGCCAGCATCTTGCGGTCGATCTCGATGGATGCCTTCTTCAGGCCGTTGGCGAACTGGCTGTAGGTCAGGCCCAGTTCACGGGCAGCGGCGTTGATACGGGCGATCCACAGCTGGCGGAACACGCGCTTCTTGGTGCGGCGGTCACGGTAGGCATATTGCCCAGCCTTCATTACCGCCTGTTTGGCGATACGGAAGACGTTACCGCGGCGACCACGGAAACCCTTGGCAAGGGCGAGAACTTTTTTGTGACGGGCACGGGCCGTTACACCACGTTTGACGCGAGGCATGTATGTACTCCTTGTTCGTCGTTATTAAAGGCCAGCGCTGGGCAGCATTTGTGCGATCGAGCCCATATTGGTCTCATGCACAGCAACTGCACCACGCAGGTGGCGCTTGTTCTTGGTGGTCTTCTTGGTCAAGATGTGACGCTTGAAGGCTTGACCGCGCTTGACGGTGCCACCGGGACGAACGCGGAAACGTTTTTTCGCGCTGCTCTTGGTCTTCATTTTGGGCATGTGAATGCTCCTTTTCGTTGTGCTCGTGAGGCGTTTGCAAACCGATCTGCAAACTTGTTGGCCCCGAGCCACTTTTATTGAAAGGCTTTCGCCTTTCGTTCGGCGGCGCCGAAGCACCGCCTTTTCGAATGCCACACCCTTGAGGGCGAGACATTCAAATTCTCAGTTTTTCTCAGGCCGAGGTGCCCGTTGCCGAGGCACCTTCTGCTGCCGGCTTGGCAGCAGCAGGCTTCTTCTTGCCAGGGGCGATCATCATGATCATCTGGCGGCCTTCCAGCTTGGGAAACTGCTCGATGAGGATGGTGTCAGCCAGCTCGTCGCGGATGCGATTGAGCAAGGCCAAACCCAATTCCTGGTGCGTGATTTCACGACCGCGAAACCGCAGCGTGATCTTGCACTTGTCTCCGTCCGCCAGAAAACGGCGGATGTTGCGCATCTTGATGTTGTAGTCGCCATCGTCCGTACCCGGACGGAATTTGACTTCCTTGATCTCGATGACCGTCTGCTTGGCCTTGGCTTCGGCAGCACGCTTTTGTTCCTGGTACTTGAACTTGCCATAGTCCATCAGGCGGCACACCGGCGGATTCGCCGTCGCGGCGATTTCCACCAGATCCACATCCAGCTCGCCCGCCATGCGCAAGGCTTCCATCAAGCTCACAACGCCCAAAGGCTCATTCTCAGGACCGGAAAGACGAACTTCCGGGGCCATGATTTCACGGTTCAGGCGGTGCTTGCGCTCTTCACGGTGGCGACGATCACGAAATTCAGTAGCGATGGCTATCTTCCTTGAATCAAAATGCTACAAAAATAGTAGCTAACACCGCACAGTGGGCGCACGCCAGAGCATGTTTTCAATCAAAATCACACTTTGGAAGCGATGTCCTGGGCGATCAGTTCTGCGAACGCTTCAACGGACATCACGCCGAGGTCTCGATTGCCCCGGCCGCGCACTGCGACGGCACCTGCTGCCTTCTCCTTGTCACCAGCGACAAGTATGTAAGGCAGCTTTTGCAACGAATGCTCGCGTATTTTATACGTAATCTTTTCGTTGCGCAGATCCAGGGCCACCCTAAGGTCCTGATGGGGCAACGCTTTTTGCAGTTTTGCAGCAATTTCCCGACAGTAATCGCCCTGTGCGTCAGTGATGTTCAGCACCGCAATCTGCACCGGCGCCAGCCAGACCGGCAACGCGCCGGCGTGCTGCTCAATCAGGATGCCGATGAAGCGCTCCAGACTGCCCACAATGGCACGGTGCAGCATGACAGGGCGATGGCGGGCGCCGTCCTCACCCACGTATTCGGCATCCAGGCGCTCGGGCATGGAGAAATCGACCTGCATGGTGCCGCACTGCCACTGCCGGCCAATCGCATCCTTGAGCGTGTACTCGATCTTGGGGCCGTAGAAAGCGCCATCGCCGGGAGCGATTTCAAACTCACAGCCGGACGCGCGCAGGCTTTCCATCAGCGCGTGCTCCGCCTTGTCCCAGCTTTCGTCGGAACCAATTCGGGCCTCGGGGCGGGTTGCCACCTTGTAGATGATGTTGTTAAAACCAAAGTCCTTATAGACCTTCTGCAGCAGCGCCGTGTAGGCAGTGCACTCGGGCAGGATATGGTCCTCAGTGCAGAAGATATGCCCGTCATCCTGCGTGAAGCCGCGCACGCGCATGATGCCGTGCAGACCGCCCGTGGGCTCGTTGCGGTGGCACTGGCCGAATTCACCATAGCGCAACGGCAGGTCGCGGTAACTCTTGATGCCCTGCTTGAAGATCAGAATGTGGCCAGGGCAGTTCATCGGCTTGAGGGCGTAGTCACGCTTCTCGCTCTCCGTCGTGAACATGTTGTCGCGGTATTTGTCCCAGTGACCGGTCTTCTCCCACAGCGTCTTGTCGAGCAACTGCGGGCCCTTGACCTCCAGGTAGCCGTTGTCACGGTACACGCGGCGCATGTACTGCTCCACCTCCTGCCACACGGACCAGCCTTTGGGATGCCAGAAAACGACACCCGGCGCATGGTCGTCAATGTGGAACAGATCGAGCTCACGCCCCAGCTTGCGGTGGTCGCGCTTCTCGGCCTCTTCCAGCATGGTGAGGTACTGCTGCAATTCGTCTTTGGTAGCCCAGGCCGTGCCGTAGACGCGCTGCAGCATCTCGTTGCGGTGATCGCCGCGCCAGTAGGCACCCGCCACCTTCATGAGCTTGAAGAACTTGAGCTTGCCGGTGCTGGGCACGTGGGGGCCACGGCACAGGTCTTCAAACGCACCTTCGCGGTACAGACTCACGTCTTCATTGCTGGGAATGCTGGCAATGATTTCGGCCTTGTAGTGCTCGCCCAGGCCCTTGAAATAGGCCACCGCTTCATCGCGCGGCAGCACACGGCGCACCACGGGCTCGTCCTTGGCTGCCAGTTCGGTCATGCGTTTTTCGATGGCGACGAGGTCTTCGGGCGTGAAGGGGCGTTTGTACGAGAAATCGTAGAAGAACCCGTTCTCGATCACCGGGCCAATCGTGACTTGCGCGTCGGGAAACAGCTCCTTGACCGCATAGGCCAGCAAGTGGGCCGTGGAGTGGCGGATCACCTCCAAGCCATCTGCATCCTTGGCCGTGATGATCGACAGCGGGCTGTCGGCCGTGATCGGATAGCTGGTGTCCACCACCTTGCCGTCGATCTTTCCCGCCAGGGCCGCCTTGGCCAGGCCAGCGCCAATGGAGGCAGCCACCTCGGCCACAGTGACAGGGCCCGGAAATTCGCGCCGTGAACCGTCTGGAAGCGTGATGTGAATCATGGGGTAGCTCTTTCTATTCAATCGGTGTATTGGGTACGGGCACGCGCCAGGCCCAGAAACAAAAAAGCGCGGAACAGGTCCGCGCTCTTTTTGGAAGTGTGTGCAATCTCGTGCAGGCGCGAACATCCAGCCTCAGCGGCCGGTCAACATCTCCGATGTAGTTCGCGGTGTCATAACCAGATTGCCTTTCTCGCTCTTGTGCAGTGAATTTGTTCACATTTTAACCTTGATGCCAACAAAAAAGCCCGAAGCGGCTGCTTCGGGCTTTCATCCGGTGCATTTTGCGCCCCACCAAAGCGGCGCATCAGCCCCGCAGATCAGTGGAACTGCTCTTCTTCGGTCGAACCCGTCAGGGCCTTGACAGAAGACGAACCGCCCTGGATCACCGTGGTCACGTCGTCAAAGTAGCCTGCGCCCACTTCCTGCTGGTGCGACACGAAGGTGTAGCCCTTTTCGCGTGCTGCGAATTCAGGCTCTTGCACCATCTCGGTGTAGTGCTTCATGCCTTCGCCCTGGGCGTATGCATGGGCGAACTGGAAAGTGTTGAACAGGCCAAAGATCCTCGTAAGTTGAAGATTTACAAGCGCTTTTTCACCTTTTTCAGGTTGCTTTTCTGCACCACCCACCCATCCCCCAACTGGTGTTTCTATGCCGGGTTCTGATGGTCAATGGGATCAACACTTTTCCTTGCTCCAGGCCATGGCGCTCCCACCACCCACCCAACCCAGCCATCTTTTCCGCTGGGGGGGTGGAGGGGGAAGATTTTGCCCAGTTTTTCCGCTACGCGCTGGCCCTTTGGCTTTCCAGTCCTGGACCAATGGCGGCATTGGCTGCGGCGTCCACGGCGGCATGCAATGTGGCATCAGACAAGTGTGCGTAACGCTGCGTCGTCTTGACCTGGGAATGCCCCAACAGCTTGGGAGTCACTTAGTACAGCAAACGGTACGAACAGCAACGCCATACCGTGCGAGGCCGCTGTACACCGACCGCGGCACGAATGACTGGTTCTCAAGGCGGCGAGCGACCGCAACGGGTCGAATCCAGCCCTCCAGAAACACAAAAACCACCCAACGCCAAAGCATCAGGTGGTTTTCAGTAACCCCAGCACCCCCGCGGGCACCGGGCGAGTCAGATCAGTGGAACTGCTCTTCTTCGGTCGAACCCGTCAGGGCCTTCACGCTGGACGAGCCACCCTGGATCACCGTGGTCACGTCATCGAAGTAGCCTGCGCCCACTTCCTGCTGGTGCGACACAAAGGTGTAGCCCTTTTCGCGTGCAGCAAATTCAGGCTCCTGCACCATCTCGGTGTAGTGCTTCATGCCTTCGCCCTGGGCGTATGCATGAGCGAACTGGAAGGTGTTGAACCAGTTGATGTGGATGCCGGCCAGCGTGATGAACTGGTACTTGTAGCCCAGTGCGGACAGGTCGTCCTGGAACGAAGCGATCTGCTTGTCGTTGAGGTTTTTCTTCCAGTTGAACGATGGCGAGCAGTTGTACGACAGCAGCTTGCCGGGGCAAGCAGCATGCACAGCCTGTGCGAACTCACGGGCGAAGCCGATGTCTGGCACGCCGGTTTCGCACCAGACCAGGTCCGCGTAGGGGGCGTAGGCCACGCCACGGCTAATGGCCTGTTCCAGGCCGTTCTTCACGCGGTAGAAGCCTTCTTGCGTGCGCTCGCCGGTCAGGAAAGGCTTGTCGTTGGCGTCGTGATCGGACGTGATCAGGTTGGCGGCTTCGGCATCGGTACGGGCCAGCACAATGGTGGACACGCCCATCACGTCAGCGGCAAAGCGTGCCGAGATCAGCTTCTCGCAAGCTTCTTGCGTGGGCACCAGCACCTTGCCACCCATGTGGCCGCACTTCTTCACTGCGGCCAGCTGGTCTTCGAAGTGAACACCGGCAGCGCCCGAAGCGATCATGTTCTTCATCAGCTCGAATGCGTTCAGCACGCCACCGAAACCGGCTTCTGCGTCAGCCACGATAGGCAGGAAGTAGTCGATGAATTCCTTGTCGCCGGGGTTGATGCCACGGCCCCACTGGATTTCGTCAGCGCGCTTGAAGGTGTTGTTGATGCGGCGAACCATGGTGGGCACCGAGTCGTAGGCATACAGCGACTGGTCGGGGTACATGGTTTCCGAGGTGTTGCCGTCGGCAGCCACTTGCCAACCCGACAGGTACACGGCTTCGAGGCCAGCCTTGGCTTGCTGCATGGCCTGGCCGGCAGAGATGGCGCCGAACGCGTTGACGTAGCCCTTCTTGGCCCCGCCGTTGATCTTGTCCCACAGCTTTTCAGCACCGCGCTTGGCCAGCGTGTGCTCGATGGGCAGCGAGCCGCGCAGGCGCACCACGTCAGCAGCAGAGTAACCGCGCTTGACACCCTTCCAGCGGGGGTTCTGCGCCCAGTCTTTTTCCAGGGCGGCAATTTGCTGTTCGCGGCTCAGTTGTTCATTCAGGGATTGGGGCATGAGATCACTCCAGAGGTAGGTTGAAAACGCCGGGCTGCCACTGTGCCGCCCTTGGAGACAACTTTATGTCTTCTATAAGACTTGCGCAAGCTCTTATGTCTTATATAAGAGATAAATTTTTTCATTAAAAAACAATGACTTATCTGCATTATTCCTCAATATGAAAATCATTTTCTCGTATTGAGAAAATTTGCGGCGCCGCAGCATGATCACGATTTCAAATAATGAAAACAAGTTTTTGCATTGTGGGAAACTCGACAGACACACGCCCGACGGACTCTCGTGAGTGTTTCCCGCAATGTAGACCGGGCCGGTTTCACCAATGCGACACCGCCCCACTGCCTCGCGCCACCGAGCATCAACCTCGCGCCGAAGGTTCCCATGCACCGCTTGCGCCCACCAAGGCACATCAGCTCGGAAATGGGCCACGCTTCGTCGGGCATGATGCAACGTCCTGATTGCTCCATCTTCCAGTCCAGTGAACGCCCCAAGCCGCCCTATTGCCTGTTTGTGCCTGGCCCTGAGCATGGCACTGGTAGGCAGCTATGTAGCGCTGTCCAAGCCGCTGGCAGCCGCTATGCCGGTGTTTCTGCTGGCCTGGATGCGTTTTGGGATTGGCGGGCTGGCCATGGTGCACTGGCTGAAGAAGCCGGCCGACGAACCGCCACTCACACCCCAGGTGCGGTGGCTACTATTTCTGGAGTCCTTCCTCGGCAATTTCCTGTTCACCGTCTGCATGATCTATGGCGTCAGCCTGACCAGCGCCGTGTCCGCGGGGGTGGTCATGGCCGCCATTCCTGCGGCCGTTGCGGTGATGAGCTGGGCCTTCCTGCGCGAACGCGTGGCGCCCCGCACCTGGGTGGCGGTGGCCTGTGCGGTGGCCGGTATTGCACTGCTTTCACTATCAAAAACAGAGCATTTAGCGCAAACGCCACAGGCGCTAGATGCCAAAAACACTTCAAACCTTGCCTGGCTGGGGCAATTGCTTCTGATCGGTGCCGTGGTCTGCGAAGCGGCGTATTCGGTCATCGGCAAGAAACTGACGGGCGCACTCGGCCCCAAACGCATCACTTCGCTGATCAATTTGTGGGGGTTTGCGCTTTCCACGCCGCTGGGCCTTTACATGGCCTGGGGATTTGACTTTGCAGCGGTGGGCTGGGCCACCTGGCTGCTGCTGGTGTTTTATGCACTGGCCGCCTGCATGTGGACCGTGTGGCTGTGGATGACAGGCCTGAAGGTCGTGCCGGCGGCGCAAGGCGGCATATTCACCGTGCTGCTGCCTGTCAGTGCCGCCCTGGTAGGCGTACTGGTGCTGGGCGAAGCCTTTTCGGGCCTGCAGTTGCTGGCGTTCGGCATAGCACTGGCCAGCGTGCTGCTGGCCACCCTGCCCACGCGCGCGGCCCTGCGTGTGGGCCAGCGGTCACGTTCAGACCAAAAGTGACCGGTTGCTGACCAAGATGCCGTCGGCATCGGCATAGAGCCAGTCGCCAGGACGCACCCACACGCCCTGGATCTGCACCGCCACATCACGCCGGCCTTCATTGCGCTTTTCGGTAGGCAGGGGCATCAGGCCCAAGGCGCGAATGCCCACGGCGGCGGCGTGCAGTTCGGCAACATCGCGCACGCAGCCATCCACCACCAAACCCGCCCAGCCGTTGCGGACAGCGGCGGCGGCCAGATTGCCGCCCACCAGCGCGCGGCGCAGCGAGCCTCCACCATCCACCACGAGCACGCGGCCCAGACCGGGGAATCCACCGCGGCCTTGACCAGGGTGTTGTCCTCAAAGCACTTCACCGTTGCCACGGCGCCGGCAAAGGCGGCCACGCCACCGTAGCTCTGGAATACGGGCGGCAGCACACGAAATGTGCCGCTGTCATCGCCCTTGTGCACATCGCAGAAATCGCAGGTGCTGAAGGCCGTGGAAGAAGGGGCTGTCATGGTTGGGAAACCTTTCACGCGGGAAGTTGAATGGAAAAAAAGGGTGGCCGCCTGGGCGTCGGCGCATTGTCTCGCAGCGCGGGAAAACCCCCGATTGCGCGGCAATGCACCTCTTTCATGACCCACGGCCGCGCCCAGAGTGCGCTACAGCAACATATCGAGGGAAAAAAAGCCCCGGCTCGCTTGGAAAGGTGTTTTTTTCCCAGTAGCATCACCGTGCCAGTGGGAAAGTCTCGATTTCGCTGGTGAAAATTTACTTCCAACAAGGACAACCCAACATGGCAACTGCAAAAAAAGCTCCGGCAAAAGCCGCTCCCGCAGCCAAGGCGCCCGCCACCAAGGCCGCCGCGCCCGCCAAGAAGCGCACCCCCAATGCCGCCTTCATGAAGGCGCTCACGCCCAGCCCCGCGCTGGCCGCCGTGGTGGGCTCGGCACCGCTGCCGCGCACGGAGATCATCAGCAAGCTGTGGGTCTACATCAAGGCCCACAACCTGCAGGATGCCGCCAACAAGCGCAACATCAATGCAGACGCCAAGCTCAAGGAGCTGTTCGGCAAGCCGCAAGTGTCGATGTTCGAACTGGCCGGCCTGATTGGCAAGCACGTCAAGTAAGCAGCCCTTTCCTGTCTGTCTCAAGAAAACCGGCCTTGCCGGTTTTTTTTCGTCTGGAAGACCGAAAACTGTGGCACCTCAACATCAATGCAAATGAGAATGACCCGCATTTGAGGTAACATAAAGCTGCACGACGACGCACAGCCATGTTGATCTAGCCATTGCCTCTCGCCTGCTCTTGGCGCCCCCGCGCGCCACCTGCATATCCATTCAATGACGGAGGCCTCCTTGGCAAAATCACGCGCTCAGCATCGCAGCACCTCGCTGCGTTCACCCTCTATCCCCGCTTCCACCACGCCGGCCCCTGCGCTCGGCGTATCGTCGGACAAGACGCTGCTGCCCCTGGGCGCACTGATGCTGGTCGCGTCCATGGGCGCCATGGCACAGACCAGCACCCCGGAAACAACCTTGTCGACCGTGACCGTGAATGAAGCGGCCGAAGTCCAGGGCAAGGACACACTGCTGCTCAAGAAAACCACCGTCGGCAAGGGCAAGCAGGACATCAAGGACATCCCGCAGTCCGTCACGGTGTTCACCGAAAAGCTGATGACCGACCGCAACCAGGACGACTTCCGCGAGGTGCTGCGCACCACAGCGGGCGTGACCTTCCTGGCAGGCGAAACCGGCGAAGAAGACGTGCGCCTGCGCGGCTTCTCGCTGGGCCAGGCCGGCGACATCTATATCGACGGCATGAAGGACGCGCCGCTGATCGAGCGCGACACCTTCAACAACGACCGCGTGGAAGTGCTCAAGGGCTCGGCCTCCATGCTCTTTGGCAAGGGATCGACGGGCGGCGTGGTCAACCAGGTAAACAAATATCCCCTGCTGATCGACCAGCATGAAGCGGCCTACACCTTTGGCACCGGCAAATACCACCGCGCCACGGGCGACTTCAACTTCGTGACGGGCGAAAACGCAGCGTTTCGCCTGAATGCGATGGTGCAGGAAGCCGACAACTACGGCGCCAAGCAGGACAAGCGCGGCATTGCGCCCACGCTTGCCTGGGGCATCGGCACGCGCGACGAGTTCTCCATCGGGCTGTATTACCTCGAGTCCAAGGGCCGCCCGATCTACAACCACCCCTGGCGCCTCTCGGCCGATGGCAAGATCAACACGCCCCTGCCCGCCCGGAATTTCTATGGCCTGGAAAGCGACTACAACAACACGTCGTCGCAGCACGTCACGCTGGGCCACATCCACCGCTTTGACGACGGCGGCGAACTCAACACCCGCCTGCGCTATGGCTCCTACGAGCGCAACATGCTGGCCAGCACGATCGGCTTCCAGAACAGCGCCATCACCCTGGGCCAGATCAACGACAGCACGGTGCTGACCCGTGGCTCCAAGGGCCGCATCGGCGAAAGCGATGTGCTGCAGGTGCAAAGCGACTACAGCAACACCTTCAACTGGGGCGGCAGGAAGCATGCAGTGCTGACCGGCGTGGACTATTACGACGACGACGCCAAGCGCAACCAGAACTACGCCAACACCACCACCCGTCCCACCACCACGGTGGGCACGCCCAACGACGGCGCCTGGGTGGCCGACGGCCGTGCGCCGGTGCAGTGGAACACGTTCACGTCGCGCAACCTGGGCCTGTACTTCCAGGACACGGTCTCGCTGACCGACACGCTCAAGCTCGTCGGCGGCCTGCGCTACGACAACTTCCGCGCCGCCTACCACAACGCCACGGGCAGCCTGAGCAACTCCCGCTCCGACAGCCTGTTCAGCCCCCGCGTGGGGATGATCTTCCAGCCTGACGAGCTGACCTCGTACTACATGTCGTACGGTACTTCGTACAACACCTCGGGCGACACCTACCAATTCGGCAACCCCGGTGCCACCACGGCGCGCGCGTCCAACACGCCGCCCGAAAAGAGCCGCAACATCGAGATCGGCAGCAAGTTCGAGCTCTTCGAGCGCCGTGCCTTGCTGGGCGTGGCCGCTTTCTACAGCGAGAAGTACAACGAGCGCAACACCGACCCCGACACCGCGGCCGCACAAGAATTGCTGTCCGGCAAGCGCCACGCCACCGGCATGGAATTCAACCTGGCCGGACGCATCACGCCGAAATGGGAAGTGTTCTTCAACCACACCTGGATTCCTGAGGCCAAGATCGACCGCAGCAACGTGGCACTGGCAGCCAACGGCGGCGGCGCGCAGGTACAGGGCGACCGCCCCGGTCTCACGCCCAGGCACAGCGGCAGCGTGTGGAGCACCTACGCCGTCACGTCCAGCGTTCGCTTCGGCGCAGGCCTGACCTACCGTGGCAAGCAAAACCCGGAGGGATCGCGCGCGGTATATGCCAGCGGTTTCAGCACCATCGATGCCATGGTCGAATACGCACTGGATGAGAAGACCGCACTCAAGCTGAACGTGAGCAACCTGACGGATCGCGTGGTTGCCGACTCGCTGTACCGGGGCTTCTACACCCCTGGCGCACCCCGCTCGGTGCAGGTGACCCTGAAGACCCGCTTCTAACCCTAAGAACGTGTTCACGATCTCCCAGAGGCCCTGCGGGGCCTGACACCATGTTTCTGCACATCAAAGACGTTCTGACACCTGAAGAAATCACCTTCTTCCGGCAAGCCCTCGGGGCGCAAGCACCGTGGATTGAGGGAGCGCGCAGCGCCGGCGGCCAGGCCATTCACCAGAAGAACAACCTGCAGCTGGCGCAAGGCAGCGAGCTGTCGGCTCAGTTGCAGGCCATGGTGAAGGCGGCGCTGCACCGCAACGCCCTCTTCTTCTCGGCGGCGTTGCCGCGCCGCATCTACAACCCGCTGTTCAACAACTACGGCGATGGCGCCAACTTCTATGGCAACCATGTCGACAGCGCCGTCATGCACTCGAAGGCAGACAACTGCTGGGTGCGCAGCGACCTGTCGTGCACGCTGTTCCTGACGCCGCCCGAGGACTACGACGGCGGCGAGCTGGTGATCACCGAAGCCCTCGGCGAAAAGCGCATCAAGCTGCCTGCGGGCGACATGATCCTGTACCCCAGCAGCACGGTGCACCAGGTGTCGCCCGTCACGCGCGGGCACCGCATCAGCAGCTTTTTCTGGGTGGAAAGCATGGTGCGGGGGCTGGAACAGCGCCAGCTGCTGTTCGACATGGACATGTCGCTGCTCAAGCTGCGCCAGGCCCATGGCGAAAAAGAACCCTCGGTCATCGCGCTCTCGGGCACTTACCACAACCTTCTGCGCATGTGGGCCGATGTATGACGCAGCATCATCGAGGCGGTAGCGCACCAGCGGCCTGACCCGATGGCACGCCCACCAGAAATTGCTCACTCGCTTTTCAATAGCACCTCGCGCTTGCCGAACAAGCGCCAGGTGCTGTTTTCGTTTGTATGAACCACATTCCTGCACGACACCAGCTTTCTCCCGGCATCGTCAACCTGGCAGACCACGAACTGCAGGCGCGGCAGCATCTGGACGACAACGCCTGGGCCTACTTCAGCGGCGGCGCCGCCGACGAGATCACCCTGCGCGCCAACCGCAGCGCCTGGGACACACTGCCCCTGTGGCCGCGGGTGCTGCGGCCGCTGGCGGGTGGCCATACCCGGGTCAGCCTGCTGGGCCGCACCCTGGCACACCCCATCCTGCTGGCGCCCATCGCGTTCCAGCGCCTCGCCCATCCGGACGGCGAGCTGGCGATGGCCTACGCGGCAGCGGCGCTGGGCGCGGGCGTGGTGCTCAGTACCCAGGCCAGTGTGTCGCTGGAGTCCGTTGCGCAAGCCGTGCTGCCCGACCCCGGGCGCGGCCCGCTGTGGTTTCAGCTTTACCTGCAGAACGACCGGGGCTTCACCCAGGCGCTGGTGCAGCGTGCCGAAGCCGCCGGCTACGAAGCCCTGGTGCTCACGGTGGACGCACCATCGAGCGGTGTGCGCGACCGCGAACGCCGCGCGGGCTTTCGGCTGCCACCCGGTGTGAGCCCGGTCAACCTCGCGGGCTTGCAGGCAACGCCCTCGCCGCCATTGCGCCCCGGCCAAAGTGCGCTGTTTGACGGCCTGCTGCACCACGCCCCCACCTGGGACGACATTGCCTGGCTGCAGTCCATCACCCGCCTGCCCGTGCTGCTCAAGGGTGTGCTGCATCCGGCCGATGCGCGCCAGGCGGTGGCGGCGGGCGCGGCGGGCCTGATCGTTTCCAACCATGGCGGGCGCACGCTGGACACGGCGCCCGCCACTGCCAGCGCCCTGCCGCGGGTCGTGCAGGCCGTGGGCGGCGCGCTGCCGGTGCTGGTGGATGGCGGCATCCGGCGCGGCACCGATGTGCTCAAGGCCATGGCGCTGGGCGCGTCCGCCGTGCTGGTGGGTCGCCCTGCGGTGTGGGGCCTGGCCCATGCCGGTGCCGCTGGCGTGGCCCATGTTCTGCGCCTGTTACGCGACGAGCTGGAAAATGCCATGGCCCTGACCGGTTGCGCCACGCTGGCGGATGCATCACCAGCGTTGCTGGATGCAGACTTCACCGCCGACCGCAGAAGCTGAAAAAAACATTCTCCTTCCCGGCAGGAATGATTTATTGCAAATGCGATGGATTCGCATTTATAATCAGCCCATCAACAACAGCCAGCCAAACTGCCTGCCGCCATGATCGTCTGTGTTTGCCGCCGAATTTCCGACCGTGAAATTGCCCGCCATGCGCGTGCAGGAATGAGTTTCGACGAGATCCAGTTCGAGCTGGGCGTGGCCACCCAATGCGGATGCTGCGAAAGCTGCGCCCGCGACGTGGTGGCGCAATGCAGCGCAACCAGCACGGTGGCCGCCCTGCACAATGAGGTCGCGGCGCAACCGGTCCAGCTTGCCAACTCCATTTTGGAAAGCAAGTCATGGAACTCCTCTCTACACTCGCGGGCAGCCTGATCTTCGTGGCCGGTTCGGCCTGGTGGATCTTTCGCAAGTAATCTGAATACTTTTAGGCGATAGCGCTTATGCAGAAAGCGCTGGCAGCTATCATTTTTATATGTCCCAACGAGATCGTTTTGCCTCCTCGGGCGGCGTAAGCCGCAATGCCGTGATCGTAGGTTCGGTGGTGATGCTGCATGTGGCGGGCCTGTGGGCGCTGCAGTCGGGCCTGCTGCGCCGGGCGGTGGAAGTGATCGTGCCCGCCGAACTGCTGAGCGAATACATCACGCCGCCCGCACCCAAGGTGGCACCGCCGGCACCACCTGCCCCGCCGCCACCGCCGAAAACAGCCCCCAAGGTCCAGGCTCCGCGCCCGGCTCCCAGGCCCATGGCCATTGCCGACCCCACACCAGCCCCGAATGCCCCGGTCGGCGTGACCGCACCCCAGCCGCCAGCGCCCCCCATCGAGGCACCGGTGGCGCCGGTGGCACCGCCGGCACCGCCAGCGCCCCCAGCACCGCCCGCCCCGCCCCGCATCGAGATGCCGTCCAGCGATGCCGCCTACCTCAACAACCCCAAACCCGCCTACCCAGCCATCAGCAAACGCATGGGTGAACAGGGCAAGGTGGTGCTGCGCGTGCTGATCGGCACCGACGGCCTGCCGCAGAAGGTGGAAATCAACAAATCCAGCGGCTACGACCGCCTGGACCGCCAGGCCCAGGAGGCTGTGATGCGCTGGCGCTTCGTGCCGGGCAAGCGCAATGGCGTACCCGAGACCATGTGGAATCTGGTGCCGATCAATTTTGTTCTCGAATAACCAAATCACCGTTTAGGGAGTTTTCATGGAATCGCAATTCGGCATCGCCAACGTCTGGACACAGGGTGACTTTGTCACCCGCGCCGTCGCCATCCTGCTGCTGGCCATGTCGCTGGCCTCGTGGATCGTCATCCTCATCAAGGCGCTGGACATCATCAAGTTCAAGAAGCACGCCCGCACGGCACAGGACTTCTGGCACAGCGAAGACTTCGCCGCCGCCCTGACCAAGCTGGGCAACGACCCCACCAACCCTTTCCGCCACCTGGCGCTGGAAGGCCGCGAAGCCACGGCCCACCACCGCAAAACCAAGGCGCACCTGCACGACACCCTTGACGTGAGCGACTGGGTCACGCGCTGCCTGCGCAACTGCATTGACGAGTTCACGGCGCGCATCCAGTCGGGCCTGGCCATCCTGGCGTCGGTAGGCTCCACGGCGCCGTTCATCGGCCTTTTTGGCACCGTGTGGGGCATCTATCACGCACTGCTGGCCATCGGCACCTCGGGCCAGTCCACCATCGACAAGGTGGCCGGCCCCATCGGCGAAGCGCTCATCATGACGGCGCTGGGCCTGGCGGTGGCCATCCCCGCCGTGCTGGGCTACAACGCACTGGTGCGTGGCAACAAGTCCATCCTGAATGGCCTGAACAGTTTTGCCCACGACCTGCACGCCTACTTTGTCACCGGGGCCCGCGTGAACGCTGGCGAACCCGGCAAGGTGCTGCCCATGAAGAAAGGCAACTAAGCCATGGCATTCGGAACCCAAGACGATGCCGATGAGGTGATGAACGAGATCAACATGACCCCGCTGGTGGACGTCATGCTCGTGCTGCTCATCATCTTCATCATCACCGTGCCGGTGATGAAGCACTCGGTAAACGTGGACCTGCCGCGCGCCACCAACCAGCCCGAGCTCATCAAGCCCGAAACCGTGCGCCTGTCAGTGGCCGCCGACGGCAAGTATTTCTGGAACGGCGCGCCGGTTGCCGACGAAGAACTCGTCTCCCTCCTGCAGGCCGAAGCGGCCAAAACGCCCCAACCCGACCTGCACATCCGGGGCGACAAGGAGGTGCGCTACGAGCGCGTGGCCCAGGCCATGGCAGCGGCACAGCGTGCGGGCGTGCGCAAGATCGGCTTTGTCACCGAGCCGCCGCAGTAACCCAACTGCCACGGGGCAGCGGCGCCCCACGGACTTATCGAGCGCTTGAAGGCGGGGCACCAGATTGCGCCCACGTTCCGCATCTGTGCGATATGGCGCCCGCCCCAAGCCCCATTTTTTATCGTTCGTCAGAAAAAATCACTTGACTTGTAATTGCGAATCGTTATCATTAGCAAACAAAATCGCAATGCACCTGGACCCCTCATGCAAGCCACTTTGACCATCGCTTCTCCCCTGTGCTCCGCCGCCTCCGGTCTGACGGTATCCCCATCAGCAACGCCCGGCCCACACACGGCTGATGCCACTTGCGCTGCCGCTGCGGTGGACAGCAGCACGCTTTTGCAGGGACAGAAAGCCGTGGCCATTCGCCACAACGGATCGGTGTACCGCTTGCAAGCCACCAAGCTGGGCAAGCTGATCCTGACCAAATAAACGGGGCGCCAGCAAGCGCGGTCGCCCGCGCCACACAGCTGCTGGCGTCACTTCAGAGTTTCATCGTGGGGAGACTCCCGGGCTTGTCTCAAGCCCGAAAGGGTCTTTTTTGCCAGCCAACGGGCTTGCCCGCGTAGCCAGGTTTTTTTTCCCCACGCTCCTGCATGCCTCGCAGCACAAAAAAACCGGTCCACGGACCGGTTTTTTGATTTTCATGATATTTTCGGGCTGAAGCCCTTTACCTATAAGCGCAAACAGCTATTAAATTAATAGCACAAAGCCTCTGATCAGAGGCCCAGCGCAGCAATGCCAGCGCGCGCAATCTGCGCATCCTCGGACGATTTCACACCGCTCACGCCCACGGCACCCAGGCATTGCCCGTCTTTCATGATCGGCACGCCACCTTCGAGCAGGCCTTCAATGGCGGGCGCGCTCAGAAACGCCGTGCGGCCACCGTTGACGATGTCTTCATACACCTTGCTCTCGCGGCGGCCCAGGGCGGCCGTGTGGGCCTTGGCAGGCGCAATGTGCGATGACACCGCAGCCGCGCCGTCCAGGCGCTGCAGCCACAGCAGGTGGCCGCCATCGTCCACGATGGCGATGGTCACGGCCCAGTGGTTCTTAAGGGCTTCAGCTTCGGCAGCCGCCGCAATCTTCTTGATGTCGGCCAGTTCGAGTTCGGGTTTGGTTTTCATGGTTGCCACGCAGGGTTGAGGGGGACTGGATTGCAAGGCCCCCGGAAGAAAACGGCAAGCATAGCGGCAGCAAGCGCCCTGCAAACCGCCGCCTGGGGCGAAACAATAGTGACCTAAACCGTCTGACCGGGTGCGGTTATTGCATTTGGCCAGAACATCGCCACATAGAATCCAGCGGTCTGCGTCGTGCAGGCCAACTAGGAGAGACACAAGATGAATGACCAAGTCACCACCCTGGGCCACTCTGCGGGCTATGGCATCTCGCAGGAACAGCGCCACAAGGTGCTGCGCAACACCTACTGGCTGCTGGCGCTGAGCCTGCTGCCCACCGTGCTGGGCGCCTGGATCGGCGTGGCCACCGGCATCACCCAGTCGCTGCGCGGCGGCCTGGGCCTGATCGTGTTCCTGGGCGGCGCGTTCGGCTTCATGTATGCCATCGAAAAAACCAAGCGCTCGGCTGCGGGCGTGCCCGTGCTGCTGGCGTTCACGTTCTTCATGGGCCTGATGCTCTCGCGCATGATCGGCATGGTGCTGGGCTTCAGCAACGGCTCTGAACTCATCATGACGGCATTTGCCGGAACGGCCGGCGTGTTCTTCGTGATGGCCAGCCTGGCCAGCGTCATCAAGCGCGATCTCTCGGGCATGGGCAAGTGGCTCATGGTGGGCGCGCTGGTGCTGATGGTGGGTGCCGTCATCAACGTGTTCGTGGGCTCATCGGCCGGCATGATGGCCATCTCGGTGGCGGCCATCGGCATCTTCAGCGCCTACATGCTGTATGACCTCAAGCAGATCCTGGACGGCGGCGAAACCAACTACATCAGCGCCACGCTGGCCCTGTACCTGGACATCTTCAACGTGTTCCAGAGCCTGCTGGCGCTGCTGGGCATCATGGGCGGCGAACGCGACTGACACGCCAGTCGGTTATTCACCGCATCAAAGGCTCCTTCGGGAGCCTTTTTTCTTGGCCCGCACCGAGATCAGGCCTCAATAGCGCAGTCAAACTGCCGATAATGCAAGTACATGTATCCAAACCCCTCCCCCACGCTACTGCGCCTGGTTACTGCATCAGCGGTTTTGCTGCTGGCCGGCTGCGAGATTCCCGGCCTGGGCCCTGACCCGCGCATCGCCCAGCGCGAAGCCGAAGCCAAGGCCATCGGCGGTGCCTGCCGGCATGCGCTGCGGGGGCTGGAAGACTGCTACACGCTCAACCCCAAGGCCGCCAAGGCCTCGGTGTTTGCAGGCTGGAAAGACATGGACGGCTACATGCGCGAGAACAAGATCGAGGGCACGCCCTCGGTGCTCGGCAAGATGGACAAACCGGAACGCGGCGAACGCACCTCCGACATCGAGACCGAGCCGCGCGACGCAGCCACCGGCCGCAGCCGCAGCTGACGCCCGGCTGCAGCGCCGCAAAAGCCGGCCGGGGGATGGAAGCCCTCCAGCCCGCGCCCCGCTTCAATCCCGCTCAAACACCGCGATGCTCTCCACATGCGCCGTGTGGGGGAACATGTTCACCATGCCGGCCGCCGTGCACCGGTACCCTCCCAGATGCACCAGCAGCCCGGCGTCCCGCGCCAGCGTGGCGGGGTTGCAGCTGACGTAGACGATGCGCTTGGGCGGCGTCCAGCCCTCGGCCCCTGCGGGCAGCGGCCCGGCCCCATCGGCGCCAATGCGCGACTGCTCGATGTCGGCCAGCGCCTTGGCCAGCGCAAACGCCCCCTCGCGCGGTGGATCCACCAGCCATTTGTCGGCGGCGCCATCGGCGACCAGCATCTCGGGGGTCATTTCGAACAGGTTGCGAGCTACAAAATCTGTAGCTGCCAGCGCTTTATGGTCATGCGCCACAGCCTGATTGAGTGCATAGTTCTCGCGCGAACGGGCTACCAGTGCCTCGCTGCCCTCGATGCCCAGCACCTCGCGGGCCTGCGTGGCCAGCGGCAGCGTGAAGTTGCCCAGGCCACAAAACCAGTCGATCACGCGCTCATGGGGCTGCACATCCAACAGGCGCAGCGCGCGCGACACCAGCACGCGGTTGATGTGCGGGTTCACCTGCGTGAAGTCGGTCGGCTTGAAGGGCATGGTGATGCCGAAGTCTGGCAGCGCATACGACAATTGCTCTCCGCCTTCGTCCAGCAGCTTCACGGTGTCTGGCCCCTTGGCCTGCAGCCACCATTGCACATGGTGCTCCGCCGCAAAGGCGCGCAGCCGGGCGATGTCATCGGTGCTCAGCGGCTCCAGGTGGCGCAGCACCAGGGCGGTCACGGTGTCGCCGCAGGCCAGTTCGATCTGCGGGCAGGTGTCACGGGCGTCCAGGCCGGCAATCAGCGCCCGCAAAGGCATCAGCATGGCGTCCACATGGGGTGGCAGCACGGGGCACTGCTCCATGTCGGCCACATAGCGGCTCTTGCGTTCGTGAAAGCCAATCAGCACCTGGCCTTTCTTGATCACATGGCGCACGGACAGCCGGGCGCGGTAACGGTAGCCCCAGGCTGGCCCTTCAATGGGGCGCAGCACGGTCTCGGCCTTGACCTTGCCCAGGTGCCACAGGTTGTCTTCGAGTACCCGCTGCTTGACGGCCACCTGGGCCCCAATATGCAGGTGCTGCATCTTGCAGCCGCCGCAGGCGCCGGCATGCAGGCCAAAGTGTGGACAGCCAGGGCGCACGCGTTGCGACGATTCACGGTGGATCGCCGTCAAGCTGGCCTGCTCCCAGTTGTTCTTCTTGCGGTGGGTGTTGGCGGTGACCAGCTCGAATGGCAGGGCACCGTCGATGAAGATGACCTTGCCATCGGGCTTGCGGGCGACGCCTTGGGCATCGAGGTCCATCGACTGCACCTGCAGCCAGCCCTCGGGCAGATCGCCCTGGGAATTTTGCTCGGTCGGTTCAAACGAGGGGGATAGTTCTTTCGGTTCGCTCATCCCCCGATTGTCTCAGGCCCGGGCCGGCGCTTGCCCCGGCCCCGCATGAGACACCCTGACTCAGCCCCGGTCTGCGCGCGCAGGGCGCATGCCGCCGCGCACCGATGTAGAAGTCAGCGGCAGCTTGTTGATGGCAAGCTCGCAGCCCTGGTCGTTCAGCGAGAACACCAGCGTGCCGCCCGGAGCCACCTGGGGCAGGGTTTCATGGATTTCACGCGACATGTCTACCGGCGGCGTGGACGCCCGGTAAATGATCTCTTGATTGGGTGCATACACCAGATAGCAGGCGGCCGCAGCCGACTGGCTGGCGAAGGCTGCCACCAGTGCAATGGCGGCGTACGGAAATGCGGACATGGTCTTCTCCTCGATCTGGCTGATATTGCTTTCCATTATGCGGTGACGGCAGCCGGCCGCAAAAGCCCGCCGAACGGCAGCGGCCCGTTATTACCGCAGATGCAGGTGGTTGCTGTGCTTGACTTCTTCCATCACCGCATAGGTGCGCGTCTCGCGCACACCCGGCAGTTGCCATAGCACGTTGCCCGCAAACACGCGGTAGGCGTTCATGTCGGCCGAGCGGGTTTTCAGCAGGTAGTCGAAGCCGCCCGCCACCATGTGGCATTCCATGATCTCGGGATGCACCTGCACTGCGGCCTTGAACTGGTCGAACACATTGGGTGTGGTGCGGTCCAGCAGCACCTCCACAAACACCAGCATGCCAGCGCCCAGCTTCAGCGGATTCAGGCGCGCCTCGTAGCCCAGGATGAAGCCATCTCGCGTGAGGCGCTGCACGCGTGCCAGCACGGCGGTGGGCGACAGGGCCACGGCCTCGGCGAGCTTGAGGTTGGCAATGCGGCCGTCTTCCTGCAGGATTGACAGGATCTTGCGGTCAATGCGGTCGATATCGGTTTCTGTTTGCATGTTGATTAGCGATTTGTTCGGTCTGAATGCCAATTTTTGACCATTAATTCACCACCATCCCAAGGATCATCGCCATAAACGCGCCCAACCGATGTTTAGCTCTCACAACCATCGAAAGACACCGCCATGACGCAGCCCAACGCCCAGCCTCCCGCTCCGTTTGCCGACTTCGCTCCCCGCACCCCGCTGAGCAACCCGCTGCGTGCCGTCATCACCGCCGCCACCCGCCGCCCCGAGCCCGAAGCGCTGGCCCCGCTGCTTGCCCAGGCTCGCCTGCCGCAGGACCAGGCCGCAGCGGCCGAGCAGCTCGCCCTGCGCATTGCCAAGGCGCTGCGCGAACGCAAGGCCAGCGCCGGGCGCGCGGGCATCGTGCAGGGGCTGCTGCAGGAGTTTTCGCTGTCGTCGCAAGAAGGCGTGGCGCTGATGTGCCTGGCCGAGGCGCTGCTGCGCATCCCCGACAAGGCCACACGCGACGCGCTGATCCGCGACAAGATCAGCCACGGCCAGTGGGATGCCCACCTGGGCAAGAGCCCGTCGCTGTTCGTCAACGCCGCCACCTGGGGCCTGCTCATCACCGGAAAGCTGGTGGCCACGCACAGCGAAGGCAGCCTGGGCAACTCGCTCCGCCGCCTTACGGCCAAGGGCGGCGAGCCCCTGATCCGCAAGGGCGTAGACATGGCCATGCGCATGATGGGCGAGCAGTTCGTGACCGGCGAAACCATCGACGAAGCCCTGCGCAACGCCCGCACGATGGAGGCCGAGGGCTTTCGCTATTCTTACGACATGCTGGGCGAGGCCGCGCTGACCAGCGAAGACGCCAAGCGCTACTACGCTTCCTACGAACAGGCGATCCACGCGATTGGCAAGGCCTCTGCCGGGCGCGGCATCTACGAAGGCCCCGGCATCTCCATCAAGCTCTCGGCCCTGCACCCGCGCTACAGCCGCGCGCAGTTTGGCCGGGTGATGGACGCGCTGTACCCGCTGGTATTGCGCCTGACCGCGCTGGCCAGGCAGTACGACATTGGCCTGAACATCGACGCCGAGGAGGCCGACCGGCTGGAGCTGTCGCTGGACCTGCTGGAGCGCTTGTGCCACGAGCCCACGCTGGCGGGCTGGAACGGCATTGGCTTCGTCATCCAGGCCTACCAAAAGCGCTGCCCCTTCGTCATTGACTACGTGGTTCAACTCGCCCGCAGCACCCAGCGCCGCCTGATGGTGCGCTTGGTCAAAGGCGCGTACTGGGACAGCGAAATCAAGCGCGCCCAGGTCGATGGCCTGGAAGACTACCCCGTCTACACCCGCAAGGCGCATACCGACATTTCGTACATCGCCTGCGCACGCAAGCTACTGTCCGCGCCCGAGGCCGTGTACCCACAGTTCGCCACGCACAATGCCGAGACGGTGGCCACCATCTACCAACTGGCGGGCAGCAACTACTACGCTGGGCAGTACGAGTTCCAGTGCCTGCACGGCATGGGCGAGCCGCTGTATGAGCAGGTGGTGGGCGCCATCACTGCGGGCAAGCTCGGCCGAGAAACAGGAAAGGGCGGCCTGGGCCGCCCATGCCGCATTTACGCCCCCGTGGGCACACACGAGACCCTTTTGGCCTACCTGGTGCGCCGCCTGCTGGAGAACGGTGCCAACACCTCGTTTGTGAACCGCATCGCCGACGAAACGATTGCGCTGGATGAGCTGGTGAAGAGCCCCGTGCAGGTGGTAGACCAGCAAGCCGCCACCGAAGGCACTGCCGGCCTGCCCCACCCGCGCATTCCTCTGCCAGCTGCGCTGTACGGCGCCCAACGCACCAACTCGCGCGGGTTGGACCTGTCGAGCGAAAACACCCTGACCGAGCTGGCCACCACCCTGCAAGCCACGGCAAGCCACGCCTGGACGGCAGCGCCCCTGCTGGCCACCGACATGCCCGCAGGCACCACCCAGCCCGTGCGCAACCCCGCTGACCACAACGACGTGGTGGGCCAGGTGCAAGAAGCCACCACCGCCAACGTAGACCAGGCCCTGGCCCACGCCCAGGCCGCCGCAGCCCCCTGGGCCGCCACGCCACCCGCAGAGCGAGCAGCCGCTTTGCTGCGCACCGCCGACCTGTTGGAAGCTCGCATGCAGCCCCTGCTGGGCCTGCTGATGCGTGAAGCCGGCAAGAGCGCCAGCAACGCCGTGGCCGAAGTGCGCGAGGCCGTGGACTTCCTGCGCTACTACGCCGCGCAGGTGCAAAGCACCTTCGACAACGCCACCCACATCCCGCTGGGCCCGGTGGCCTGCATCAGCCCCTGGAACTTCCCGCTCGCCATCTTCATGGGCCAGGTCGCTGCCGCGCTGGCCGCAGGCAACCTCGTGCTGGCCAAGCCCGCCGAACAAACGCCATTGATCGCCGCCGAGGCCGTGCGCCTGCTGTGGCAGGCCGGTGTGCCCCGCGCAGCAGTGCAGCTGCTGCCCGGCCAGGGCGAGACCGTGGGCGCCCGCCTGATTGGCGATGCCCGCGTGATGGGCGTGATGTTCACCGGCTCCACCGAGGTAGCGCGCATCCTGCAGCGCACCGTGGCCGGGCGCTTGGATGCCGCAGGCCGCCCCATCCCGCTGATTGCCGAAACCGGTGGGCAGAACGCGATGATCGTGGACTCGTCCGCATTGGTCGAGCAGGTAGTGGGCGACGCGGTGTCGTCGGCCTTCGACAGCGCAGGCCAGCGCTGCTCCGCGCTGCGCGTGCTGTGCATGCAGGAAGAAGCCGCCAACCGCGTGGTCGAGATGCTGCAAGGCGCCATGGGCGAGCTGCGCGTTGGCAATCCTGGCGAATTGCGCGTGGACGTGGGCCCGGTGATCGACGCCGAAGCACAAGCTGGCATCACCCAACACATCGAGACGTTTAAGGCCAAGGGCCATCGTGTGTTCCAGCACCCGAACCACATGTCGGCCACCAGCGCACAGGGCACCTTTGTACCGCCCACGCTGATCGAACTGAACCACATCGGCGAGCTGCAACGCGAAGTCTTCGGCCCCGTGCTGCACCTGGTGCGCTACGCCCGCAACGACCTGGACCAGTTGCTCGACCAGATCAACGCCACCGGCTACGGCCTGACGCAGGGCGTGCACACCCGCATCGACGAAACCATTGCCCGCGTGGTCAACCGGGCCCATGCTGGCAACGTGTACGTCAACCGCAACATGGTGGGCGCCGTGGTGGGTGTGCAGCCGTTTGGTGGCGAAGGCCTGTCGGGCACGGGGCCCAAGGCGGGAGGGCCGCTGTACCTGCTGCGCCTGCTGTCGCAGCGCCCGGCCGATGCGCTGGCACGCACCTTTGCCGATGCAGACCGCACCACGCCGCCAGAGGATGCTGCGCGCGAGCGCCTGCTGGCGCCCCTGGCCACCCTGCAGCAGTGGGCGCAGCAGCAAGGCAATGCAGCCCTGGCCAGCACCTGCCAGCGCTTTGCGCAGCAAACCCAAAGCGGCACCGCCCGCACCCTGCCCGGCCCCACGGGCGAGCGCAACGTCTACACCCTGGCCCCACGTGCCCGCGTGCTGTGCCTGGCGCAAAGCATGGACGACCTGCTGGTGCAGACGGCTGCCGTGCTTGCCAGCGGCGGCACGGCCCTGTGGCCCAGCGTGCAGGCCGACTTGCGCACCCGACTGCCCACGCTGGTGCAAGCGCAGGTCATGCTGCAGGACAACGTCTTGAACGACGGCACGGTGGAACTGGGCGCCGTGCTGCACCATGGCGACGCCCCATCGCTGCAAACCGTGTGCACCGCCCTCGTCCGCCGCGCCGGGCCCATCGTGGGCGTGACTGCACTGCAGCCCGGTGACACGGAAATCCCGCTGGAGCGCCTGCTGATTGAGCGTGCGCTGAGCGTGAACACCGCGGCGGCCGGGGGCAATGCGAGCCTGATGACGATTGGATGAGTGCCCGCGGCCGTACAACCACACCCCGGGCTGAAATTTGAATCAAATTGGCCGCCAGCGCTTATAAGTAAAGCGCGAACAGCTATTTATTGAATAGCAAATTAAACCTGTGAAGCCAGAGGCAGATTGAGCAACAGGTTCTGCGGCTTGATGCGCACCACGCCCTCGGCATTGGTGGCCAGCCCCAGGTACACCGGCTTGCCCGCCACATCGGCACTCATCTCGGCCGGGCTGGCAAAGGTCAGGGTGAACAGGCTCACCAGGCGCGCCATGCGGTCGGCATCGACCGGACGATCCTGGTACAGGTCATTGAGAATGGCGGTGGACTCCACATCCAGCCCCACATGCCAGCGCCACGCGCTGTCGGTGATCTGGTGCACGGGCTCGATCCACACCTGCACGCCCAGCAGGTGTGCCACCCACCGCTCCAGCACGCGCGCCAGAGCCTTCAGGCCCGAGCGGGCGCTGGTCATCTTGAAAGTGAGGCCATGGCTCAGGTCCTGCTTCAGCTCGTGGGTCAGGTCCAGCAGAAAGTGGTATCGCTCGCTGCCCTGCCAGTACTGCAGGGCGTTGTCCGCACGGAGCACCTGCATATCGACGCGCGGTTGCAGCGCACCGCTTTCCAGCAGAAGACGGCCCATGTCGCCCAGGCCCGCTGTCTCATGGAGCATGTCCAGCGTGGCGCGGTCGCCCGCGAGCATCTGTCCCTCGTGCAAGGTGATGCGCTGAGGCCGGAACAGCATCTCGGCGGCGCGGGCTTCGAAGGCATCGTTGCAGTCGTCCAGCAGGTTGCGCAGCAGCGCCTGCACCACGGCGTCGATAAACACCGCAGGCACATCCACCGCCCCGCTGCGCATGAGCTGCAGGTAATAGGCCTCCAGCGTGCCGGCAGCAAGGAGCCCATCCCGAAAGCGCAGGAATACGGCGTAGTTCTCGCGCGCGTCGTCATCCACCAGCGCCACCAGTTCCTGAGGCGCCACGGGCCGCAATGGCGATGTGGCCAGCGACTGGTGCAGGGCTATCTCTGCGGCGCACGACTCGGGCACCAAGGCGAGTTCGGGTCTTGTCAATATCCACTGAAAGTACGCTTCAGTCGGCAGCAGCCAGCCGCGCGTGTCTCGCGCGAGCGAGTGAAAGCCGCAATGGGGCCAGAAATCCGAGTGCGAGGTCATGTTGCACGGCCTCCAGCTGGCGCCAGCACGCAGGCAAGAAAATTGTTCATCGGGTGGAGCGCGATCCCGCGAGGGCACATCCTCGGGTCAGATCATTGATCGCAAAAAAGGACAAGAGCGACATTGTGCCGATGCGCAATCAAACCGATTGCAAAAGCACCCTGGAGAGAGCATTGCCAGAAACGCCCTGCTGACGCCAAAAGGCGCAAATCGTCACATGCACCGCGGGTCCTGCAGCGTCCACCATCCCAGCACCCGGTACGGCCCCGGGGAGCCGCGCAGGTTGTAGAGCAGCTGGAACTCCCGCACTATCCACCCCACGGGCTCCACCGGATGCTCCTCCACCACGGAGGGGCTGTACATCAGGGTCATGTGAGGGGTCACGGAAGGTGCGGCATGAGACGTACCCGTCCCACCAGAAAATGCACTGTCCAGCGCACCGTACAGCGAGCGGTGGAGTTCCATGAAACCCGCCACCCCGGCGTCGTGCCCACAGAGCACCAACGGGCGCCTTGCGTTGCGCCGCTGAAAGCTCAGACAACGGTCCAGTCGCAGAGGAAATGCAGGTGCATTCACCTGCGCAGCCGCAAGGCGTGCAAGCCCGACCTTGTGCTCTGGGAACTCGGCGTCCCACCCCAGGGAAACAAGGGTGACATGCAATCGCTCCTTGCGTACCTTGCTTCCTGCCAGGTGGCGCAAGGCTATCTCCTGATCGCACAGCCGATCTGCCTTTTGCGCTGCATCGGCATCCGCACGAACGGCAAAGAATGTATGGTGGCTGAGGCCCGGCGCAAGCGCGATACCGGGCAGCACCGGCTGGTCGTGGGGCATGTCAGTGGCTCCTTCAACGGAGCCAGACACCTTAACGCGTGGGCTACGCCCTGTCCAGGTTCCAAGGCCACCCCGTCAGGGCGCGGGCACCGTGCAGGCGACAAGACGCCTCCCCTGCGCGGCCCTGTCACACTATTCCCACTCAATCGTCGCCGGCGGCTTGCTGCTCACGTCATAGGTCACCCGGTTGATGCCACGCACTTCGTTGATGATGCGGCCCGACACTTTCTTGAGCAGGGCGTAGGGCAGTTCGGCCCAGTCGGCAGTCATGAAGTCGCTGGTCTGCACGGCGCGCAGGGCCACCACGTAGTCGTAGGTGCGGCCATCGCCCATCACGCCCACGCTCTTGACGGGCAGGAAGACGGTGAAGGCCTGGCTGGTGAGGTCGTACCAGGTTTTGCCGGTGGCTTCATCAGTGAAATTGCGAAGCTCTTCGATGAAGATCGCGTCGGCACGGCGCAGCAGGTCGGCGTATTCCTTCTTCACTTCGCCCAGGATGCGCACGCCCAGTCCTGGGCCGGGGAAGGGGTGGCGGTAGACCATTTCGGGCGGCAAGCCCAGGGCCACGCCGAGCTCGCGCACTTCGTCCTTGAACAGGTCGCGCAGGGGTTCCAGCAGCTTGAGGCCCAGTTGCTCGGGCAGGCCGCCGACGTTGTGGTGGCTCTTGATGGTGACGGCCTTCTTGCTCTTTGCGCCGCCCGATTCGATGACGTCGGGGTAGATGGTGCCCTGGGCCAAAAAGGTGGCTCCCTTGTGGCCTGCATTACCAGCCTTGAGCTTGGCGGCCTCGGCCTTGAACACATCGACGAACAAGCCGCCGATGATCTTGCGCTTGGCTTCAGGTTCGCTGACACCCGCCAGCTTGCCCAGGAACAGGTCGCTGGCGTCCACGCGGATGACCTTGGCGTGCAGCTTGCCGACGAACATGTCCATGACCATGTCGCCCTCGTTCAGGCGCAGCAGACCGTGGTCCACAAACACACAGGTGAGCTGGTCGCCAATGGCGCGGTGGATCAGCGCTGCGGCCACAGACGAATCCACGCCACCCGACAGCCCCAGAATCACTTCTTCATCGCCCACCTGCTGGCGGATCTGCTCTACCGCCTCGGCAATGTGGTCGCGCATGACCCAATCGGGCGTGGTGCCGCAGATGCCGAGCACGAAGCGTTCGAGCAGCGCCTTGCCCTGCACCGTGTGCGTGACTTCGGGGTGGAACTGCACGGCGTAGAAGCGGCGCGCCTCGTCGGCCATGCCGGCGATGGGGCAGCTGTCGGTGCTGGCCATGAGCTTGAAGCCCGGGGGCAGCTCGGTCACCTTGTCGCCGTGGCTCATCCACACGTTGAGCATGCCGTGGCCTTCGGGGGTGGTGAAGTCGGCAATGTCCTTGAGCAGCGCGGTGTGGCCGCGTGCGCGCACGGCCGCAAAGCCGAACTCGCGCTTGTGGCCGGTTTCGACCTTGCCGCCCAGTTGCTGCGCCATGGTCTGCATGCCGTAGCAGATGCCCAGCACCGGCAGGCCCAGCTCGAACACGGCCTGGGGCGCACGGTCGGTGGTGTCTTCGGTCACGCTGGCGTGGCTTCCCGAGAGGATGATGCCCTTGAGCGAGCCATCCTTGGCGTAGTCACGCACCCACGCGTCGGTCACGTCGCAGGGGTGCACTTCGCAGTACACGTTGGCCTCGCGCACGCGGCGGGCGATGAGCTGGGTGACTTGCGAACCGAAGTCGAGGATGAGGATTTTCTGGTGTTGCATGGCGATTTTGAATGAAATCAGCCCCTAGCGCTTGATGGGCAAGCGCTAGGGGCTATCAAAACAATAGCATTCGCGATCAGTCGGCGCGGTAGTTCGGCGCTTCCTTGGTGATCTGCACGTCGTGCACGTGGCTTTCGCGGATGCCTGCGGTGGTGATCTCGACGAACTCGGCCTTGTTGTTCATGTCCTCGATCGTGGCGCAGCCACAATAGCCCATGGCAGCGCGCACGCCCCCGGCCATCTGGAACACGATGGAAACCATCGAACCCTTGTAAGGCACGCGGCCTTCAATGCCTTCGGGCACCAGCTTGTCGGCATTGGGGTTGCCCGTGGTCGACTCCTGGAAGTAGCGGTCGGCACTGCCCTGCTGCATGGCGCCAATGGAGCCCATGCCGCGATAGCTCTTGTAGCTGCGGCCCTGGAACAAAATCACCTCGCCCGGCGCTTCTTCCGTGCCGGCAAACATGCCGCCCATCATGATGGTGCTGGCACCGGCGGCCAGGGCCTTGGCGATGTCCCCGCTAAAGCGCACCCCACCGTCAGCAATCAGCGGCACACCGGTGCCGCGCAGCGCCGTGGCCACGTTGTCGATGGCCATGATCTGGGGCACACCCACGCCGGCAACGATGCGCGTGGTGCAGATGGAGCCGGGGCCAATGCCCACCTTCACAGCGTCGGCACCGGCCTCGACCAGCGCCAGCGCAGCCGCGCCGGTTGCGATGTTGCCGCCAATCACATCGACCTGCGGGTAGTTCTGCTTGACCCAGCGCACGCGTTCGATCACGCCTTTACTGTGGCCATGTGCCGTGTCGACCACGATGGCGTCAACACCGGCCTTCACCAGGGCTTCAACGCGCTCTTCGGTTCCCTCGCCCACACCCACAGCCGCACCCACACGCAGGCGGCCCGAGGCATCGCGCGCAGCATTGGGAAAGCTGGTCTGCTTGGTGATGTCCTTGACCGTGATCAGGCCCTTGAGCACAAAGTCATCGTTGATGACCAGCAGCCGCTCGAGCTTGTATTTGTTGAGCAGGGCCTTGGCCTCGCTGGCCGTGGCCCCCTCCTTGACCGTGATGAGCTTTTCACGGGGCGTCATGATCTGGTGCACCTTGACGTCGTAGCGCGTTTCAAAGCGCAAATCGCGGCTGGTGACGATACCCACCACCTTGCCACCATCGCACACCGGAAAGCCCGAAATACCCAGTTGCTCCGACAGCTCCAGCACCTGGAGCACGGTGTGCTCGGGGGTGATGACGACCGGATCGCGCACCACGCCAGACTCGTAGCGCTTGACCTTGGCCACGTGAGCAGCCTGCTCCTGGGGCGTGAGGTTCTTGTGCACGATGCCGATGCCGCCCTCCTGGGCGATGGCGATGGCCAGCCGGGCCTCTGTCACGGTGTCCATGGCGGCGGACACCAGCGGCAGGTTCAGCTGGATATTACGGGAGAGTTTCGTCGCGAGGGACGTGTCCTTGGGCAGGACCTGGGAGTACGCTGGCACCAGCAACACATCGTCGAAGGTGAGCGCTTTTCCAAGAAGGCGCATGAGAAAGCTCCAAAAAACGGATTGTACCCGCGCGGCCTGTGGCGAAAATGCTGCCCCCCGAAAGCAAGTGCACTGGCGGCTGCGCGGAGCCACGGCTAAACTTGCCGCCATGAAAATAAACAAGCTTCTGCTGCTGGCTTTTGCCTGCGCTTGGTCACTGGGTGCGGCGGCCCAGTGGCAATGGATCGACAAGGATGGCCGCAAGGTATTCAGCGACCGAGCCCCCCCTCTGGACATCCCGGACAAGAGCATCCTGAAACAGCCGGGAGGCACATTGGGGGGGCGCACCGATCAAAAGCCGGTTCTGTCTACGGTGACCGCTGAGCCTGCAACCACCGCATCCGCCCCCAAACCGCCAGCCGCTGGCAAGGATAAGGAGCTCGAAGAAAAAAAGGCTCAGGCCGAGGCTGCAGAAGCAGCCAAGAAAAAAGCCGAAGAGGAAAAGATCGCCAAAGCCAAGGCGGACAACTGCACCCGCGCCCGCCAGGCCAAGTCCACACTCGACTCTGGCCGGCCCATGATGCATACCAATGCCCAGGGCGAACGGGTTTACCTTGATGAAGCAACCCGTGTATCAGAATCCAAACGCATCGACAGCGTCATTGCATCCGATTGCGCACGGTAATTTTTTGGGTGGTGTCGCCATCACCCTCTTGCAGGCATCTCAGTAACCCGATTTTGCACCTGGGCGTTGCCGCGCAAAGAGGCCGGTGGTGCGGGCCCCCTGGCGCGCAAAGCGTTCGCGCCGCGCCACCTTGGGGTCCACCTTGAGGGGTCGATAAACTTCCACCCGGTCCCCTGGGGCGAGCGGGCAATCGAGTGCCACCTGGCGCCCCCATATGCCAACGGCGGCAGAAGCCCCTCCTTGCGGCAACAGCGACATTGCCTCGCAGGCCTTCAGCGCATCCGCCACCGTGGCGCTAGCAGGCAGTTGCAGCGTCCATTCGCCAACGCTGCGCGGCGCCATACAAACAACCACCGTGATTTGCAGCGCGCCGTGGTCGTCACCCATAGACCTGCTCCGCGCGCTTGACAAACGCATCCACCATGCTGGCAGCGATGCGGTCAAAGATGGGGCCTACCAAGGCCGCCAGCGCGGCGCTCTCAAAGCCGTAGTTCAGCAACAGTTCGACCCTGCATGCGCGTTGGCTGCCATCTGCCACGGCATGGAAATGCCAGTCGCCCTCCAAGCGGGAGAACGGGCCCTTGATCATGTGCATCTGAACGCGCCGACCCTCTTCATGGACGTTGCGGGTCACAAAGGTCTGCCGCAGTCCCGCCATCGCGATACCGACCTCGGCCGTCATGCCCGTATCGTCACGCTCGAGCACGGCCGCACGGTCGCACCAGGGCAGGAACTGGGGGTAGTGCTCCACCCCGGTCACGAGGGCAAACATTTCTTCGGGGCTGTACCAGATGAGGACGGATTTGTGGACGGTTTTCATGCAGACGCTGCTTCGGCGCAACTGGCCCATTGAATCGGCCAGGGCATCCGGAGGAAATTAGAATCGCTCTTTGCGAGACCCAACCATTGTAGGGAGGCCTTTTATCTCCCCGTTTGTGCCGCATCTAATCTTTCATGGCCAAAAAACCCGATCCCACGTCCCGCATTGCCGACAACAAGAAGGCGGCCTTCAACTATTTCTTCGAAGAACGCCATGAGGCCGGCATGGTGCTGTATGGCTGGGAAGTCAAGGCGCTGCGCGAGGGCAAGGTGCAGTTGACCGATGGCTACGTGCTCATCCGCGATGGTGAGCTGTACCTGCTGGGCTGCCTGATCAACCCCTTGAAGACGGCCTCCACCCATGTCAACCCCGAGGCGGCACGCACCAAAAAGCTGCTGCTCAAAAAGGATGACATCAAACACCTGATCGTCAAGGTGGAGCAAAAAGGCTATACCCTGGTGCCGCTGAACCTGCACTGGAAGAACGGGTATGTGAAATGCGAGATCGCCCTGGCCAAGGGCAAGGCAGAACATGACAAGCGCGACACCATCAAGGACCGTGAAGGCAAGCGCGAGGTCGAACGCGCCATGAAAAGCCGCAACCGATGAAAATTCTTGCAAGGCAGCGGGAATAAACCACCGCGCCCATGTGTTTGTCTGCGTGCAGGGCCGCATTTCGCACTCGCCCGCACCCTTGTCCGGAGAAACCCATGAAAAAGCTCTTGCCCATCGCCGCACTCGTTGCGCTTGCCGCCTGCTCCTCCATGGCCCAGTCACCCGTCAAATCCATGGACGGCGTGCTGGTCGGTGCCGGTGACATGACGCTCTACACCTTTGACCGTGATACCGCTGGCAGCGGAAAGTCTGTCTGTAACGGCCCCTGCGCCACCAACTGGCCCCCCCTGATGGCCACACCGGCCCAAGCGGGCGGCGACTACAGCGTCATCACCCGCGATGACGGAAAAACCCAGCTGGCCTACAAGGGAAAACCGCTGTACTACTGGTCCAAGGACGCCAAACCCGGCGACAAAACCGGCGACGGCTTCAACCAGGTCTGGCACGCTGCGCGCCCCTGAGCCATTGCACGCGACCTATCCCGACTGACATCGCGACGTGGACCGCACCCAGGTAATCGAACAGCTTCCCGGCCTGCGTCGCTATGCCAGGGTGTTGACGGGTGACGCCTGGGCGGCCGACGATCTCGTGCAGGACACCCTCGAACGGGCCTGCAACAAATGGCGGCTGTGGCGCAGCGGCAGCGATCTGCGCGCCTGGCTGTTCACGCTGATGCACAACCTGTATCTCAACCAGCGCCGTGCCATGCCCTCGCTGCAACGGCTGGAAATTGAGGACGTGCAGGACAGCCTTCAGGCCAATGCGCCCCCATCGGACGATGCGCTGGACCTGGAGCGCTGCCTGCAGCGCCTGCCGGCCGAGCAGCGCGCCGTGTTGCTGCTGGTCACGCTGGAAGACCTCAGCTACGAAGACACCGCCCGCATTCTGGCGATTCCCGTGGGCACCGTCATGTCGCGGCTGTCGCGCGCACGCAGCCGACTGCGTGCACTCATGGAACACACGCCCTCCGCAGTGCCAGGCCAGCCACCGGTGCTGCGCCGCCTCAAATGATTTCGGCCTTTGCCATGGACCACTCCTCTCCCTTCCCTGCCGGCCCCTCCCATGACCATGCGTGGCACGCACTGGTGGATGGCCGGCTGCCCCCCGCCGACACGAAGGCAGTGCAGCAGCAACTGGCCGCCGATGCAACGGCGCAAGCCACTGTTGCGCAGTGGCAGGCACAGCGGCACCAATTGCGCGCCCTGCACCAGGAAATGCTGGAGGCCCCCCTGCCGGACGCGCTGCTGCAGACCCTTGCACGCGCCACGGCGCGCAGGGACGAACAGCATCGCCAATGGTGGCGCTGGGGCGGCATGGCGGCGTCCGTGCTGGTGGCGTTTGCGCTGGGATGGGTGGGGCGGGGCCATTGGCCCGCGGTGGCACCCAACGGTCTCCTGGCCGGCAACGCCAGCGCACCGAGCCAGCGATTTGCAGCGCAGGCCGCCATGGCCCACGCGGTATACCAGCCCGAACAGCGCCATCCCGTGGAGGTGCCCGCCGCCCAGCAAGAGCATCTGGTGCAATGGCTTTCCAAGCGATTGGGGCGGCCGCTGAAAGTGCCATTGCTGACGGCGCAGGGCTATGAACTGGTGGGCGGGCGGCTGCTGCCCGGCGACACCGGCGCACGCGCGCAATTCATGTACCAGAACAGCGCGGGCGAGCGCGTCACGCTCTATCTGGGCGCCCTGGTGCCCACCGCCGCCACGAAGCTTCCACCCTCTGCAGGATCGGCTGTACCAGCCACCAACACGCCGCAGTCTTCAGACACTGCCTTCCGCTTCACCCAGGAAGGCCCGGTGCCAGGTTTTTACTGGACGGACCAAGGCTTTGGCTACGCGCTGAGTGGGCAGCTTTCACGCCCTGCCCTTCAGGCACTGGCCACGGCGGTGTACCAGCAGCTCTGACGCAAGGCACCCCGACAGGGCCAGCCCGGCGCCCCACGCCATTCAGACCAACGCGGCCAGTGGATGCGCGTGGGCAGGCCAGGGGCTGACGAAGAACGGGGCCACCATCGCCGGCGTCACGTCTTCGATGCGCCCAGGGCTCCACTTTGGCGCGTGGTCCTTGTCAACGGCCAGTGCCCGGATGCCCTCCACCGTTTCGCTCTGCCCGGCGCGCAGAAAAAAGCAGTGGCGCACCATGTCGCGCTCCATGCGCAAATCGTCGGCCAGCCCCATGCTGCGGGCGCGGCGCACCTGCTCCAGCACCACATGCAGCATCAGCGGCGAGCGCTTGCGCAGCGTGGCCGCCGTTGTGCGGGCCCAGTCGGATCCAGCCGCCTCCAGCTGGGCCACGATCTCGCGCACGGTAGGCAGAGCAAAATAGTGATCAATAGTGCCTCTAGCGCTTGATAGTGTTGCGCTACCAGCTATCAATTTAGAAGCAAAATAGTTCTTGATGGCAGCGCCATCGGCAAAGTGCCCGGATCCCAGGGCTTCCCACACCGGCACCTGCTGGTCCACAGGCAGGATGCCATCGGCCAGGCCGAACTCCACCGCATCGCCTGCACCGATGGTGTCGCCCGTCAATGCCAGCCATTCCCCACGCGGCCCGGGCAGCGGCTCAGAAAATAGCCACCACCCACGTCAGGGAACAGGCCGATCGCCGTCTCGGGCATGGCCATCTTGGTGCGCTCCGTCACCACGCGCAGGGCCGCGCCCTGGCTGATGCCCATGCCGCCGCCCATGACGATGCCGTCCATGAACGCGATGTAGGGCTTGCCGTAGTTGTGGATCAGGTGGTTGAGCGCATATTCCTCGGTGAAGAAATCCTCCAGTAGTGGATTGCCCTGGCTGCCTGCCTGGTGCAAGAAACGGATGTCGCCGCCTGCGCAAAAGGCCCCGAACGGGCCTTCCTTGTTGCTGCCGCGAATGGCCACGGCCAACACGCGGGCGTCGTCTTTCCAGGCCAGCAGGATACCCATGAGATCCCGCACCATGCCCAGAGACAGCGCATTGAGCGCCCGGGGGCGGTTCAAGGTAATGAACCCCACCTGGCCTCGCACCTCGCTCAGCACTTCACTGGTCGCTTTCATTTTCATCTCCGTCATTTTTGTTCCTTCCAACCTAAAAACTCATTGATCACCAACGCACCAATCACCAACAGGCCACCGGTCAGTACAGCCGACCCCGGGCGCTCTCCGGCACCGGCCCAGGCCAGCAAGATGCCGAAGATAACCTCCAGCAAGCCCAGCAAGGCCATTTCGGGGCCTTGAGCACCCGCCCGCAGCGCACCGCCAGAACGCACGGTATCGCCAGCTGAAACAAGCCGAGCAGCGCCAGCAGCAGGATATCGTGGCCCGTCGCCTGAAACGGCAACGCCATGGGCAGCGTCGCCAGCGCCGACAGCACAGCGCCAACCAGAACCGCCGGCACCAGATCCACCGAGTGCCCATGCTGCTGGGACGATTGCACCACCGTCCAGTTAGCCGCAGCCGCCACCGGAATGCACAGGGCCACCAGGGTACCCACCAGCGGCAAGCCGGCCATCTGCGAGCCATACATCCACGCCATGCCCACGCCGGCAATGCCGATGGCCACCCAGGTGCGCAATGCAATCCGGTGCCCGATAAACATGCGCGCAAACAGGGCCGTGAGCAGCGGGCCCGCCGCCATGGTCACGAGCACATTCGCCACGGGCATGAGCATCATGGCAACCATGAAGGTGGTGAACATCACGCTCCAGCACAGGCCCGACAGCCACAGTGCTGCACCGCCGCGGCGCATGGCCGAAAACACGCTGCGGCCCTGCAGCGCAGGCAGGATCAGCAGCAGCGACACCACCGTAAAAAAGCTGCGCCAGAAGGTCACTTCAAAGCTGCGCGCGTGCTCCAGGTGGCGCGTCACCACACCGGCAATGGACCACAGCAGCGTCACGACCAGCATCAGCGCGACCGCACGGGAATGCGTGAGTTTCATGGTTATTCGTCGGCAAACAACGCTTCAGACGGCAAAAGGGCCACTGCATTGCAGTGGCCCTGATGGAGACGGCCAGGAGCCTTTTGAAGGCCCCTGCAACCGGAATCAGCGACCAGCGCGCTTGCGATCGCTTTCCTTGAGGTGGCGCTTGCGGATGCGGATGGACTTGGGCGTGATCTCCACCAACTCATCGTCCTCGATGAACTCCACGGCATATTCCAGCGTGGCATCGATAGGGGGCGTGATCTTGATCGCGTCTTCCTTGCCCGAAACGCGGAAGTTGGTCAGCTGCTTGGTGCGCGTGGCGTTCACCACCAGGTCGTTGTCACGGCTGTGGATACCCACAATCATGCCTTCGTACACGGGGTCGTTCGCCTTGACGAACATGCGGCCACGGTCGTCCAGCTTGCCCAGGGCGTAGGTGAAGATTTCACCGTCGTCCATGGAAATCAGCACACCGTTCTTGCGGCCGCCGATGTCACCCTTGTGCGGCTCGTAGCTGTCAAAGATGTTGGCAATGAGGCCCGAGCCACGCGTCAGGTTCAGGAATTCGTTGGTGAAGCCGATCAGGCCGCGCGCAGGAATGCGGTATTCCAGGCGCACACGACCCCGGCCGTCCGGCTCCATGTTCACCAGCTCGCCCTTGCGCTCGCCCAGGGCCTGCATCACGCCGCCCTGGTGGGCTTCCTCGATGTCGGCGGTCACCAGCTCGATAGGCTCGCACTTCTCGCCATTGATCTCCTTGAACACCACGCGCGGCTTGGACACGGCCAGCTCATAGCCTTCACGGCGCATGTTTTCCAGCAGGATGGTCAGGTGCAGTTCGCCGCGGCCCATCACTTCGAAGATGCCTTCTTCGTCGGTTTCCTTCACGCGCAGGGCCACGTTGTGTTGCAGTTCCTTCTGCAGGCGGTCCCAGATCTGGCGGCTCGTCACGTACTTGCCTTCGCGGCCGGCCAGCGGGCTGGTGTTCACGCAGAAGTTCATGGTCAGCGTGGGCTCGTCCACCTTGAGCATCGGCAGCGGTGCGGGGTTGAGCGGGTCGGTGATGGTTACGCCAATGCCGATGTCGGCAATGCCGTTGATCAGCACGATTTCGCCCGGGCCGGCTTCGGTGGCCTGCACGCGGTCCAGGCCCTGGAAGGTCAGCACCTGGTTGACACGGCCCTTGATGGTCTTGCCATCGGGGCCTTCCATGACCAGCACGTCCATCATGGGCTTGATCGTGCCCTGGCTGATGCGGCCCACGCCGATGCGGCCGACAAAGGTGGAGAAATCGAGTGCAGAAATCTGCAGCTGCAACGGTGCAGCCGGATCACCCTTCTGGGCGGGCACATGCTTGAGCACCGTGTTGAACAGGGCCGACATGTCGGGGCCCCACTGCTCACCCGGTGCGCCCTCTTCGAGCGACGACCAGCCGTTGATGCCCGAGGCGTAGACCACAGGAAAGTCGAGCTGCTCATCGGTAGCGCCCAGCTTGTCGAACAGGTCGAATGCCGCGTTCACGACCTTGTCAGGATTCGCGCCGGGCTTGTCGACCTTGTTCACCACCACGATGGGCTTCAAGCCCAGGGCCAGCGCCTTCTTGGTCACGAAACGCGTCTGGGGCATGGGGCCTTCTTGCGCGTCGATCAGCAGCACCACGCCGTCCACCATGGACAGCGCGCGCTCGACCTCACCGCCGAAGTCCGCGTGACCAGGGGTATCGACGATATTGATGTGGGTGCCTTCCCAGCTCACGGCGCAGTTCTTGGCCAGGATGGTGATGCCACGCTCTTTTTCAATCGCGTTGTTGTCCATCACCGTGTCGACCACTTTTTCATGTTCGGCGAAGGTGCCGGACTGGCGCAGCAGTTGGTCGACCATGGTGGTCTTGCCATGGTCCACGTGGGCAATGATGGCGATGTTGCGGATTTGTTTGCTCATAGTTTTTCCAATATGCCGCTGGCTTGTAGGTGCGGCGTGCCTTCCAAAATTTGTTGAATTTCCAGCGGACTCAGCAGCCTGTCGGGCACCAGTTCACCGTCCTTGATATGGCCGACGCCCAGCAGGGCCGCAGGAGCCTCGCTGAAAACCGCCACGGCGCTGGCGTCCGGCCACTCGCCCCTGCGCCGCAACCCCGAAAGGAAACGAGCGGTATTGTCGCCGTCCAGCGTGACACGCATGTGTTGTGCCAGCAACGATTCGGGCGGTTGCAGGCAGTCCACGCGCTCGTCCTCGGGCATAGCCTCCAGTTGCGCCAACGTGATGCAGCGCTCCACGCCGAGACCACCCGTGTCAATGCGGCGCAAAAACGTCAGGTGCGCTCCACAGCCCAGTGCCGTGCCGATGTCTTCACCCAGCGTGCGGATATAGGTGCCTTTGCTGCAGGTTACTATTATTTTGATAGCTGCTTGCGCTTGATCCGTAAACACCAGCGTCAGATTCAATGCATGAATGACCACATCGCGCGCCTCGCGCTCCACGGTGACACCGGCACGAGCGTATTCGTACAGCGCCTTGCCATCCTTCTTGAGCGCGCTGTGCATGGGCGGCACCTGCCGGATGGGGCCGGTGAACTGCCGCTGCACGGCCGCCAGACGCTCAGGGGTGAGCTGGGCCGGGTCCACATCGCAGCGCTGCACCACATCACCTTCGGCGTCGCCGGTGGTGGTCGTCACGCCCAGGAGGGCGATGGCCTCGTATGTTTTGGCAGCATCAAGCTGCAGCTGGCTGAACTTCGTGGCTGCGCCAAAACACAGCGGCAGCACGCCGGTGGCCAGCGGATCGAGCGTGCCGGTATGGCCTGCCTTTTCGGCGCGCAGCAGCCATTTCGCCTTCTGCAAGGCGTCATTGCTCGAAAGGCCGAGCGGTTTGTCAAGCAGCAACACCCCATGCACAGGGCGCCGCTGCACCCTGGTGCGTGGCGCGTTCATGGCTAGTCTTCTTTGGCGCGCGAGGAAACGGCCTTGGCGATCAAGGCGTTCATGTCCGCCGCACGTTCGGACGTGCGGTCAAAGACGAAATGCAGTGTGGGCACCGTGTGGATGTGCAGGCGTTTGAACAGGCCGTTGCGCAGGAAGCCGGCAGCCTGGTTGAGCGCCGCCTGTGTTTCCACCGGATCGCCCACCAGCAAGCTGAAAAACACCTTGGCGTGCGCATAGTCGGGAGTCACCTCCACACCCTGCAGCGTCACCATGCCCACGCGCGGGTCTTTCAACTCGCGCGCGATCAGTTCCGTCAGATCGCGCTGGATCTGATCGGCCACCTTGAAGGCGCGGTTGGGGGTGGAGGACTTCTTGGCAGCCATGGATTACAGCGTCCGCGCGATTTCCTTGATGTCAAAGAATTCGAGGTGATCACCTTCCTTGATGTCGTTGAAGTTCTTGAGCTTGATACCGCACTCAAAACCTTCCTTGACTTCCTTGACATCGTCCTTGAGGCGCTTGATCGAATCGACCTCGCCCGTGTAGACGACCACGTTCTCGCGCAGCAGGCGGAACTTGGCATTGCGGTGCACCATGCCGGACGTGATGTACGAACCGGCAATCGTGCCGATCTTCGTTGCCACGAACACGGTACGGATCTCGGCCGTTCCGATGATTTCCTCGCGCTGCTCCGGAGCCAGCATGCCCGACATGGCCACCCGCAACTCGTCCACAGCGTCATAAATGATGCTGTAGTAATGCAGATCCACGCCGTTGCTCTCAGCCAGCTTGCGCGCACCGGCATCGGCGCGCACGTTGAAGCCGATCACGATGGCCTTGGAGGCGATCGCCAGGTTGATGTCGGACTCGCTGATGGCACCCACGGCGGCGTACACCAGCTGCACCTTGACCTCGTCGGTCGAGAGCTTGAGCAGCGACTGCGCCAGTGCTTCCTGCGAACCCTGCACGTCGGCCTTGACGATGATGGGCAGCATCTTCACTTCGCCCGCGGTCATGTCGGCAAACATGTTCTCCAGCTTGGCCGCCTGCTGGCGCGCCAGCTTGGTATTGCGGAACTTGCCGGCACGGTAGGTGGCGACTTCGCGCGCACGGCGCTCATCGGTCAGCACCATGAAGTCATCGCCGGCCTGCGGCACTTCGGTCAGGCCCTGGATTTCCACCGGAATCGACGGCCCAGCCGTCTTGGCAACCTTGCCGCTTTCGTCCAGCATGGCGCGCACGCGGCCGTAGGTCTGGCCTGCCAGCACCACATCGCCCACCTTCAGCGTACCGGACTGCACCAGCACGGTCGCCACGGGGCCACGGCCCTTGTCCAGCTTGGCTTCGATCACCAGGCCCTTGGCCAGCGAATCGACGGGCGCCTTGAGTTCCAGCACTTCGGCTTGCAGCAGCACCTGCTCCAGCAGCGTGTCGATGCCCATGCCGGTCTTGGAAGACACGGGCACAAAAGGCGAATCACCACCGTACTCTTCGGGAACCACCTCTTCGACCACCAGTTCCTGCTTGACGCGGTCGGGGTTGGCATCGGGCTTGTCCGACTTGGTGATGGCCACCACGATAGGAACACCAGCCGCCTTGGCGTGCTTGATGGCTTCCTTGGTCTGGGGCATCACACCGTCATCGGCAGCCACCACCAGAATCACGATGTCGGTAGCCTGCGCACCGCGGGCACGCATGGCCGTGAAGGCCTCGTGACCCGGAGTATCGAGGAACGAGATCATGCCGCGTGGGGTTTCCACATGGTAAGCACCAATGTGCTGCGTGATGCCGCCGGCTTCGCTGGACGCAACCTTGGCGCGACGGATGTAGTCGAGCAGCGAGGTCTTGCCGTGATCGACGTGACCCATCACCGTCACCACCGGAGCGCGCGGCAGAACCGCCACGTCTTGCTGGGCCGAATCCTCGTCGGTGAATGCCTCCGGATCGTCCAGTGCAGCCACCACAGCCTTGTGGCCCAGTTCTTCCACCACGATCATGGCGGTGTCCTGGTCCAGCGGCTGGTTCATCGTGACCATCTGCCCCATCTTCATGAGCGCCTTGATGACCTCGGACGCCTTGATGGACATCTTGTGTGCCAGTTCGGCCACAGTGATGGTTTCTGGCACGTGCACTTCAATGGTGCGGGCCTCCACCGGCGCGGAATGCTGGTGGTGGTCATCACGGTGATCGCGGCTGTCGCCACGGCGGCCCCGCGGGCCACCACGCCAGTTGTTGCGACCGACACCGCCGCTGCTGTCGCCGCGGGTCTTGATTTCTTTCTTCTTGGCCGTATCGCCCGCCCAGCTGGAAGACAGCTTGGCAGACTTGACTTCCTTGCCAGCAGCGGCACCCGGGGCAGCAGGCGCACCCGCACGCGCGGCCACACCGGTACCCACGGCAGGCTTGTGCAGCGTGCCCTTTTTGGCGTCGCCCAACGCCGCAGGCTTGGCCACGGGCTTGGGTTCTTCCGGCTTCTTGGCCACCATGACCGCCTTCTTGGGCGTGGCCATCATGGAGCGGATGGCAGCCGCCTCGGCTTCGGCCTTGCGGCGGCGTGCGTCAAGATCCGCCGCACGGGCCGCGTCTTCGTCAGAGCGTGCCTTGGATTCGGCTGCGGCCTTTTCACGGGCTTCGGCCTGGGCGGCAATGCGCGCTGCGGTTTCCGCAGCCTGTTCACGCGTGGCCTCTTCCTTCACGGCCGAGGCCTGGGCCTTCTTGCTGGCCTCCTGGGCGGCATACGCGGCGGCGCGCTCTTCGGCTTCGCGCTCGCGCTGCTCGCGGGCTTCGCGGTCGGCACGCTTTTCGGCCAGCTCGGCTTCCTGGCGGCGAATCAACTCGGCCTGGCGGCTGGCTTCTTCCTCGCGGCGGGCCAGTTCGAGGTCTTCGCTGGAGACTGCGGCCTCTTGCACCGCGGAGTCCGTGGATTCGGCAGCACTCTCGACACCTTCATCGCGCTGGATGAAGGTGCGCTTCTTGCGCACTTCCACCTGGATCGTGCGTGCCTTGCCCGAGGCATCGGCCTGCTTGATTTCGGTGGTGGACTTTTTCACCAGCGTGATCTTCTTGCGATCGGCAGAAGCCGTGCCATGGCTGGCCTGCAGGTAAGCAAGCAGTTTTTGCTTGTCCGACTCGGTCAACGCGTCGGAAGGGGTGGCCTTGCCCACGCCCGCAGCCTTGAGCTGGTCGAGCAGGGTTTCAGGCGATTTTTTGAGTTCGGTTGCAAACTCGGCGACAGTATTACTGGACATATGTGGTTCGTGCCTCCCTGACCTTACTCTTGCCCTGCGAACCAGTGTTCGCGCGCCTTCATGATCAGGGCTTTGGCATCTTCTGCGGACTGTCCGGTCAGGTCGGTCAGTTCATCAATGGCCAGATCGGCCAGGTCGTCACGCGTGTGCACACCATTTTCTGCCAGCTTGGCAATCAGTTCGGGTGTGAGGCCTTCGAGGTCGCGCAGATCCTGCGAAACCTCGCCAACGCTTTCCTCGCGGGCGATTTCCATGGTGAGCAGCGCATCCTTGGCGCGGGCACGCAGCTCGTTCACGGTGTCTTCGTCGAAGCTTTCGATTTCCAGCATTTCCTGCAGTGGCACATAGGCCACTTCTTCCAGGCTGTTGAAACCTTCGGCAATCAGGATGTCGGCGATTTCCTCGTCCACATCGAGCTTTTCCATGAACAGACGACGGGCCGTATCAGACTCGTTGGCCTGCTTCTGGGCCGACTCGGCGGCGTCCATGATGTTGATTTTCCAACCCGTGAGGTCGGAGGCCAGACGCACGTTCTGGCCGCCACGGCCAATGGCGATGGCAAGGTTTTCCTCGTCCACCACCACGTCCATGGCGTGTTTTTCTTCATCCACCACGATGGACGACACATTGGCCGGGGCCAGCGCACCAATCACGAACTGGGCGGGGTCTTCGGACCAGAGCACGATGTCCACGCGCTCGCCAGCGAGCTCGTTGGTCACCGCATTCACTCGGGTGCCACGCACGCCGACGCAGGTGCCGATGGGATCCACCCGCTTGTCATGGCTCAGCACGGCAATCTTGGCGCGCGAGCCAGGGTCACGGGCGCAGCTCTTGATTTCCAGCAGGCCCTGCTCGATCTCGGGCACTTCCTGGCGGAACAGCTCGATCATGAACTCGGGGGCCGAGCGCGACAGGATGATGGGCGCGCCGCGCAGCGTCAGGTCCACCTCCATGATCATGGCGCGAACGCGGTCGCCACTGCGCAGGTTTTCCTTGGGGATCATCTCGCTGCGACGCAGGCGGCCTTCCACACGGCCGGATTCGACAATGATGTCGCCCTTGTCCATGCGCTTGACAGTGCCGGTGAAGATGCGCTCGCCGCGCGACATGAAGTCGTTGAGCAGCATTTCGCGCTCGGCGTCGCGAATCTTCTGCAGGATGACCTGCTTGGCGGCCATGGCGCCGATGCGACCGATGGGCACCGATTCGATGGCCTCTTCGATGTATTCGCCGACCTCGACATCAGACACACGCTCGCGGGCGTCCATCAGCAGCTCTTCGGCCTCGGGGTTTTGCAGACCAGCGTCATCGGGCACCACCAGCCAACGACGGAAAGTCTCGTAGTTGCCGCTGTCGCGATCGACAGACACGCGGATGTCCACCTCGCCCTGATACAGCTTCTTGGTAGCCTGGGCCAAGGCCGATTCCACGGCGCCCAAGACCACATCGCGCTCAACGTTCTTCTCGCGCGAAATGGCCTCAACCAACATCAACAATTCGCGATTCATGCGACGACTCTCCTGTTTCAATCACCCGCAGGCGGCAGCTGCCAACAGCGCCAACCCACTCCAAACCATCCAGCGACTCAGTCCGGTACATGACCAGACTTTGCCCCCCGCCCCTTGAAATCCACAATGGGCGCCAGTCGGGCATCCCTTAACTCATCCAGCGTGAAACCCAGCGCCTGCAATGGGGCTGGCACACGCTTCTTGCTAACTTTCTGGCCAGGTTTCACAGCAGGCTCATCGCTCCAGACGATCTGCCATCCACCCGATTCAGCCCGCTCCAGCGTGCCGCGAAATTTTTTGCGGGTGGCATTGACCTGACCCACCGCCGCAGCGCCGATGGGCGCCTTCAGCGTGAGATCGATGATGGAGCCTTCAAAACGCACGAAATCCTGCTCGTGGCGCAAGGGGCGATCGATACCCGGCGATGACACTTCCAGCCGCTTGTACTCCACGCCATCCACCTCCAGCGCAAACTGCAGCTGGCGTGTCACTTTTTCACAGTCTTCCACGGTGACATATTGCTCGATGGCCGCCTCTGGCGCATCCACCGCAGGTTGAACCCATGGCAAATCGATGGTGACGCGCAGCAAGCCCCCCGGAGAACGCTCGATCTCCACCAGGTCATAGCCCAGGCCCGTCACAATTTGTTCAACGACTTGCTGTAATGCCACGTGTTCAGTTCAATCCCGGAAAAACAAAAAACCCGATAACCCCCGGAGACCCTTCCCCGACAGCTTCGAGCTCCAAAAGCATTCGACCAAAAAAAACGGGCGGTTGGTACCCGCCCGTTTGGTCGTGAGAATCACATTATAACGCGCAAAGCATTGATTTGCAAAGACGAATCGCACCCAAATTGTTGCCTGCACGCTCCCTTTTCACGCTCCGCCATGGCCCACGCGGCCTGCAGCGTCGAATCGCTTGTCCACACCCGTCAGTTTCCCACCAAAATGCCGGCAGCGCCGATGCACTCATCGTGGAGCGCTACGACAGTGATAGCGGTTGCAACAACTCTGCCAGGTCGCTTTCGGTAAATAACGGCTCCTTGCGCCCGGCAGCGTCGCTGTAGAGGCTGCTCGCCAGCTGCGCCTTGCGCTCTTGCAGCGCCAGGATGCGCTCTTCAATGGTGCCCTGCGCCACCAGCTTGATCACCCAAACGCTCTGCGTCTGGCCAATGCGGTGGGCGCGATCCGTTGCCTGGTTTTCCACCGCCGGGTTCCACCAGGGGTCGTAATGGATCACCGTATCGGCCTGCGGCAGGTTGAGCCCCACCCCGCCCGCCTTGAGGCTGATGAGGAACAGCGGCACCTGCCCGCTGGTGAACTGCTCGATGATCGCGTCGCGCCGCTGGCTCTGCCCCGTGAGCTTGACCCAGGGCAGGTTGCGCTTTTTCAGCTCGGCCTCGATCAGCGTAAGCATGCTGGTGAACTGCGAGAACAGCAAAATGCGCCGCCCCTCGGCCAGCATTTCGGGCAACAGAGCCATGAGCTGGTCAAGCTTGGCCGAGGTCTTGACCTTCTTTGCGGCATCGAGCGGCACCAGCTGCGGGTGACAGCAGACCTGGCGCAGCTTGAGCAGTGCATCGAGAATGGTGATCTGCGACTTGGCCAGTCCCTTGGACTGCAGCGCCTCGCGCACGGTTTTTTCCATTCCCAGGCGGATGGTTTCGTACAGGTCCGCCTGCGCACCCGCCATCTCCACGGGCATCACGGTTTCGACCTTGGGCGGCAGCTCACCCGCCACCAACGCCTTGGTGCGCCGCAGCATGAACGGTGTGATGCGCGCGCGCAACTGCGCCATGCGCGTGCTGTCGCCCAGCTTTTCAATAGGGGTGCGAAACGCTTCGTTAAAGCGCCGCTGGCTGCCCAGAAAGCCGGGCATCAAGAAGTGAAACAGGCTCCACACCTCGCCCAGGTGGTTTTCCATGGGTGTGCCCGACAGGCACAACCGGTGGCGCGCCTGCAACTGGCTCACCACCTGAGCGGCGTGCGTGCTGGCGTTCTTGATGTTCTGGGCCTCGTCGAGCACCACCAGGTGCCATTCGTGCGCCAGCCAGCGTTCGCGGTCGCGCTGCAGCAGTGAATACGGGGCAATGACCAGATCATGCTCTTCCACCGATTCGGCCACCTCATGGCGGCCCGCTCCGTGCAGCACCAGGCTGCGCAGGCCCGGGCAAAAGCGCGCGGCCTCCCGCAGCCAGTTACCCATCAGGCTCACGGGCGCAATGATGAGCGCGGGCCGGGTCAGGCGGCCCGCGTCTTTTTCGACCTGAATGTGCGCCAGGGTCTGCAGCGTTTTGCCCAGGCCCATGTCGTCGGCCAGCACACCAGCCAGGCCGTGGGCGCTCAGAAACTGCAGCCAGTTCAGGCCCTGCTGCTGGTACGGCCGCAGCGTGGCCCGCACGCCAGCGGGCAGCGGCACTTCGGGCAACGAATTGGCGCCCTTGAGCTGCTCCACCATGGCGCGCAAGGCGCCAGCGCCCTCCCACGTGGCTCCTTCGCCCAGCGCGGCGCTGGTGCGCAGGGCGTCCATGCGCGAGAGCTTCAGGCTGTCGCCGTTGAAATCATGGGCACGGTCGCCCACCAGGTCCAGCAACGCCGCCATCCAGGGGCGCAGCGTGTCAGTGGGCAGGCGCACAAAACCTGGGCCCACTTGCGAAGGCAGATAGACATGCGATGGCAGTTGCGGCAGGCCCGTGGCTGGGTCCACCGGCTGAGAAGCAGCGGCGGCAATCAGGTCGGGCAGCCAGGGCAGGATGTTGTGGCGCACGCCGTTGATCTCCATGCCCAGCGACAGCGCAAACCAGGGCGAAGTGGCTTCGTCATCGCCCTCGGGCTGCAGTGCCACGGCCAGTGCGTCAGCATGCGTGATCCAACCACCCAGCGCGGCATCCAGCGTGAGTTCAAACCCCGCGTCGCGCAGCACCCCAAAACCGTTGTCGGCCCAGTGCATCCAGTCGTTCTGTGGGCGCTCACCAGGGATGCCGAACAGGCCGTCGTCGGTGGCCAGCAGGCCCAGGTCCATCAGCCGCTCGATGGCATCGAGCTCGGCCCTGGCATCGCGCTGCAGCAGCACCTGGCTGCCATCCGCCGCAGTCACCAGCACGTCCAGCTCCTGCCCGGCCCACCAGCCTACATGGCCCTGGTAGTCGAACCGCAGCTGGGCGGTGATGAGGCCCAGGTCGGGTACATCGCCAACCGGCACGGGCGCCAGATGCAGGCGTGCCACGGGTGGGACGCCCTGCACCCGCGTGAGTGGCCCCAGCACCGGCGGCAAGGGCAGCAAACCGCCCAGCCGGCGGGCAACCTCGGCGTGGTGCTTTTGCAGCGCGGCGGCACTCAGCGCGGGCGCCTTGAGCAACAGGGCCAGCTGCGCAGCACCCAGGCCATCGGCCACCACCTGGCCACACACGCCGTGGGCGGCATCCAGATACAAAGGCGGGCTGTTGCTGCACAGCGTGGCTGACGCAGCAGGCAGGCTGGCGCGCAGCGCCCAGGTGCTTTCACCCCCGGCAGCGGGCGTGGCCTCACGCCATGTCCAGGTGATGGACAGGGGATCACCCCAGCGAAGCGGGGCACCGACAGTGGAGCCCCCCGCGTCGGCAAACAGGTGGCCGGTGCTGGCCGCCTGCTGCAGCGCCATCACACCCACCGTGCCTTCCAACACCGCCACCGGGGCACTGCTGTAGGCCGAGTAATAACCCAGGCCGCGCGGCATGGCACGCAGCAGTTGCAGCACCTGGCGGTCGGCGTCGCTCGCGCTGTCATACACGGCCTGCCCTGGGCACGGCTGCGTGCGGATCGGTTTGGGCTTGGCCCAGCCGCCGGTGACTTTGGGGTAGGACACCACGGCCTCCAGCTGCATCTGCGGCGTGGTGGCGCGCGGCAGCCCCACGGTGGAGACCAGGTAAAGATAACGTTCTGGCCGATCCGGACGGCCGCCCGGAGCTGGCGCGGCCGAACCGCCCATGGCACGGTCCCAGTCCTGCAGCCAGTGCACCAGCCGCGCGTCGGCCTCGGCGCGCGCCATGGCGTGCTTGCGCTCCTGTAGTGCTTGGAGGGCATCGAAGGTTTGGGCAGCGGTCTGATTTTGGGCCGGCTTCTGGTGCGCGGCCTGCAGGGTCAACGCCACGGCGTGCTTGCAACCTACGCCCACAGGGCAACTGCAGTCGCCCGACCATTGCGTCACCTGGCCATTCGGTGCAAGAGCCAATTGCGCCGACACCTGATAGGGCGCTGGCAGGCTGCCCTGCACCTCGCCTTCGATCCGCCAGCGGCCATCACCGTCCGGTTCGATGTCGACGTCGACCACGTCCGCCCTGCAATACAGATCCATCCCACGCGACCAGGCTCCCTTGTCGCACTGGGCCTGCAGCGAATTGAGGTGAAACCATGGTGAACGGGTTACAGGCACAAAATTTGAGTAAAAAAGGGCTCTAGCGCTTTAACAACAAGCGCTAGCAGCTATTAAAAAAGGAGTTTTCATGGCCAACGGCACAACCCTGTGGTGGCTACCGGCCCGCCCAGCTACGCGCCACGCGCGATACGCACGCGCTCAAAGACTTGCTGGGCCTCGCCCCCTGCCCCGGCGGCGCCCGCGGCACCGGCCTGCAGGCTGGTCAGCAGCCGTGCCAGCACGGGCGCCTGCGGTAACAGCGGCCCCAGGAACAAGGCCCGGCGGCCATCGGCAATCAGCAAGGTGGGAAAAGTCTCCACGTCCAGGTCACCCGCAATCTCGGCCTCGTCCTCGATGTCCACCCACTCAAAACGCACGCCGGGGTGCGCGCGCGCCAGTTCGTCAAAAAGGGGCCGATAGTCGCGGCAGGTGCCGCACCAGTTGGCGCACAGGCACACCGCCCACCAGCCACCGGGTGTGGTGGTCGCGGGGCTCGTGGGGGTGGGCTCGGGCAGTGCGGCGGGACTGGACATCAAAAAGGCTCCTGGAGGGCAGCGCTGCGGTGCGGCTGGCGCTGGACCATGGCCCAGTGCTACATGCCGCGCCGCTCGCGCGCACGATAGACCTCGATGGTACCCACACCCGGCGCCTGGTTGCCCCAGCTGTTGCGCACAAAGGTGGTCACGGCCGCCACGTCTTCGTCCGACAGCGTCTGCTGAAACGGCGGCATGCCGTGCGGGCGCGGGTTGCCCGCCGTGGCCGGCAAATAACCACCCTGCAGCACCACGCGCACAAGGTTGGTCGGGTCTTGCAGCATCACGGCGCGATTTCCGGCCAGGGCCGGGAACGCCCCCGGCTTGCCCTCGCCCTGGTCGCCATGGCACTGCGCGCAATGCTGCTCATACACCTTGGCACCGCGCTCCAGCGTGGCGGCAGAGGGTTTGGCTCCTGCCGTGGCGACGGGGGCCTGCTGCGGCAGCGCCCGCAGATACACAGCCATCGCCTGGGCGTCGGCATCACTCAGATATTGCGTGCTGCGAAACACCACCTCGGCCATGGGCCCGGTGACCGAGCCCTTTGGCGCCACGCCAGTCTTCAGCAAGGCCACCACGTCGTCAGTTCGCCACTCCTTCACACCCGCCTCGTGGGCGGCATTGAGCGCGGGGGCATACCAGTTTTGCACCGGAATCAACCCACCGGTGAAGGCCTTGGCATCCGAGGTGGCACCCAGCGCATTGCGCGGCGTGTGGCAAGCCGTACAGTGGCCCAGGCCGTTGACCAGGTAAGCGCCCCGGTTGTACTCAGCCGTTTGCGTGGGTTCTGCCTGGGGAGCGCCTGGCGCAAAAAACACCGCGCGCCACACCGCCAGCGCCGCCTGGGTGTTGTAAGGAAAGCGCAGCGCGTGCGGCCGGTTGGCCTGCGCAACGGCGGGCAGGCTTTGCAGGTAGGCAAAGATGGCATCGGAATCCTCGCGCGCCACCAGCGTGTAGTTGGGGTAGGGAAACGCCGGGTACAGCAGGCGCCCGTCCCTGGAGCGGCCGTTGTGGAGCGCGCGCCAGAACTCGGCGGCCGACCAGTTGCCGATGCCAGTGGCCTTGTCGGGCGTGAGGTTGGAGGTGTGGATCACGCCAAACGGCGTGTCGATGCCACGCCCACCCGCATACGGCGCGCCGCCCTGCACGGTGTGGCAGGCCATGCAGTTGCCAACGCGGGCCAGGTATTCGCCGCGCGCGACCAGTTCGGGCGTGGCAGTCCGGGCCTGCGAGAGGGACTGCGATTCGGCCGGCAAGGCGTCCTCGCCGCGCAGGTTGAGCGCTGCCACCACGGCAGTGCCCAGGGCCAGCAAGGCCACGGTGAAGAAAAGGGTCCAGAGGATGCGTTTCATGCCATGCACCCCGTCAACGCGACGCCGCGTCCACGACCGGCACCCCATCCACCCCGCCGCAGCGCACGGGCATGGCGCCTGCCAGCCGGTCGGCGGGTTTGCCAGCGCCGGGCACCGGCTGGGCCGCCAGCCATGCTGATACCGCGCTCACCTCCTCGGGAGAAAGCTGGCGCGCAATATCCGCCATGCAATCGGGCGCCTGCGCGCGGCGCTGGCCGGTTTTCCAGGCGCCGAGCTGGCTATTGAGGTAGTCGCGCGAAAGGCCCAGCAAGCCGGGAATCGACGGCTGCAGCCCCGTCATTGCCTGGCCATGGCACTGCACGCAGGCGGGCAACTGGCGCGCCGAATCGCCCTGTTGCACCAACTGGCGCCCGCGCTCCAGCACCTGCGGCGAAGCCTGGGGCGCCAGCGGCGGCGCATAGGGCACCTGCAGCGCGGCAAAGTGGGTGGCGAACTCGCGCAGATAGTCGTCCGTGAGGTGCTCGATGAGGTAGGTCATCTGCGGGTAGCTGCGCCGCCCGTCCCGAAAGTTGACCAGCTGGTTGTACAGGTAACCCGCCGGCTTGCCCGCAATGCGCGGAAAGTAACCGTCCGGCGTGGCACGGCCTTCCTTGCCGTGGCAGGCGGTGCAGGCCAGCACGCGCGGCGCCATGGCGCTGGTGGCGGCGGTAGCGGTCTGGGGCGCTGCGCCTGTGGGTGCTGCAGCCAGGGCACATGCGCCCAACGTGGCGCCCGACAGCCACGACAACAGGGTGCGCAGGGATCGGCGCGAACATTTTTTCATGGGCCGATTCTCGCGGGTATGCAAAGAGCGCATGCGAAGGTGCGACTCTCTGCCCGGCGCCAAAACACCGCACCGGTTCAATGCCCGGCGCGGCAGGGTTCGAGGAGGCGCTGCACGCGGCTGGAGAGCTGGTCTGTTTGCGGCCACTTCGAGCTATCAAAAAAAATAGCTGCTAGCGCTTTATGGTAAAGCGCCAGCAGCCTTTTTTGCCTCAAACCACTGCCACTACCAGTCCATGGCTGGCACGCCGGGCGCGGGGCGGCACCACTGCGGGGTCAGAAGGATTGCCAGTCGGCTTCGGCGCCTTGCGCCACCAGTGCGGGCGGGTTTTGGCGCTGGGGTTTGGGCTGGGGCGCCGCCAGCGTCTGCCGGGGCTTGGCAGCTTGTGCCGGTGCAGCGGCACGTTGCAGGGCCGGGCTGGTCGCGGGCGCAGCCACCCGCGCCGCAGGGCTGCGCGACACCAATTGGTCTGCACCACCGGCCAGCTTGAACACGCTGACCGCCTGCGACAGGTGACCCGCCTGGCCTTGCAGCGCGTCGGCCGCAGCCGTGGCTTGCTCGACCAGCGCGGCGTTCTGCTGGGTCACCTGATCCATCTGGGCAATGGCCTGGTTGACCTGTTCGATGCCCGAGGTCTGCTCCTGGCTCGCTGCCGTGATCTCGCCCATGATGTCGGTCACCCGGCGCACGCTGCTGACGATCTCCTGCATCGTCTTGCCGGCCACGTCCACCTGCTGGCTGCCCTGCTCGACCTTGCTGACCGAATCGTCGATCAGCAGCTTGATTTCCTTGGCCGCTTCCGCCGAGCGCTGCGCCAGGCTGCGCACTTCGCTGGCCACCACGGCAAAGCCGCGTCCTTGCTCGCCGGCGCGGGCTGCTTCCACGGCCGCGTTCAGCGCCAGGATGTTGGTCTGGAAGGCAATGGAGTCGATCACGCCGATGATGTCCACGATCTTGCGCGACGAGCTGTTGATCGCATCCATGGTCTGGACCACCTGCGCCACCACGTCGCCCCCCTGGACCGCCACGCCCGATGCCGTGAGCGCCAGCTGGTTGGCCTGGCGGGCGTTGTCGGCGTTCTGCCGCACGGTGCTGGTCAGCTCCTCCATGGACGCTGCCGTTTCCTCCAGCGAGCTGGCCTGCTGCTCGGTGCGAGACGACAGGTTCTGGTTGCCCGCCGCGATCTGGCTGGTGGCGCTGGCCATGCTTTCTGCTCCGCCGCGCACCTCGCCCACCACCTTGGACAGGCTTGCGTTCATGTGCTGCAGCGCCCGCATCAGCTGCCCCGTTTCGTCGCTGGATGCGACTTCAATGCGGGAGCTCAGGTCGCCATCGGCCACGGTCTGGGCCACCTGCACGGCGAGGTGGATGGGCCGGGTGATGGAGCGCGTGATGTTCCAGGCAATGACCGCGCCCGAAAAGATCGCCAGCAGCCCCAGGCCCAGCATCCAGTTGCGGGCCGACTCGTATTGCGCCTGGGCTTCGGCGTTGGCACGGATCGCAACACCGGTCTGGTACTCGATCAGGCCAAACAGCTGCCCCAGCGTGTTGTCGATGGCGGGCGCGACCTTGCCCACCATGTGCTCGGTGGCCTCCTGGGTCATGTTTTTGAGGGCCATGTCGAACAGCTGGTTGGTCAAGGGCTCGGCCCCTGCCAGCGCGGCATCGACGCGGGCCAAAGCCACCTTGCCGCCTTCGCTTTTGACCAGTTTTTCCAGCGTTGCCCGGCCCGCGGCGTACCGGGCACGGGCCTCGGACGCGCGCTTCAACTGGGCCTGCTTGCCCGCTTCATCGGCTACCAGCACCATCATGCCGGCGGCGTTGGAGATGTCGCGCACATGGCCCAGCATGAAACTGGCGGCTTCCAGCTTCTTGTTGTTGTCATTCACCAGCTGATCCAGGCTCGACTGGGTATTGGCCAGGGAGACAAGCCCCATCCCCAATACAACGGCCAGAAACAGCAAAACAACCGTAAAACCCAGCCCCAGGCGGGTGCCGATCTTCAAATTGACCCATGACATGCGGAATATTCCTTGTAGTACGTTCTTGTTGCAGACCCGGACATGGCGTCCAGACCCCTTGTCTCCCTTGACGCCGCAGGCTGGCCACCGCGCCCTCCGACACCGGTGCGACCAGCACCTCGGCGCGCAATAGGCAAGCCCAAAAATCAAGGATCCCGGCGAACTTTAACTGTTTGTTACCTTTTATGTCGAAGCGCAAGCACCTTGGCGACAAGTTTTTTCATCGCACCACGGTAATGGCCCCAAACCGCAAGTGGTGCATGAACTCGCGCAGGATCAGCAGCCCGGCAGCGAAATCGGTGCCCTGCGGCAGCCCCTCGCGCACCACCGGACGCCCTTCGGCCACGGCGGCCAGGCGCTCGAACACGCGTTCCATGGCATCGAGCGGCATGGCCATGCGCTCACCTGGCGCCAGCCCTGCCAGCAAGGCCACCTCGCGCACCAGCGCATCGCTGCACAGCAAGGCCGTGCCCGGCGGCAGCAACGGCACGGCGCGGATCACCTCGTCTTCCACGGTGGCGATGGCGTGCTCCATCTCCAGTGGCGTGGGCGGGCTGCGTTTGAAAAATTGCCGCGCCGTTTTCTGCGCGCCCATGTCCAGCACCAGCCAGGCCATGGCCTCGTCACCCTGCCCCGTGGCAACGGCCGTGTGTTCGGCGCCGATGTGCAGCACCGTGATGGCAGCTTGCGTGGCGGCGCCGGCCCGCAGGCCACGGTAACGCGCGCGGATATCGGTTGCAATAGCCTGCGCCGCCGCGCCGGGCGCGGGTGACGGTGAAGTGGGTAACGGTTCATTCATGAGGTTTCCTTGCGCGGGTTGCGCCCATGTTGCGGCTGACCGGAGTGGAGGGGACGTGGACACGGCACAGGCCATTGCATGGTGGAGGGCACCGCAGTCTGCGCCGGACTGGTACCGTGCTCAGTGCGCCTGCTCGAAATCGATGAAGCCGCGCTCGACATTGGTGCTGACCAGCTTCACGCGGATCTTCGCCCCCACGTCGAGATTGAAATCACCCGACACCAGCAGGCCCTCGGCCGGCGGCGTGAAGATGCGCACCCAGGTGGCGCTTTCGGTGCGGCCGGTGACGATGGCGTCAAACTGCTGGCCGATCAGCCCCTGCATGAACAGCGCCGCCTCGGATTTGCGCACGCTGCGCTCCACCTTTTGCGCCGCGTCTTCCTGGTGGGTGCAATGCTCGGCCAGCGTGGCCAGCTCGGCCAGGCCATAGGGCGGACGCTCGCCCGACAGCAGCGCCTTCACCATGCGCAAGCTCACCAGGTCGGGGTAACGGCGGTTGGGCGCCGTGGAATGCGTGTAGTCGCGCACTGCCAGGCCGAAGTGGCCGATGGGCTCGCCCCGGGCATGCTCCACCACATATTCGCCCGACCCCATCAGCTTGATGATGACCAGCGACAGGTCGGGAAAGCGCAGCGGATCGGCCTTGCGCTGGCGCGCCAGAAAGCCCTCGAGCGCACGCGAATCAGGCTCCTTGGGCAGCGCCTCGCCGTATTTGCTGGCCACTTCCACGATGCGCAGCCAGCGCTCGGGCGAACGCACCACCCGCCGCAGGGCGCTGCCGCCGTGCTGCGCCAGAAACTGCGCCGTGCAGGTGTTGGTGGCGATCATGAATTCTTCGATGAGCTGGCGCGCCCGGTTTTGCGCTTGCTGGCGGATGTCCACCACGCGGTCGCCATCGAACACGGCACGCGGCTGGAAGGTTTCCAGATCCAGCGAGCCCGCGGCGCGCCGGCGCGCGCGCATGCGCTGGGCCACCGCGTCCTGGGTGCGCAGCTGCTCGTCCATGCCGGGCACGGCGCGCGCGGCTTCGGGCAGGTCGCCTTCGCCCTCGATCCACGCGGCCACGGCGTCGTAGGCCAGCTTGGCGTGGTTGCGCACCCGCGCCCGGTGCACGGTGGAATGGGTGACGGCGCCTTCGGCATCCACCACCATCTCGGTCACGATGGCGAGGCGCTCCTGGCCGGGGTTCAGCGAGGTGAGGTCGGTGGAAAGCCGCTCGGGCAGCATGGCAAACACCCGCGCCGAGGTATAGACCGACGTGGTGTTGGTGTGCGCGTGCTGGTCGATGGCAGAGTTCTTTTTGACCAAGGCGTCCACATCGGCCACGGCGACAAAAATCTTCACGGCGCCGTTGCTCAGGGGGCCGCAGGCCGTGAGCTGGTCGAGGTCGAGCGAGTCGTCGTTGTCGATCGAGCACCAGGGCAATGCCGTGAGGTCGCGGATGCGCGGGTCGTCGTCCTGCCCGGCGGCCCCAATGGTCTGCAGCTGCTGCAGGGCGCGCGGCGGAAACTCGGGCTCCAGGCCCCGCTCTTTCATGGCGTCGATGGCAATGCGCACCAGATCGCTGCGGTGAAATGTGTGTTGTTTGTCCATGGATGCAATATAAGTTGCCAGAGAAATTAGCGCTGCCCCGTCGCAGCAGGTTGCAGCACCCCAAAAACCACGATGGCCGCCACCGACAGCGCGGCAGCCAGCCCGAAGGCCAGGCCCGGCGCCACCGCCCACAGCGCGCCCGCCATCAGCGATGCGGGCAGGTACAAGCCACCCGTCACAAAGTTGTAGACGCCCACGGCCGTGGCGCGGCGCTCGGGCTCCAGGTCGGCGATGAAGGCCTTGCTTTGCGACTCTTCGATGGCATAGAACACGCCATACAGGCAAAAGATGCCCACCATTTCCCAGCGGCTGGCCGCCACCACCAGCCACACGTTGAGGGCCGCATAGAACGCATAGCCCAGCACCACGATGCGGCTGCGGCCCACCCTGTCGCCCAGCCTTCCAGCCAGCGGTGCGGCCACCACGCAGACCATGTTGAACAGCGCATACAGCAGCACGATGTCGGTCATGCCAAAGCCCACGCCATGGGCCTTGAGCAAAACAAAGCCGAGGCTGAAATACGCCAGTGCAAACACCCCTGCCGGCAGCAGAAAACGCTTGAACGCCGGGCTGAGCTGCTGCCAGTTCTGCCGCACGCTCTCGCGCGCATGGGGCTGGCCGCGCTGGTCGGGGATGCGCGTAAGCACCACCACGGCCACCACTGCCGGCACAAAGGCCACCAGGAACAGCAGGCTGTAGGTGCTGGCCGATTCGCCCAGCAATTTGAGCAGCGCATAGGCCACCAGCGGGCCCAGCACAGCGCCCGCTTTATCGAGCGCCTTGTGCACGCCAAACGCATAACCACGCGATTCCTTGGCCGCAATCGACGACAGCCAGGCATCGCGCGGCGGGCCGCGAAAGCCCTTGCCCAGCCGTTCGATGACCCGAAAGACCGACAACCCCACGATGGACGACGACACCAGCAAGATCAGCTTGGCCAGTGTCGAAAATGCGTAGCCCGCCGTGGCAAACCACTTGCGCCGGCCGCTGCGGTCTGACAGCCAGCCGGCCAGGTAATTGAGCGACGAGGCCGAAAAATCCGCCAGCCCCTCGATCAGCCCCAGCAACGCTGTCGATGCACCGGCCACCGTGGTGAAGAAGACGGCAAACACCGAGAAGATCATCTCGGAGCTCAGGTCGGTCAAAAAACTCACCAGACCCAGCTTGAGCACATCGGGGTGCAACCTGGCACGGCGGGAGTCGGCACGGGCCGGGCCAGCGGGCGATTCGGGGGTGGGCAAGCTCATGGATTTCGTCCGGGTTCCTCAAGCACCCCATTGTGATGCCCCTTAGCAGGCTTGACATACATTGAAGATCATCCGTCGATTTACTATCATTTACATAGCTGCATGCGCTTTACAGAAAAGCGCTTCAGGCCATTTTGACTCCATAAATCACATACCGTGCCCGGCACCGTCAAGGCCTGTGGCACCATCGCCCCACCATCGCCCCACCATCGCCCCACCATCGCCCCACCATCGCCGCGAACAATAACGGGCAAACGCCCGGCATGTCCGTTCAGCCCCAACTACTGCACAAGGCCACGCACCATGACCGCAACGCCCTTCACCGACGCCGCAGCCACCTGGAACCAGCGCTACACCGGCCAAAACCACCTCTTTGGCCAGGAGCCCAACGACTACCTGCGCGCGCAGGCCCACCACATCGCACCCGGCGGCCGTGTGCTGTGCGTGGCCGATGGCGACGGGCGCAACAGCGTCTGGCTGGCACGCCAGGGCCTGCAGGTGGATGCCTTTGACATCTCGGATGTGGGCGTGGCCCAAGCCAGGCAGCAGGCCGCAGACGCCGCTGTCGTCGTGAACTACTGCGTGGCCGATTGCGACCAGTGGCCCTGGCCCACTGCCACTTATGACGCCGTGGTGGCCATCTTTGTGCAGTTTGCCGACCCCGCCATGCGCGAGCGCCTGTTCGCCAATATGGTGGCTGCGCTCAAGCCCGGCGGCTTGCTGGTGCTGCAGGGCTACACCCCCAGGCAGTTGGAATACAAGACCGGCGGGCCACCCATCCTGTCGCACCTCTACACGCCAGAGCTGATCCGGTCGGCCTTCGCGGGCCTGCAGATCATCGAGCTGCGCGACTATGAAGCGGTGCTGAACGAGGGAACCCAGCACAGCGGCCAGTCGGCCTTGCTGGGGCTGGTAGCGCGCAAGCCATGATGTGCCACCACCCAGCGCGATAGCCATGGCCGCCCCTGAGACGCAGACACCCACGGTGATACCCGCCCCGCAAGGCCTGAGCGCCGCCGAGGCGGCCCGCCGCCTGGACTCGGAGGGCCCCAATCTGCTGCCGGGCAGCGCACCCAAGTCCATGCTCGCCATCGTGCGCGACGTGCTCACCGAGCCCATGTTTCTCATGCTGCTGGCCGCTGGCGGCATCTACCTGGCGCTGGGCGACCGGGGCGAGGCGCTGTTTTTATTGGGCTTTGTGTTTGTGGTCATCGGCATCACGCTGGCGCAGGAGCGCAAGACGCAGCGCGCGCTCGAATCGCTGCGCGACCTGTCGGCCCCGCGCGCGCTGGTCATCCGCGACGGCCAGGAGCAGCGCATCGCCGGGCGCGACGTGGTGCGCGGCGACCTGCTGGTGCTGCACGAGGGCGACCGCATTGCCGCTGACGCGCTGCTGATCGACGGCCAGCTCGAAGTGGATGAATCCCTGCTCACCGGCGAAGCCGTGCCCGTGGCCAAGCTGCCCGCAGCACCGAACGAGCAGGTGTCAGCCAGCGTGGGTCCGCTCCAAGCCAGGCCAGCCCCCTCGGGGGGCAGCGCAGCACACGAAGTGGCAAGCGTGGGGGCCACGGCCGCCAGCGCCGGGCCCCCCAAGCCAGGCCAGCCCCCCGGGGGGCAGCGCAGCACACGAAGTGGCAAGCGTGGGGGCTGCCCATATTTTCGCCAGCACCGTCGTCACGCGCGGCGTGGGGGTGGCCGATGTGTGCGCCACCGCCGCCCACACTGCCGTGGGGCGCATCGGCGCCGACCTGGCGGCAACGGTCGAGCCGCCTTCTGCGCTGCAACAGGGCTCGCGCCGGCTGGTGCGCACGCTGGGCACGGCTGCCGTCGTTCTGGCGCTGGCGCAGGTGCTGCTGGGCTGGTGGTGGAACGGCCGCCCCTTGCTCGACAGCCTGCTTTCGGGCATTGCGCTGGCCATGGGCATCCTGCCCGAGGAGATTCCGGTCATCCTGACCGTGTTTCTGGCGCTGGGTGCGTGGCGCATCTCGCACCAGAAGGTGCTGACGCGGCGCGTCACTGCCGTCGAGGCGCTGGGCGCCATCACCGTGCTGGCGGTGGACAAGACGGGCACGCTCACGATGAACCGCATGGCCGTGGCCGAGCTGGCCAGCGCCGACCAGCACTTTCGCCCCGAAGGCGCCAGCGACCTGCATGAGCACTTTCACCTGCTGAGCGAATTTGCCATGCTCGCCACGCCTGGCGACCCGTTCGACCCCATGGAAAAGGCCATCCAGCAATTTGGCCACCAGTGGCTACAGGGCACCGAGCATGTGCACGACGGGCGCGAGCCCGAGTTTGAATACGCCCTTTCGGGCGAGATTCTGGCCATGACGCGCGTGTTCGCCAGCGACGAGCCCGACGTGCACCTGCTGGCCACCAAGGGCGCGCCCGAGGCCGTGGCCGACCTGTGCCACCTCGATGATGTGCGGCGCCTCGCCATCCGCCGCCAGGTGGAGGCCATGGCCGAGCGCGGCCTGCGCGTGCTGGGCGTGGCGCGCGGCCGCTGGAAGGGCGCAGCCCCCGTCCCCGACCAGAGCCCGCCCTGGCCGCAGAGCCAGCACGATTTCGACTTTGATTTCCTGGGCCTGGTGGCGCTGGCCGACCCGCCGCGCCCCGAGGTGCCTGCCGCGCTGGCCGAATGCCGGCGCGCGGGCGTGCGCGTGATCATGATGACCGGCGACCACCCTGCAACGGCCCGCGCCATCGCGCAGCAGGTGGGCCTGTCGGATCGCCCCGACGTCATCACCGGCGCGCAGCTGGAAGCACTGGACGATGCCGCCCTGCGCGAGCGGCTGCGCCATGTAGACCTGTGTGCGCGCCTCAAGCCCGAGCACAAGTTGCGCCTGGTGCAGCTGCTGCGCGCCAGCGGCGAGGTGGTTGCCATGACGGGCGACGGCGTGAACGACGCCCCCGCCCTCAAGGCCGCCGACGTGGGCATTGCCATGGGCGAGCGCGGCACCGACGTGGCACGCGAGGCCGCCGCGCTGGTGCTGCTGGACGACAGCTTCGCCCGCATCGTCGCTGCCATCCGCCAGGGCCGGCGCATCGACAGCAACATCCGCAAGGCCATCCGCTTCACCTTTGCCGTGCACGCCCCCATCATTGCGCTGGTGCTGGTGCCCACGCTGCTCAAATGGCCCACGCTGCTGATGCCGGTGCACATCGTGCTGCTGCAGTTGCTGATCGACCCCACCTGCGCCATCGTGCTGGAGGCTGAGCCCGAAGACAGCGGCAGCATGGCGCGGCCGCCACGCCCGGTGTCCGATTCGCCCTTTTCCATCGCCCCCTGATGCACTCGGTACTGCAAGGTCTGGGCATTGCCGCCGTGTTGCTCGCCGGTCAGTACTGGCTGGCCGGCCAGTGCTGGGCCAGCGCACAAAGCCGCACCGTGGTGTTTGGCACGCTGGTGCTGTGCGTCATGCTGCTGATTCTGGCCAACCGCGACCTGTCGCGGCCAGCGCTGCGGGGCATCACCACCCCCAACCCCTGGCTGTGGCGCATTGCCGCCGCCATGGTGGTGTTGCTGGCGGCGGTGCTGGGCATTCCGTGGCTGCGCATGCTGATGGGGCTGGCGCTGCCCGGCCCCCAAGGCGTGGTGGTGGCCGCTGGACTGCTGGCGCTGTGCCTGGTGTGGCTGGAGCTGGTGCGGCGGGCGGGCCGGCGCCGCCTGATCGCCTGATCGCCTGCAGCGGTTACGCAGCGCCACCGCCGCGCATGGGCGGCGCGGCATGGTCCAGGTCGGGCTTGCGCCACGGGTCCACATGGGTCATGAGGTTGAGCACGCGGTGGCGCTGCAGCACGCGCTGGCGTGCCTGCACGGCGATGTCATGGCCCGCCTCCACCGAAAGGGCGGCATTCACCTCCAGGTGCGCATCGACCACGATCATGTCGCCCATCTTGCGCGTGCGCACATCGTGCACGCCGCTCACGCCCGGCGTTTCCAGCAGCGTCTGGCGAATGGCCTGCACCTCCTGCTCGTCCACCGAGCGGTCCATCAGGTCGTGCAAGGCGTCCCAGCCAAACTCCCAGCCCATTTTGGCCACCATGAAGCCCACAATCAGCGCGGCGATCGGGTCGAGGATGGGGTAGCCGGCCAGGTTGCCCGCAATGCCAATGCCCACCACCAGCGACGAGGCTGCATCCGAGCGCGCATGCCAGGCATTGGCCACCAGCATGCTCGACTTGACGCGTTTGGCCACGGCCAGCATGTAGCGAAACAGCAGCTCTTTGCCCACCAGCGCGGCACCCGCCACCCACAGGGCGATCACATGCACCTGCGCAATGGCCTCGGGGTTCTCCAGCTTGACCACCGCCGACCACACCATGCCCACACCCACGCCCAGCAGCAGCAGGCCCAGCACCAGCGAGGCCGCCGTCTCGAAGCGGTGGTGACCGTAAGGGTGGCCCTCGTCCGCGTCTTTTTGGGCATGGTGGTTGGCAAACAGCACCACGAAATCGGCCACCAGATCGGACAGCGAGTGGATGCCATCGGCAATCAGGCCCTGCGACTTCGCCAGCACCCCCACCACGATCTGGATGGTGGACAACACCAGGTTGACGCCCACACTGACCCAGGTGCTGCGCGATGCGGCGGCCGCGCGCTGCGCGGGGGTGTGCTCGGAGTCTTCGGAGTCGTCAGAAAAGTCGTTGAATTTCATGGTGGGAGCCTGTCCGACAGGCCAAGGACAAAAGGAAACCGCAAGGGCTGGTGGCTGGGAATCAATGCGGGGTTGCCCGCGTCCGGGCGTATTTTGCCCGGTGCCTGCGAGTGCAAGCGTGCTATGCCATGGTGGCCTCAATGCCGGTGCGTGTGGTGGGCGTCGGGCACATGGGCGTGGGTGTGCGACTGGGGTGCGTGCTGGTGCCCATGGCTGTGGCTGCCCTGCGGCATCGGGGAGTGGGTGTGGTTGTGGTGCCCGTCGTCGTGGCGGTGTGCGTGCTCGTGCTCCAGGGCGTCGTGGTCATGCGGGTGCTCGTGCGTTTCGGCCAGGTGCAGCACCACCCCGGCAACCATCAGCAGGCCGCCCACCACGACCAGCCCACCGGCAGTGCGGTCGCCCATGGCAAACGCCAGCACCGCGCCAATGAAAGGCGCAAACGCAAACACCGAACCCGTGCGCGCGGCACCAAACGCGCGTTGCGCCAGCAGGTAGCAACGCAGGCTGAGCCCATAGCCCGTGGCGCCCACGGCCACCAGGCCCCAGGCCGCCGCTGCACTGGGCAAGGGCTCGCCAAAGCCCCAGGCCAGCAGCGCCGTGGCGCTGGCGCCCAGCGCCGCCTTGACCAGCACTACCTGCGCCGGGTCGCGCTCGGCCAGGGCGCGCGACAGCGTGTTGTCTGCCCCCCAGGCCATGGTGGCCAGCAACACGGCCAGTAGCCCGGCCAGTTCCACGCCACCGAGGCGCCCCTGGTCCACCACCAGCGCCACGCCACCGGCCAGCAGCAACAGCATTGCGGCCCACACCCGCCGGTCCATCGTCTCGTGGTACAGCCGCCATGCCAGCAGCGCGGTGAACAGCGCCTCCAGCGTCAGCATCAGCGAAGCGCTGCTGCCACTGGTGTGCTGCAGACCCCAGGCCAGCGCCACCGGCCCCAGCACCGCACCCAAACCCGCCATGGCCAGCAGGCGGGACGTGTCGGCCCGTCGCAAGCGTGCCTCTTGCTGCACCGGCTTGCGCAACACCGCCCCCATGCCGGCAGCACCGGCATACAGCAACGCCGCCGTGCTGAAAGCGCCCAGGCCGGCGCCCAAGTGCTGCACCAGCGGGGTGCTGACGCCAAACAGCACCGCCGCCAGCAGCGCCAGGGCGCCACCGCGCAAGGCAGGTCCATGGATAGGGGGCACCAATTACTCCTGATTTGATAGCTGTTAGCGCTTATTGCAAAAGCGCTAGAGCCACTTTTTGCTCAAACCGTGGCGCCGGATTCCGGCACCATGGCCGCAGCCACCAGCCGCTGGGTGTAGGGGTGCTGGGGGGCATCCAGCACCTGGTGCACCGTGCCGCTCTCCAGCACGGCGCCATCCTTCATCACCAGCACGTCGTGCGCCATGGCGCGGATCACATCCACGTCGTGCGTGATGAGCAGGTAGCTCAGGCCCTTGCTCTTTTGCAGGCGCTGCAAAAGTGATAACACCTGCTGCTGGATGGTGACGTCGAGCGCGCTGGTGGGCTCGTCGAGCACCAGCACCTGCGGCTGCACGATGAGCGCGCGCGCAATGGCCAGGCGCTGGCGCTGGCCGCCCGAAAATTCGTGCGGGTAGCGCGCCAGCAGGCCGGGGTATTGCGCTTCGGTCAGGCCCACCTCATCCAGCGCGGCCTCTACCCGTGCACGCCGCCCGGCAACGCTCAGCGCCGCCTCATGCACCTTGAGGCCCTCGCCCACGATCTCTTCGACCGTAAGGCGCGGCGAGAGCGAGGAGAACGGGTCCTGGAACACCACCTGCACCTTGCGGCGCAGCTGCTGGTTGGCGGGCGTGTTGCGGGTGGCGGGTTGCTGCCAGCCCTGCCCAGCCACGGCCAGTTGGCCGCCATAGGGCAGCAGCCCCAGGATGGCCAGCGCCAGCGTGGACTTGCCCGAGCCCGATTCACCCACCACGCCCAGCGTGCGGCCCGGCAGCAGTTGCAGCGTGGCGCCCTGCACGGCCACGAACTCGCCTTTTTTGAACCAGCCGCGCACGCCGGGCAAAGGCGTTGGGTAGATCACGCGCACATCCTGCGTCTTCACCACCGGTGCGGTGCCTGCGGGCGCATCGGCCTCGACCACATCGCGCCGGGGCTGGCTGGCAATCAGGCGGCGGGTGTAGTCGTGTTGCGGGGCGCCAAACACATCGGCAACGCGGCCCTGCTCCACCAGCACGCCCTGCTCCATCACGGCCACGCGGTCGGCAAAGCGGCGCACGAGGTTCAGGTCGTGGGTGATGAGCAGCACGGCCATGCCGCTTTTGCGCTGCAGGTCGGACAGCAGGTCAAGAATCTGCCCGCGCAGCGTGACGTCGAGCGCCGTCGTGGGCTCGTCGGCCAGCAGCAGCGCGGGCTCGCTGGCCAGGGCCATGGCAATCATGGCGCGCTGGCGCTGGCCGCCACTGAGCTGGTGTGGAAAGCTGTTGGCGCGGCGCCCGGGCTCGGGGATGCCGGTTTTTGCTAGCAGTTCAATAGCTGCTTGCGCACATTGGGCGGGGCTCAATGCCTTTTTGAGCGCTAAAACCTCGGCAATCTGCTGGCCAATGGTCATCAACGGGTTGAGCGCCGTCATGGGCTCCTGGAACACCATGGCGATGTCGCCGCCGCGAATGCCACGCATCTCACGCTCTGACAATGAGAGCAGATTGCGCCCGCGCAGCATGGCCTGGCCGCTGATTTTGGCATCACCGGCCAGGCGCAGCAGAGCGAGTGCAGTGATGGTTTTGCCCGAGCCTGATTCACCCACCAGGGCCAGCTTTTCGCCCGGTGCGATGCTGAAATTAACGCCACGTACCACCTCCTTGGCGCCAAAGCGCACGGACAGGTCGCACACCTGCAGCAGCGGCATACTGGCGGCCGAGCCGCCGCCGGGCACGCTTCCGACGGCAGTGAGAGCCCCCTCGGGGGGCAGCGAGGACACGCCAGTGCCGAGCGTGGGGGCCATCATCGGTCGGCCTTTCGGGGGTCGAGCGCATCGCGCAGCGCATCGCCCATAAAGGTCAGCAGCAGCAGCGTAACCACCAGCACGCCGAAGGTGGACAGCGAAATCCACCACGCGTCGATGCTGTTCTTGCCCTGCGAGAGCAATTCGCCCAGGCTGGGCGTGCCCGGCGGCACGCCCAGGCCCAGAAAGTCGAGCGAGGTCAGCGCCAGGATGGCCGCACTCATGCGAAACGGCAAAAAGGTAACCACCGGCGTCAGGCTGTTGGGCAGGATGTGGCGCCAGATGATCTGTGCGTTGCCCACGCCCAGCGCGCGTGCGGCCTTCACATAGTCGAGCTGGCGGTTGCGCAGGAATTCGGCGCGCACGTAGTCGCTCAACCCCATCCAGCCGAACAGGCTGAGCAGAATCAGCAGCAGCGAGATGCTGGGCGCAAACACCGCGCTGAAGATGATGAGCAAATACAGCTCGGGCATGGAGCCCCAGATTTCGATGAAGCGCTGAAACGCCAGATCGGTCTTGCCGCCAAAAAAGCCCTGGATGGCCCCCGTGACCACACCGAGCACCACGCCCGTGACGGTGAGCGCCAGCGCGAACAGCACGCTTACGCGAAAGCCGTAGATGAGCTGCGCCAGCAGGTCGCGCCCCCGGTCGTCCGTGCCCAGCCAGTTGTCGCCCGTGGGCGCCGAGGGGTTGGGCGACTTCGCGAAGTAGTTGAGCGTGTTGGGGCCGTAGGGGTTCACGGTGTAAAGCGCCCAGTTGTCGCCCTGCGTGATGCGCTCGCGAATGAAGGGGTCGAGGTAGTCGGTGGACGTCTCGAAGTCGCCGCCGAAAGTCTTCTCAGGGTAGTCCTTGAGCATGGGGAAGTAGGTCTGCCCCTCGTAGCGCACGATGAGCGGCCGGTCGTTGCTGACCAGCTCGGCGCACAGGCTCACGGCCACCAGCAGGCAAAAAATCACCAGGCTCCAGTAGCCCAGGCGGTTGCGCTTGAAACGCAGCCAGGCGCGGCGGGAGGGCGACAACGACGGCGGCGCCGACGCCACCACAGCGCCATCGCCAGAGCCACCGCGGATCGGGCTTTGCCCGGCCGCCAGTGGCGTCCCCCTTCGGGGGAAGGCGGCCCTCGGCCGACGCAGGGGGGTTAATCGAATTTGACACGCGGGTCCACCCACACATAGCAAAGATCGCTGACGAGCTTGGTCACCAGCCCGATCAGCGTGAAGAGGTACAGCGTGCCCAGCACCACGGGATAGTCGCGCCGTATCACGCTTTCGTAGCTCAGCAGGCCCAGGCCGTCGAGCGAGAACAGCGTCTCGATGAGCAGCGAGCCCGCGAAGAACGCGCCGATGAAAGCCGCCGGAAAGCCCGTGATGATGGGAATCAGCGCGTTGCGGAACACATGCTTCCACAGCACCTGGCGCTCGCTCAGGCCCTTGGCGCGCGCCGTCAGCACATACTGCTTGCGGATTTCTTCCAGAAAGGCGTTCTTGGTCAGCATGGCCGTCACGGCAAAGCTCCCCAGCACCATGGCGATGATGGGCAAGGTGATGTGCCAGAGGTAATCCACGATGCGCGCGCCCCAGCTCAGTTCTTCCCAGTTCGACGAGGTGAGCCCGCGCAGCGGGAACCACTGCAGCTGCCCGCCAAAGATGACCAGCAGCGCCACGCCCAGCACAAAGCCCGGAATCGCATAACCCACCAGGATGAGCAGCGTGGTCACCAGATCAAAGCGCGAACCGGCGCGCACGGCCTTGGCCACGCCCAGCGGCACGGCCACCAGGTAGCTGATGAAAAAGGTCCACAGCCCCAGGCTGATGGAGACGGGCAGTTTCTCCACCACGAGCTGCCACACGTCCTTGTTTTGAAAGAAGCTCTTGCCCAGGTCAAACCGTGCGAACTGCCCCAGCATCTGGATAAAGCGCTCGTGGGCAGGCTTGTCGAAGCCGTAGAGGGCCTTGATCTGCTCCAGCCGCTTGGGGTCCACGCCCTGCGCGCCGCGGTAGGCCAGGCCACCGCCTTCAGCACCACCCCCGCCCGCACCAGCCTTGGCCTCGGCCATGTACTGCTCCACCGGGCCGCCGGGCACGAACTGGATCACCACAAAGGTCAGCAACAACACGCCCAGCAGCGTGGGCAGCATGAGCAGGATGCGTTTGAGGATGTAGGCAAACATATGGATGAATCAACCCATGCTTCTTACCGCAGGGCGGCGGGCCGCCGCGCCGGGCCGCCCCAAGCAAGGCCAGCCCCCTTGGGGGGCAGCGACCCGTGTAACGGCGGAGCGTGCGGGCCTCATTTTTTTGCCCACCAGGTGTCGATGACCCAGCCTTCGCCGCTGGAATAAGGCGGCACGGTGGCGGGCCTGGCCAGCCGCCAGGCGTTGTAGGCCATGCGGTGGGTGGCAGCCGCCCACTGGGGCACAAGATAGTGGCTGTGCGCAATGATGCGCTCCAGCGCATGGCAGGCCGGCAGCAGTTGCGCCTCGGTCTTGGCCGAGGTCATGGCGGTGATCAGCGCATCGACGGCCGGGTTCTTCACGCCCGGAAAGTTGCCCGAGTCCTCCGTGTCCGCGGCCTTGCTGCCGAACATGTCGGCAAACTCCTGGCCCGGGTTGTTGGTGCCCTGGTAGGCCAGCGAGGTGATGTCAAAGTCAAACTTCTGCAGGCGCTGCTGGTACAGCGCAAAGTCCACCGAGCGAAAACGCAGCGTGATGCCCAGCTTTTCAAGGCTGCGCATCCAGGGCGTGATGGTGCGCACGCCGCCCTCGTTGCTGTCCATGTATTCCAGCACCATGGCCTGCCCTTCGCTGTTGCGCAGGGCACCATCGCGCACTTCCCAGCCCGCTTCTTTCAACAACTGTTGTGCGCGGCGCAGATTGGCGCGCAGCGACGAATCGCCGTCGGTGCGCGGTGGCACCGTCATGGGGCCAAAGGCCGCAGCCGGGATGTCTTTGCGAAACGGCTCCATCAGCGCCAGTTCTTCGGGGGATGGCGTGCCGCGTGTCTCGCAGGCGGTGTTGCCAAACAGGCCGTTCACCCGCTGGTAGGCGCCGTAAAACATCTGGCGGTTCATCCACTCGTAGTCGATTGCCAGCCCCAGCGCCTCGCGCACGCGCACATCCCGCAGCAGGGGGCGGCGGGTGTTGAGCACATAGCTCTGAAAGCCCGAAGGCAGCTTGTGCGCGAATTCTCCCTTGACCAATTCACCGGTATTGAACTTCTTGCCGTTCACGCGCCGGGCCCAGTCACCCGCGCTGAAAAAGCGCATCAGGTCGAACTCGCCGGCCTTGAGCGCTTCGAGCCGCGCGGTGGCGTCCTTGTAGATCTTGACGGTGATGCGATCAAAGTTGGCCGTGCCCTTGCGCACGTTCAGGTCACGCGCCCAATACTGCGGGTCACGCACATAGGTGATGTCCTTGCCAAAGCGCACGGGGCCGATTTTGTAGGGCCCACTGCCGATGGGAATGTCCATCACCACCTGGTCAAAGGACTTGGGCTGGCCGCCCTCCACGCCCCAGTCGCGGCTGAACACCGGCAGACCGCCCACGGTGATCGGCAGCTCGCGGTTGGGCTGCTTGAAACGGTAGCGCACCGTGCGGTCGTTCAGCACGTCGACACCCGCCACATCGATCAGCGTGGTCTTGTAGGCCGGCGATGTGAAGGGGCCCACCAGCGTGTCGTAGCTGTGCTTCACATCCTGCGCCAGCACGGGCTTGCCGTTGTGAAAGCGCGCCTCGGGCCGCAGGCGGAAGGTGGCAGAGAGGCCGTCTGGCGCCACCTCCACATCCTCGGCCAGCAGACCGTAGCCGGTGGCGGTTTCGTCCATGGAGCCGACCAGCAGCGAGTCGAACATCAGCGCCGACAGGTACGCCGGTGCATTGCCCTTGATGGTGAACGGGTTGTACTTGTCAAACGTGGAGGTGCGCAGGTTGCTCACCAGCCGCAGCTCACCGCCTTTGGGGGCATCGGGATTCACGTAGCTGAAATGCGTGAACCCGGCGGGGTAGCGCGGCGCGCCCCACAACGCATACGCATGCGCGGCCCAGGCGGGCACAGCGCACATCCACAGCGAAAAAATCAGCCAAAACCGCATGCGACAATTCTGCACTACGTCGGCGGGGCCTTTGCGCAGACTGCGGAGATGCCCTCCGCAGTCGGGCCGTCCACGCCGCACTCCCCTTACCCCGCATTCCACAGGAGAACAACCATGGGTTTTCTGACCGGCAAAAAGCTGCTCATCACGGGCGTACTGTCCAACCGCTCCATCGCTTACGGCATTGCCAAGGCCTGCCACAAACAGGGCGCCGAGCTGGCTTTCAGCTACGTGGGCGAGCGCTTCAAGGACCGCATCACCGACTTTGCCGCCGAGTTCGACTCCAAGCTGATTTTTGATTGCGACGTGGGCAGCGACGAGCAGATCGAGCGCATGTTTGCCGACCTGTCCCAGGTGTGGCCGAAGTTTGACGGCTTCGTGCACGCCATCGGCTTTGCGCCGCGTGAAGCGATTGCCGGCAACTTTTTGGAAGGCCTTTCGCGCGAAGGTTTCCGCATTGCGCACGACATCAGCGCCTACAGCTTCCCGGCCATGGCAAAGGCCGCCCTGCCCCACCTGAACGACAAGTCGTCGCTGCTGACGCTGTCGTACCTGGGCGCGCTGCGTTCCATCCCCAACTACAACACCATGGGCCTGGCCAAGGCCAGCCTGGAAGCCAGCGTGCGCTACCTGGCCGAAGCCGTGGGCCGCACCGAAGATGGCCGCAGCATCCGTGCCAACGGCATCAGCGCCGGCCCCATCAAGACACTGGCCGCCAGCGGCATCAAAGATTTTGGCAAGCTGCTGGGCCGCGTGGCCGATGCCGCGCCCCTGCGCCGCAACGTGACGATTGAAGACGTGGGCAATGTGGCGGCCTTCCTGCTGTCCGACCTGGCCAGCGGTGTGACCGCCGAAATCACTTACGTGGACGGCGGCTTCAGCCAGACGGCGGGCCTCTCCGCCGACCAGGTCTGAGCACCGCCTTCTGGCGATTTTTGATGAAATTGGCTGCTAGCGCTTACAAATAAAGCGCTAGCAGCTACACAATCAATAGCACCATGCACCGCAGAAGCTGCCTCGCCCTGCTGGCGCTCGCCGCCCTTCCGGCCCTGCCCACACAGGCTGCGCTGGCGGCAGACGCCCCGGCCCTGCTGCTGGCGCAGGTCTACCGACCCGGTCTGCCGCTGCAGGATTACTGGGTGAGCGAGAAATACGATGGCGTGCGTGGCTTCTGGGACGGCCGCACGCTGCGCACCCGTGGCGGCGAAACCGTGGCGGCGCCCGCCTGGTTCACCGCCGGCTGGCCCGAGGTGCCGATGGACGGGGAGCTGTGGGCCGGGCGCGGGCGCTTCAGCCACGCCCAGTCCACCGCGCGCCAACAACAGCCCGACGACGCGGCCTGGCGCCTGATGCGCTTCATGGTGTTTGACCTGCCCGGCGACAAAGGCACGTTCGACCAACGCCTGCCCGCCCTGAACGCCCTCGTGGAGGGACTGGGCCAGCCCTGGGTGCAGGCCGTGCCGCAAAAGCGCATCGCCAGCGACGCGGCGCTGCAGGCACTGCTGCACCGCACGGTGCGCGCCGGGGGTGAAGGGCTCATGCTGCACCGGGGCGCATCGCTGTACCGAGCAGGCCGCAGCGACGACCTCATCAAGGTCAAGACGCACGAGGATACCGAGGCCCGCGTGGTGGCCCACCTGCCCGGCAAGGGCCGCCATGCGGGACGCATGGGCGCGCTGCTGGTGGAGATGCCCTCGGGCCAGCGTTTCCGGCTGGGCGCGGGCTTCAGCGATGCCGACCGCGAACGCCCGCCGCCCGTGGGCAGCTGGGTGACCTACCGCTTTCGCGGCACCCACGACGGCGGCCTGCCGCGCTTCGCCAGTTTTGAGCGGGTGCGCGAGGAGATGCCGGCAAGGTGAAGCCAGCATGTAAGCAGGCTACGCTGTCGCCGTAACGCAAGGCCACGGGGTGATGGCATCAACGCACTGATTCACTATCAAAAAAGGAGCTACTAGCGCTTATCCATCAAGCGCTAGCGGCCTATTTGGCAGTCAATCCGGCAACCACCCAGGTCGTCGGAGCCGTCAGACGTTGCGGCCGTAGGGGCTGTCGTCACCCATCTGCACCAGGTTCTCGGCGGTGGCGAGCGGCTTGGGCTGCTTTGAGAACTTTTCGGCCACGCAGTCGGCGTAGTAACGCACCTGCCCGTTTTCATCTTCCACCTCCACCAGGCCGTGGATATCGGTTTCAAAACCGGGGCAGAGCTTGGCGAATTCGCGCGCGAACTTGAGGTAGTCCACAATTTTCTTGTTGAACACTTCGCCCGGGATCAGCAGTGGAATGCCCGGCGGGTATGGCGTGACCAGACCCACGGTGATGCGGCCTTCGAGGTGGTCGATCTCCACACGCTCGGTGGTGCGGTGGGCGATGTGGGCAAACGCGTCGCTGGGCTTCATGGCCGGCGTGAGGTCCGACAAATACATCTCGGTTGTCAGGCGCGCAATGTCGTACTTGGCGTACATCTCGTGCACATGCTGGCACAGGTCCTTGAGGCCCATGCGCTCGTAGCGTTTGTGCTGCTGGCAGAACTCGGGAAGGATGCGCCACATGGGCTGGTTCTTCTCGTAGTCGTCCTTGAACTGCTGCAAGGCCGTCAGCATGGTGTTCCAGCGGCCCTTGGTGATGCCGATGGTGAACATAATGAAGAAGCTGTAGAGGCCGGTTTTTTCAACCACCACGCCATGCTCGGCCAGATACTTGGTGACGATAGAGGCCGGAATGCCGGTCTTGTCGAACTCACCATCAAGGTTCAGCCCCGGTGTGACGATGGTCGATTTGATCGGGTCGAGCATGTTGAAGCCATCGGCCAGCGAACCAAACCCGTGCCACTTGCTGGCGCTGTGCTTCTTGCCTTTGGCGTCGCTGCGGATGATCCAGTCTTCAGCGCGGCCAATGCCCTCCTCGACCAGCTTGTCCGGGCCCCAGACCTTGAACCACCAGTCGTTCTTGCCAAACTCATCTTCAATCTGCCGCATGGCGCGGCGAAAGTCGAGAGCTTCGAGAATGCTCTCTTCCACCAGCGCGGTGCCGCCGGGCGGCTCCATCATGGCGGCCGCCACATCGCAGCTGGCGATGATGCTGTATTGAGGGCTGGTGCTAGTGTGCATCAGGTAGGCCTCGTTGAACAGGTGGCGGTCGAGCTTGGTGGTCTGCGAATCCTGCACCAGCACATGGCTGGCCTGGCTGATGCCGGCCAGCAGCTTGTGAATCGACTGCGTGGCGTAGGTCACCGAATGCTTGGGGCGTGCGCGCTTCTTGCCCATGGCGTGATAGCTGCCATAGAACGGGTGGAAGGCAGCGTGCGGCAGCCAGGCTTCATCGAAGTGCAGGTTGTCCACGTAGCCATCGAGCATGCCCTTGATGGTTTCGGTGTTGTAGAGCACGCCGTCGTAGGTGGACTGCGTGAGCGTGAGCACGCGCGGCTTGACCTTCTTGGCGTCCACGCCCTTGAGCAGTGGGTTGGCGCGGATCTTGGCCTGGATGGCCGCAGGTTCGAACTCGCTTTGCGGGATGGGCCCGATGATGCCGAAGTGGTTGCGCGTGGGCTTCATGAACACAGGGACAGCCCCGGTCATGATGATGCTGTGCAGGACAGACTTGTGGCAGTTGCGGTCCACCACCACCACATCGTCCGGCGCCACGGTGTGGTGCCACACCATCTTGTTGCTGGTGCTGGTGCCGTTGGTCACGAAAAAGCAGTGGTCGGCGTTGAAGATGCGCGCGGCGTTGCGCTCAGATTCGCCGATGGCGCCGTTGTGGTCGAGCAGCTGGCCCAGCTCTTCCACCGCATTGCAAACGTCGGCGCGCAGCATGTTCTCGCCATAGAACTGGTGGTACATCTGGCCCACGGGGCTTTTCAGGAACGCCACGCCGCCCGAATGGCCGGGGCAATGCCAGCTGTACGAGCCGTCTTCGGCATAGTCGAGCAGCGCCTTGAAGAACGGCGGCTGCACGCTCTCCAGGTAGCTCTTGGCCTCGCGGATGATGTGCTTGGCCACAAACTCGGGGGTGTCCTCGAACATGTGGATGAAGCCGTGCAGCTCGCGCAGGATGTCGTTGGGCAAGTGGCGGCTGGTCTTGGTTTCGCCATGCACGTAAATCGGCACTTCGGTGTTCTTGCGCCGCACTTCGCCAATGAAGTTGCGCAAGCTCAGCACGATGGGATCGAGCCCCTCGTTCGCGGTGAATTCCTCATCATCAATCGACAGGATGAAGGCACTGGCGCGGCTTTGCTGCTGGGCAAACTGCGACAGGTCGCCATAACTGGTGACCCCCACCACCTCGAAGCCCTCGGCCTCGATGGCTTGCGCCAGCGCACGAATGCCGAGGCCCGAAGTGTTCTCGGAACGATAGTCTTCATCGATGATGATGATGGGAAAGCGAAACTTCATGCGCAGCCTCCGTGCAACCGTGCCATGCCGGCCAAAAAACGAAACAGGCGCGAAGTGTAAGGAATAACCGTGACACGCCTTTGAAGCGCCATTCTTTTGACCCAGAATGTGGTGCACTAAAGACGAACAAAAAAGGAGTCGGTATGGAGGAATCCACTATCTGGTGGTTGTTGGCAGGCGCGGCCGTGGTCACCGAGTTGCTCACGGGTACGTTCTATTTGCTGATGCTGGCAGTGGGGCTTGCAGCCGCGGCCATCGCAGCCCATCTGGGCCTGCCCATGACCGTGCAGATCGTCACGGCCGCCGTGGTGGGCGGTGGTGCGGTGGTGGCGTGGCACCAATTCAAGAAGAAGCGTCCTGGCGACCCATCTGCCCGAGCCGACCGCAGCGTGAATCTGGATGTGGGCGAAACCGTCATGATCGACAGCTGGAATGCCGATGGCACGGCCAGCGTGAAATACCGCGGCACCCAATGGACCGCCATTCATCGCCCTGGCGTCACGCCCTCAACCGGCATGCACCGCGTGGCCGAACTGGTGGGCAGCCGCCTGCTGGTCGACCCTCTCTGAAATAGTTTCTTACCCAATACACCCGGAAAGGCTCTCATGGAAATCGCCGTAGTCATCTTCGTCATCGCCATCATCTTCATCGCGCGTTCCGTCAAGGTCGTGCCCCAACAAAACGCCTGGGTGAAAGAGCGGCTGGGCAAATATGCCGGCACGCTCACGCCAGGTCTGAACTTCCTCGTTCCGTTTGTGGACAAGGTCGCCTACAAGCACAGCCTGAAAGAAATCCCGCTCGACGTGCCCAGCCAGATTTGCATCACGCGCGACAACACCCAGCTGCAGGTGGACGGCATCCTGTACTTCCAGGTGACGGACCCGATGCGCGCCAGCTACGGCTCCAGCAACTACATCATGGCCGTAACGCAACTGGCACAGACCTCGCTGCGCAGCGTGATCGGCAAGCTCGAACTGGACAAAACCTTTGAAGAGCGCGACATCATCAACGCCCAGGTAGTCCAGGCCATCGACGAAGCGGCCCTCAACTGGGGCGTGAAGGTGCTGCGCTACGAAATCAAGGACCTCACGCCCCCGAAGGAAATCCTGCACGCCATGCAGGCCCAGATCACGGCCGAACGTGAAAAACGCGCCCTGATTGCCGCCTCCGAAGGCCGCCGCCAGGAACAGATCAACATCGCCACCGGCGAGCGCGAGGCCTTCATCGCCCGCTCCGAAGGCGAAAAGCAGGCCGTCATCAACAAGGCAGCCGGCGAAGCCGCCTCGATCAAGGCCGTGGCCGAAGCCAACGCCGAAGCCATCGAACGCGTGGCTGCAGCCATCCGCCAGCCTGGCGGCGAGCAGGCCGTGCAACTCAAGGTGGCCGAAAAAGCCGTCGAAGCCTATGGCAAGGTGGCGCAGGATGCCACCACCACCCTCATCGTGCCGAGCAACATGACAGAGGTGTCTGCGCTGATCGGGTCCGCCATGAAGATGGTCCAGGTCCAGAAGGCCAGTTGAAACCGGCCTTTTTTGGCGCCAGCAAGGCAACAGCCTCAAACACCCATTGACCTATGGCTATAATCGAGGGATTCGGAGAGGTGGATGAGCGGTTTAAGTCGCACGCCTGGAAAGCGTGTGTGGGCTAATCCCCACCGCGGGTTCGAATCCCGCCCTCTCCGCCACAAAAAATTTCTAAGTTATTGATTTAGAAAGCAAAAAGCCACCGAAAGGTGGCTTTTTTTGTTATCTGGCCAACTTTCTAACCATATTGTTTTAGTGGCTGCGGTTGGATCTGCTTGAGCGAAATTGGACTGCCGCTAGAGCTGAAGGTGAGAGGCGCCTATGTTGCGGTCAAGGCGTCTAGGGTACTGGCCGCTTGCCTTGTTGACTGCCCAGCTGCTCCTGGGCGTGTCCGAATTTCCGTGTGTGAGGCTCATTGAACCTTCACCGATTTCGTGAAGCTGGTTGGATATCTTACGTGCTCGGTTTCATGAATCGTTCTTCGTAGAGGATTGCAAACTGGTTCATCGCTGATTTCCAATGGTTGGCTGCTCGCCCCCAGTCCTCGGTGATGTTGCGCAGGGCCAGCCAGATCAGCTTGGTGGCCGCATCGTCGCTGGGGAAGTGTCCTCTGGTCTTGATGATCTTGCGCAGCCGCGCATTCACGCTTTCAATCGCATTGGTCGTGTAGATCACGCGTCGCACCTCGGGCGGGAAGGCGAAGAATGGGATCACCTTGTCCCAGGCCCTGCGCCAGGCGCCCACGACCGTGGGAAATTTCTGGCCCCAGGGCCCCTTTTCAAACGCATCGAGCTCAGTCTGGGCCGCTTCGGCGCTCACTGCTGTGTAGATGGGTTTGATGGCCGCCGCCAGGCTCTTGCGGTCCTTCCAGCTTGCGAAGTCCAGGCTATTGCGGATCAGGTGCACGATGCAGGTCTGCAGCGTCGTGGCCGGGAACACCGCGCCCAGCGCCTCTGGCATACCCTTGAGCCCGTCGGTGACGGCGATCAGGATGTCATGGACGCCGCGTGTCCTCAGATCGTTGAACACCTTCATCCAGAACTTGGCACCCTCGGTGTTCTCGATCCAGATGCCCAGGATGTCGCGGCTGCCATCGGGCAGCACACCCAGCGCCAGGTACACGGCCTTGGCGCGCACCACGCCATCCTCGCGGATCTTGACCCGCAGCGCGTCAAAGAACACCACCGGGTACATCGCCTCCAGCGGGCGCGTCTGCCAGGCCGTGACCTCGCTCATCACGGCGTCGGTGACACTGCTGATGAGGTCGGGCGAGACGTCCACCGAGTACATCTCGGCCAGGAAGCCCTGGATCTCGCGCACCGTCATGCCCCGGGCGTACATGGCGATGATCTTGTCATCGAAGCCGGTGAAGCGCCGTTCGTGCTTGCCGATGAGTTGTGGCTCGAAAGTGCCCTCGCGGTCGCGGGGAACGTCGATGCGCAGCGCTCCCGCATCGGTCAGCACCGTCTTGGCGCTCTTGCCGTTGCGGTGATTGGCGCCAGCCCCTTCGGGCTTGGCCTGGCCGGGCGTGTAGCCCAGATGATGGCTCATCTCGGCGCCCAGGGCGCGTTCAAGAACCGACTTCTTGAACTGCTGGAAGATGCCTTCGAGCTCGGCCGGCGTTACCGGCCCGGGGATGAGTTGCTCCAGCAGCTCGGCTGAGAATTGCGGCTGCGCCGCCTTGTCCGCCGCAGCGGTTGTCTTCGTCTTGCGTGGCATTCATGCTCCTTGTTGACATGCTATGCCTCACACACAAAGTTTCTGACAGGCTCCTGCTCCTCAATAGTGTCCGCGATCCACGTGAGGCACTCAGTCACGCCAATGGCCCGCACGGCCTCCTCACCGACATTCGACTTCAGCGAATCGCTGGCCTCAACTCGACCGTCATTGCTTGCCGGTCCACGACCGTGGTTGTCGGCAGCGGCCATCACTACTAAGCCTGGCAGCTCAGCAATTGCTCTTCATACTGCCTGGCCCTTACCGAGATCATGCAAGTTGTCGTGCAAACCGTCGATGGCATCTATCACCGTCACGGCTACCTTTGAGGCCCAGGTTTGCAGCCCTGAAACCAATGTGGTGGGCGGAATCAACAGGCTGTCCCCCACTTCTGTGGTGCCAGTAAACACGGAAGCATTGCTGACTTTCCAGCCCTTGGCGGTCATCTGGGGAACCAGTCGCTCGAAACACTCGCGGGTGAATGCTTGATCGGTAGTGACCGTCAGTGACAACACCATTCCCTCGTACCAGACCGACTGCTCAAGCCGAATCTCTGCGGCTTGCACCTGTCCGCAACGCAGCCACAAGCTTTCGGGCGTCAGCGTCAATCCCGTCTTGTCATAGCGAAGGCGATCCTTGGCATCCAGTTGCAGCCTCCATGCGGAGGGCACCCCTGACGAGTCATTGGCGGTGCTCAGTGTTCGGTTGATTTCATCGGCCAGCAGTTGCCACCACACCAGCCGCAATGCCGGTACATCGGCGGTCGCCATATTCATTTTCTCGTGGTACCAGATCGTCACATCCAGCGTTTCGAGGCTTTCGCCAATCAGCGGTGCGATGGCATTGAACGCCGTCACCAGGCGGTCTTCCGGGATGCGTTTGCCCAGCACCCGCTGACCAAAGTTGATGACCCACACGTCGGGCTTAATCGTGGACACCCCGCAACGCAGCAGCAGCCAGTGAAACACTGCGATGCCCATGCCTTTGACTTTGCCCTTGAAGTCCCTCTCAAAGTCAGCCTGCTTCGCCCAGGCATGAAGGCTGGGCTGGTCCGTCACGCCAACAGATGGCAGGAAGGGCAGGAAGCGGCGCAGTAACTCGATGCGCGTCCAGTGGTTGTTGCCCCAGAAGAATTGCGCCGCAGCTTTGTTGCCGACCTCGCTGTCTGGGTAGACGTTCAGGGCATCCTGCAGTTGCTCGTGCGTGTGAATGTCATGCTCATGCTGCACGTTGTGCTCGAAGTACTGCAGGGCCTTAACCACCACCGGCTCTTGCATCTGGAAATTCAGTACGGTTTCCAGTACGCCTGATAGGTAGCTGGTCGGTTGGCGTTGCTGGCGAATGAAGGGCAAGTTGGCTGTGGCGATCAGCAGCTGCTGGAACTGCTCAGCGGTGAGTTGTTTCTTTTTCATGGTGATCTGAGTTGGATGGAGAACGGCTTTGGCAATCAGTCGGCCAAATCAAGCCCCATTTCCTCTGCGATGACGCTGGTTAGTGCCAGCACCGAGTCGATGATGACTTTGCTGGTGCCATCGAAGCTCAAGTAGCGGTGCTGTGTTTTTCCAGCCAGTTTTTGCTCAAAAAAGTGGCACTCCCACCAGCCTGAAAAAGTTCTAGCGCCCCTGGGCCTAGAACTTTTTTTATTTCAGGATGACTCCAGTACCGCACTTTGCTGGACTACGCCACGGCCATATACAGCAGGTTTATCAATGACTTAGGCGAGTTCAACATATGCCGGTGCTTTCTGAAACTTGACCCGGCTTCCCTTCTACTGGCTCCTACGAGGCTCCTGGGAATCGGGTCTTTCCGAGGAGTCATCATGGCTAAGATCAAGCTCACCAAGTCCGCAGTAGATGCGGCACAACCCCAAGCGCAAGCCATCGAGCTGCGCGACACCCTTGTTCCCGGCTTCCTGTGCAAGATTACGCCGGTCGGTCGCAAGGTGTTCATGCTCCAGTACCGAACGAACGCCGGCGAGCGACGCAAGCCGGCCCTGGGCCTGTTCGGCGAGCTGACCGTTGAACAGGCCCGCTCGCTGGCGCAGGAATGGCTGGCCCAGGTGCGCCGGGGCGGCGATCCGGCAGCGGACAAGGCCGAGGCACGCCAGGCACCCACCGTTGAGGAGTTATGCAAGAAGTTCATGGAGGACTACTCCAAGAAGCGCAACAAGCCCAGCACCCGAGTCGGCTATCAAGGCGTCATCGACCGCTGCATCATCCCGCTGCTGGGCCGCAAGAAGGTTCACGACGTGAAGCGGCCGGACGTTGCCGGGCTGATGGAGAAGCTTTCATACAAGCAGACCGAGGCGAACAAGGCGTTCAGCATCCTGCGCAAGATGTTCAACATGGCGGAGGTGTGGGGCTATCGGCCAGACGGCACCAATCCTTGCCGCCATGTCCCGATGTTCCCTGCCGGCAAGTCCACCCATCTCATCAGCGACGACGACATGGGCAAGCTGTTCCGGCAGCTCGACAAGATCGAGGTCGAAGGGCTTGAGAACTACGTCATCCCTCTGGCGATTCGCCTGCAATTCGAGTTCGCCGCCCGCCGCTCCGAAATCGTCACGCTCGAATGGGAATGGGTCGATCTGGAGAATCGGCGCGTCGTCTGGCCCGACAGCAAGACCGGAGGCATGTCCAAGCCCATGAGCGAGGAAGCCTACCGGCTGCTTTCGACGGCACCGAGACAGGAAGGTAATCCCTATGTGCTGCCGTCGCCACGCCATCCGGCGCAGCACCTGACCACAGGCGAATATTACGGCGGCTGGTGCCGCGCGCTCAAGGCGGCGGGCGCGACGCACGTGGGGACGCATGGCATCCGCCATCGCTCTGCGACCGACATTGCCAATTCAGGTATCCCGGTCAAGGTCGGCATGGCGCTGACGGCGCACAAGACCGTCGTGATGTTCATGCGCTATGTCCACACCGAGGACGATCCGGTGCGCGAGGCGGCTGAACTGGTGGCAAACCGGCGCAAGGCGATTACCGGCGCCAAGCAGCCTCCTGCGGAGGCGACAGCATGACCAGGCGCCGGTCATCTGTGGCATCGCCCGTAGCGCCGTCGGCGCTGCTGGGCGACATTCGGGCACTGATCGAGGCGGCGCGTAAGCACGCCGCCTCGACGGTGAATAGCGAGCTGACGATGCTCTACTGGCACATCGGCCAGCGCATCCACACGCAGGTCTTGGACGGGCGCCGGGGCGCTTATGGCAAGGAAGTCCTGCCTACCCTGGCGGCGCAGTTGGTGAAGGAGTACGGCAGCAGCTTTGCCGAGCAGAATCTGCGCCGTATGGTGCAGTTCGCGGCCACCTTCCCCGACGAGCAGATTCTCGTATCACTGATACGAGAATTGAGCTGGACGCACTTCATCGCCCTGATCCCGCTGAAAGACCCACTCCAGCGGGACTACTACGCGCAGATGGCGAGCGCCGAACGCTGGAGCGTGCGGACGCTGCGCGAGCGCATCGACTCGATGCTGTACGAGCGCACGGCGCTGTCCCAGAAGCCGGGCGAGACGATCGCGCAGGAACTGGCGACGATGCGCGATGCGCAGCGCATGTCGCCCGCCCTGGTCATGCGCGACCCATACATCCTCGACTTCCTGGGACTGCGGGACACATGGCAGGAAGGCGACTTGGAGGCGGCGATCATCCGCGAAATGGAATCCTTCCTGCTGGAGCTGGGCGCGGGTTTCAGCTTCGTGGCCCGACAGAAGCGCATCCCGATTGACGACGATGATTTCCACCTTGACCTGCTGTTTTACAACCGCAAGCTGCGGCGGCTGGTGGCGATGGAGTTGAAGGTAGGTGACTTCAAGGCGGCCTACAAAGGGCAGATGGAGCTTTACCTTCGGTGGCTCGACAAGCACGAACGGGAGCCGGAGGAAGCCTCGCCGCTCGGGATCATCCTTTGCACCGGCAAGAAGCGCGAGCAGATCGAATTGCTGGAGCTGGACAAGTCGGGTATCCACGTTGCCGAGTATCTGACCGCCTTGCCGCCGAGGGGCGTGCTGGTGGAGCGGCTGCAACAGGCAACGCAGCGGGCGCAGTTGCAGATCGAGCAGCGCAAGACCGACAACGAGTAGTCCTGTCCCAAGCAGTCGGGCGTCCCGGCGTGCCGCCGTCGGGTTCGCGGGCTGCGCCCCGCGCTTCGTGCCGAATCGCGGCCATCCGGCTTTGACCCCTGACGCCTCCGGCCCTCTCGGGCCTGCGTGCTCCGCTTGCCCCAAAAGCCGACTGTGTGCAGTGGGCGGGTGTGGGCGGTCTTGCTGTTCCCTTCACCGTATCACGGCGTTCTCGCCGTCAAGGGCGGCGCGTGCCATGCACGCTTGCGTCCTGGCGGCCGTCTGCGACCCCTGACTGCTTGCGCTGCGCCGTGCTGGCCACGGTTCCGGGCAATTCCGCCCGAGCAACCGGAGCACGATCATGTCGCAACTGTCCTTTTCCTCGTTCGATGCCTCGCTGATGGTGCGCGATGCACAGGGCCGCTACCTGCTGGCGACGGCCGACCAAATTCTGGAGGCCGCACGCCAGGCCATCGAGTACAAGATGCAGCGCGGTGCGTCGTTCAGTTCGCCGGTGGCGGTCAAGGAGTACCTGAGCGCCAAGTTGGCTGGTTTCGAGCATGAAGTCTTCGCTGTGCTGTTCTTGGATACGCAGCATCGCCTGATCGAATACAGCGAGCTTTTCCGAGGCACCATCGACAGTGCATCGGTGTATCCACGCGAGCTGGTCAAGGAGGCGCTGCGGCTCAATGCGGCAGCGGTCATCGTTTCGCACAACCATCCGAGCGGCAACCCCGAACCGAGCGGCGCCGACAAGGTACTGACCCAGCGGCTCAGGGAGGCGCTGGCGCTGGTGGATGTCCGCACGCTGGATCACATCATCGTGGCGGGTGGCAGCACCATATCCTTCGCCGAACGCGGTCTGATTTGACCGAGGGGGCTTCGGCCCCCTTTTTGCTGCGATGGCGGCTCTCAGATCGCTGCTTGATTGACGCGCCGGCTCAGGGCTTCGGCGCTTTCCTTGCGTTCGCTGTAGCGATCTACCAGATATGGCGCCACGTCGCGCGTGAGCAGCGTGAACTTCATCAGCTCTTCCATCACATCCACGATGCGGTCGTAATAGGCCGAGGGTTTCATGCGTCCCGCTTCATCGAACTCCTGGTATGCCTTGGCGACCGAAGACTGATTTGGGACGGTCAGCATCCGCATCCAGCGGCCCAACACGCGCATCTGGTTAACGGCGTTGAAGGACTGCGATCCACCCGACACCTGCATCACCGCCAACGTCTTGCCCTGTGTCGGGCGCACCGCGCCGACCGACAGAGGAATCCAGTCGATTTGGGTCTTCATCAAGCCGGTCATGGCACCGTGGCGCTCGGGCGAACTCCACACCATGCTTTCGGCCCATTGCACCAGTTCGTGCAGTTCCCTGACCTTTGGGTGATCGTGAGGCGCGTCATCCACCAACGGCAGGCCCGAGGGGTTGAACATCCGTGTCTCACCGCCGAGCGCGCTCAGGATGCGTGCCGCTTCTTCGGCAGCCAGGCGGCTGAACGAGCGTTCGCGCAGCGAGCCGTAAAGCAGCAGGAAGCGCGGCGCGTGGGTGGCACGCTCGGGTGCCATCAACCGCTGGGCATCGGGTTGCTGGAACAGCGCGGTGTCGATATTGGGTAGGTCGATTCTGGATTCAGACACGGCGGCCTTCCGCATTCACGACGGCTTCGCCGTCTTCCTTGCTGAATGCACCGCGCTGCGGCTGGGGCAGGATGCCCAGCACCGCTTCCGAAGGTCTGCACAGCAGTGTGCCCAGCGGCGTGACCACGATGGGGCGGTTGATGAGGATGGGGTGCTGGAGCATGAAGTCGATTAAATGTTCGTCGCTCCATTTGGAGTCATCCAGGCCCAATTCCGCATAAGGTGTGCCTTTCTCGCGCAGCACCGCACGCACTGGCACGCCCATCGCGGCGATCAGCGTTTTCAGCGTCTCGCGGTCGGGCGGTGTTTTCAAGTATTCGATGATGGTCGGCTCTTCGCCGCTGTTGCGAATCAAGCCCAGCACGTTGCGCGACGTACCGCAGTCGGGGTTGTGATAGATGGTGATCTGGCTCATGCCATTGCCTCGGTTCAGGGATTCGTGGGGTTGGCGGAATACATGCTGGCGCCCTTGAGCCGCCACCGGCGGCCCAACCGCAAGGCGACATGCACCAATAGGATGAGCACCGGCACTTCCACCAGCGGCCCGATCACCGTGGTGAAGGCGACAGGCGAAGCCAGGCCGAACGACGCGATAGCCACGGCGATGGCCAGCTCGAAGTTGTTGCCTGCGGCAGTGAAGGCGATGGCGGTGGTGCGTGGGTAGTCGGCCTGGATCAGCCGGCCCATGAAGAAACTGATGAGGAACTGGATCACGAAGTAGAGTGTCAGCGGCACGGCAATCTTTAGCGCGTCCATCGGCAGGCGCACCACGTCGGCACCTTTGAGGCTAAACATGGCCACGATGGTGAACAGTAGCGCCGCCAGCGTGATGGGGCTGATCCGCGGCAGGAATGCACGCTCGTACCAGTCCTGGCCCTTGCGTCGAATCAGCGAGCGCCGGGTCAGGTAGCCGGCCAGGAACGGGATGCCCAGGTAAATCAGTACCGCCTCGGTGATCGTCCAAAAGCCCACGTCGATGACGCTGCCTTGCAGGCCGAACACAGGCGGCAGCACCGACAGGAAGAACCAGGCGTAGGTCGAGAAGAACAGGATCTGGAAGATCGAATTGAAGGCGACCAGGCCCGCGACGTACTGGTTATCACCACGCGCCAACTGGTTCCACACAAGCACCATAGCGATGCAGCGTGCCAGTCCAATCAGGATCAGGCCGGTCATGTATTCCGGCTGGTCGCGTAGGAAAATCACCGCCAGCACGAACATCAGCACCGGCCCGATGATCCAGTTCTGCACCAGTGACAGCAGCAGCACGCGCCGGTCGGCGAAGACCTCGTGTAGCGTCTCGTAGCGCACCTTGGCCAGCGGCGGGTACATCATCAGGATCAGGCCGATGGCGATCGGGACGTTGGTCGTGCCGATCGAGAGCGCATTGAGCGCATCGGGCAAGCCGTCGAAGAACGTGCCCAATGCAACACCCAGCGCCATCGCGGCGAAAATCCAGACGGTGAGATAGCGATCCAGGAAGGACAGGCGCGATGGCGTGTTCAGCATCGAATGCCCGCTTTGGGGACTGTCGTGATTCATGAGGTTTTCCTGTTTGCCAAAGCCCGCAGACGCTCCACTCCCACCGGCTCTTCGGTCAGAAGCGGCACGACAGCATGGCGTCGGGCATGTTGTGTGGCCACGGCGTCGATTTCCCGCAACTCGTTGCGTGCGCGCTGGCGCAGCAGCGGGGAATGCGGATGTGCGGCCGCCACGCTGTTGTTAACGATCCAGGCCCACGGCTCGATGCCCGCGCGGCGCAGGTCGTCTTGCAGGTTGGCCGCTTCCAGCACGGGCGTGGTTTCGGCCAGGGTGACAATGAGCACCTTGGTCTGCTTCGGGTCTTGCAACTGCATCATCGGCGTCGTGAAGTGAACGCCCGTCTCACCCATCTGCCGGGCGATGTCGCGGTGGTATGCGCCGGTGGCGTCGAGCAGCAGCAAGGTGTGGCCCGTGGGCGCGGTGTCCATCACCACGAACTTTCTGCCCCCTTCGCGGATGGCACGGGAGAATGCCTGGAACACCGCGATTTCCTCGGTGCAGGGCGAGCGCAGGTCTTCTTCCAGCAAGGCGCGGCCTTCGGCATCGAGCTGCGCGCCCTTGGTGTCCATCACATGCTGGCGATAGCGTGTCGTGGCTTCCTGGGGGTCGATGCGGCTGAGAGCCAGATTGGGAAGCGAACCTTCCAGCGTGTCGGCCAGATGCGCAGCCGGGTCGGAGGTGGTCAGATGCACGGGCAGGCCCCGGCCCGCCAGCTCCACGGCAATGGCGGCGGCCAGCGTGGTCTTGCCCACGCCGCCTTTGCCCATCACCATGACCAGACCGTGCCCATCGGCAGCGACTTCATCGACCAGGGCGGACAAGTCCGGTGCATTGATCTGGTCGGGCAGCTCGATGGCATCGGCGCCATACGTGGCGTCGGTATCGACCAGCAGGTGGCGCAGAGCGTCGAGGCCCACGAGGTTGAACGGCTTGAGCGCGATCTGATCCCGAGGCAACGCCTGGAGGACAGACGGAATGGCGGCCAGCGTAGCCTGCTCTTTTTCGTAGATGGCAGCGGCAAGCGTATCGGTTTCGGCCTCACCGGCAGGGAATACGCCGTTGATGACCAGGTGTTGCTGCGACAGGCCGATAGCGGCCAGTTCTTCATGGGTGCGGGCCGCCTCGCGCAGCGTGGGGCGCTGCGCACGGGCAACCAGCACTAGACGAGTGCGTAAGGGATCGGCCAACGCCTCTACCGCAGCCTTGTACTGACTGCGCTGTTTTTCCAGGCCCGCCAGCGGTCCCAAGCACGACGCATCGCCTTTGCCTGCTTCCAGAAAGCCACTCCATGCGCCCGGCAGTTGCAGCAGGCGGATGGTGTGGCCGGTAGGGGCTGTGTCGAAAATGATGTGCGCGTAATCCTGCGTCAGCGCCGCATCGGTCAGCAGGGCCGTGAACTCATCGAAGGCGGCGATTTCCGTGGTGCAGGCACCCGACAGGGATTCTTCGATGCCATCCACTACCGCATCGGGCAACACGCCTCGCACTGGGCCGACTATGCGGTCACGGTACGCTTGCGCGGCTGCCTGCGGGTCGATTTCCAGTGCCCATAGATTCGGCACGGCGGCAATCGTCGTGATGTGGTTTCCGATGCGTTCGCCGAAAACCTGCCCCACGTTGGAAGCCGGGTCGGTACTGACGAGCAGGACACGCTTGCCCTGGGTCGCCAGTTGCACGGCCGTTGCGCAGGCGATGGAGGTTTTGCCGACGCCCCCTTTGCCGGTGAAAAACAGGAAGCGAGGCGGCTGGGTCAGGAAGTGCATGGGATCTCCTTGTTCAGCAGCAGCGGCCGCCAGAGCAGCAGGCGTTTTGGGCTGGCGAGGCTTCGGGCGCCTCGATGCCTGCCAAGCGGGTCAATTCGCTTCGGCTGGGGTAGCGGCCGGCCAAGGCCACCTCACCATCGACCAGAACCAGGGGCAGCGCCTCTTGGCCCGAGCGTTGTAAAAAGCCTTTCACTGTCGGGTTTTCGGCGAAAGCGAGGGGTTGCTGTGCCAGGTTGAAGCGTTCGACCTGAGCACCGTTTTGCTTGGCCCAATCCACATCGGCGGCGAAGTTCACCAAGTTTTGATCCACTTCAACGCCACATACGCCGGTGCTGCAACATAGCGCCGGGTCGAAAATCTGGATGTTTGGCATGGGGTGTCCTTTCAAATTGGTTGTTGATGAAGTGACGCTCTTCACTCTTGGCCGATGTTTCGCAACTCGCGTTGCAGCGACATGGCGTCCAGGCGTTGCAGTGGCAGCGAGAGAAACAGCTCGATGCGGCGGCGCAAGATCAGCGCGGCATCCTTGAACGCTTTGAGTCGTTGTTCTTCGCTGCCTTCGACGGCTGCCGGATCGGGCACGCCCCAGTGAGCCGATACCGGCTTGCCCGGCCAAAACGGGCACGCCTCGCCGGCGGCGTTGTCGCAGACGGTAAAAATGAAGTCGAACACCGGCGCCCCCGGCGCTACGAACTCATCCCAGCTTTTGCTGCGGTAGCCAGTCGTTGGCATGTGCAGCCTCTCCAGCGTGGCGAGCGCCAGCGGATGCACTTCGCCCTTGGGCTGGCTACCTGCCGAGTACGCCCGAAAGCGCCCTTGGCCCAGTTCGTTGAGGATGCCTTCGGCGAGGATGGAGCGTGCGGAATTGCCCGTGCAGATGAACAGTGCGTTGTATGTGGCCTTTGTGGTCATGGTGTGCTTTCTCAACAGCAGGAAGAACGGGGGCTTGCTGTGCAGCAAGCCGGTGCGGTGATCGGTGTCGTGACTGAGGCCGCCTCATGGAAGACCGGGATGCTGCCTAACGTGTGGAAGTGCTCCCAGGCAATACCCTGCGGATCGGTGACCCAATGCTTCTCGCTGCGTGCGTAGCAGCAGGTGGTCGTGCCTTCGTCGAGCAACTCCATGTCGGCGGCTTGTGCGCGGAGTTTCAAGGCGGCCAGTTCCTCGGCGTCGTCAGTCTGGATGCCCAGGTGGTCGATGCCCGGCTTGTTGCCGCGCGTGGAGATGGCGAAGTTGACCGGCGGGTCTTCGAGCATCCACTTCGCGTAGTCGCCTTCGACGCGCGCAGGCTGCGCCGCGAATAGTTGGGAATAGAAGCCGATGCTGCGGTTCAAGTCATCGACGTGCAGGTGGACGTGGAAGCGCTTCATGGAGAGTTCCTTTCAGCAGGAGGCACAGGTGGAGGGAGATTCAGTGACTTCGCATACGCCGCCCTGGCAGCAGTGCTCGGTCATGTAGCCAAGCAGACTGTTCATCTGCGCGAAGTCGGCGCGATAGATCAGGTTGCGCCCTTGCTGTTCGATGGTGACGAGGCCAGCGTGAGCCAGCTCCTTCAGATGGAAGGACAGAGAGTTGCGGGCCACGTCGAGCTGGTCTGCCAAGACGCTGGGCGTCAGCCCCTCGGGGCCTGCGACGACCAGGGCGCGGAACACGCGCAGGCGTTGGGTGTGGGCCAGGGCACCGAGGGCGGAAACAGCTTGATCTTCGTTCATGGTTCGATAATACAACATTTATTGAATCATTGCGCAAGAAACCAGCAAACAGAACCTCGTGGCGCCCCGGCGTGCCGCCGTCGGGTTCGCGGGCTGTGTCCCGCGCTTCGTGTCGAATCACGGCCATCCGGCTATGCCCCCTGGCGCCTCCGACCTGGGTGCTCTGCTCGCCTAAAACCGACGCATATGGAGGTGCAAGGGAGGCGGTCTTGCTGTTCCCTTCATCGTGCCACGGCGTGCTCGCCGTCAAGGGCTGCGCGCCGATGGCGCTTGCGTCCTGGCGGCCGTCGTTGACCCCTGACTGCTTGCGCTGCGCCGTGCCCCGGAAGGGTCGGGCAATTCCGCCCGGCAACCCTTCAGGAGTTCACCATGAACAACGCACTCATCACTGACGAGCAGCGCATCGTGCTGCTGGCCAACGGCCGCGAATCCTTGGAGAACCCGGACTTCGATCCGGCCCCCGTGGTCAAGCTGTTCACGCCGGACGCCGGCGCGACCTGGCTGCTGACCGAGATTGATCCCGACGACCACGACCACGCCTTTGGTCTTTGCGACCTGGGCCTGGGGGCGCCGGAAATCGGCTGGGTCAGCTTGGGCGAACTGGCGACGGTGCGCGGCGGGCTGGGCCTGCCGATCGAGCGCGACCTGTCTTTCCGCGCCGAGAAGCGGTTGAGCGCCTACGCACGCGATGCGCGTCTGGCCGGGCGGATCGCTGTCTGACTCGGCCCTGGGAGCGCCGCAAGGCGCTCCTTGTGCTTTCTCAACCTTTGCAGGAGATCCATGCCATGAGCAGCCATCACGACTACATCATCGAAATCACGGCGCAGCACGATGCGCTCAAGCCGTTTGCGCCGGAGAACGGCCAGCCCTTGCGCTTCAAGATCGGCGACGCGGTGATCTACACCAACGAGTACGGCGCACAGTTTCGGCGCCGCGTCACCGGGTTCTACCAGCCCACCGAGCCTTCGGGGTTGTATGCGCGTGGTAGGCGCTACTACCTGAACTCGACTTCGCCGTGGATGCCGGTTGCAGAATCCAGCCTGCGCCCTGACGACTTGGCGTGATGCCTTCGCGCCCCTGACGGGGCGCTGCGCTTGCCTCCAGGGGAAAGCCCTGCGGGCCATCCCCGCCGCGCGATGCTTGGCGCCCCTCAAAGACCGCCGAACCGGCTACGCCGGATCGGCCAGACCGCAGCAATCACCGGCACAACTGGCTCTGCTTCCCGATGCTTGGCGAATGAGCTTGTGCATCGAGCCTTGAAATCCGGGCGTCCCCGGCCAAGAAACATGGCCGGTCGCGCTGTCGTGCTGCGCATCGAACCCCCTGCGGGGTTTTGCCCCTGACGGGCTTCCATCGTTCCCTCGCTCCGCTCGGCTGACGTCTCCGGCCCGGCTTCCAGCTTCGGGCCTGCGCGCTTCGCTTGCGTGCGGTTCGGCACAGAGGGATGGCCGTTGCCATGTGCAGCCGTCTTCCCTGACTTCATCACCTTCACCGCGACTGTAGCCCGCGCCCGTGTGCCGTCAAGGCGCGCAGGGCCGTGTCCTCGCTTCGCTGCGGGCCGCACCAACCCTGCGCTTGCCTCCTTGACGGCACCCGTTCGCGCGCTCCTGACCGTCGCGGGCGATGAACTCAGGAAAGACGGTGGCAACAGGGCCAACCGGGTTCCTCGTGCCGACCGCACCGAACAGCCGAAAGGCTGGGCTCCGAATCTAGGAATCCGGTGTGCGGTTTTCTTCAACAGCCTTTTCTTGTCAGGAGAAAGACCATGCAACTCGCATCCCGATTCGCTTCCCGTTCCCCTTCGCTGCGCAGCGATTACCCGCTGTCCGATGACCAGATTCGTCGCGTGGCCCCGTCCATCTTCGCGGATGCCCCGCATGAGAGCCGTTCCGAGCGGTACAGCTACATCCCCACCGCCACGGTGCTGACCGAACTTCGCAAGGAGGGATTTCAACCGTTCATGGTGACGCAGACCCGCGTGCGCGATGAAGGCCGCCGCGAGCACACCAAACACATGATTCGCCTGCGCCACGCCAGCCAGATCAACGGCGCGGAGGCTAACGAAATCGTGCTGCTGAACTCGCATGACGGCACCAGCAGCTATCAGATGCTGGCCGGAATGTTCCGCTTCGTTTGCAGCAATGGCCTTGTCTGCGGCGACACCGTGGCCGATGTGCGCGTGCCCCATAAGGGCGACGTTGCCGGTTCCGTCATCGAAGGCGCTTTCGAGGTATTGAGCGGCTTCGAGCGGGTGAAGGAATCCCGCGATGCCATGCGCGCGATCACGCTGGATGAAGGCGAGGCCGAAGTGTTCGCCCGTTCCGCGCTGGCCCTCAAGTACGACCCCACCGACAACAAGCCCGCGCCCATCACCGAATCGCAAATCCTGATGCCGCGCCGGTTCGACGACCGCCGCCCGGACTTGTGGAGCGTGTTCAACCGCACGCAGGAGAACTTGACCAAGGGCGGATTGCATGGCCGCAGCGCCAACGGACGCCGCCAGCAGACCCGCCCGGTGCAGGGCATTGATTCCGATGTGCGCCTGAATCGCGCCCTCTGGATGCTGGCCGATGGCCTGCGCCAGTTGAAAGCCTGATCCCCACGCGGCAGGGGCAGGCAGCAGCCCTTGCCGCTTTCTTCGCTGCTGCATTCCCTAACCGCAAGGAGTTTTCACCATGAACGCCATCACCCAAACCGAAGCCCGCGCCATCCAAGCCCCCGCGCTGGAAGCCGCCGACCCGACCAAGAACCTGATTCTGGTTCCGCTGTCGCGGCTGGTGCTGCGCCCCACGGGCCGCAACGTGCGCAAGACCCCGCGCATGTCCATCCCTGAACTGGCCGCATCCATCCAGCGCGTGGGCCTGCTGCAAAACCTGATCGTGATTGCATCCGCCGATGGCGAGCATTACGAAGTGGTCGCCGGTGGCCGTCGCCTCGCAGCCCTCAAGCTGCTGGCGAAGAAGCACCGTATCAGCAAGGAATGGGAGGTGCCTTGCCTGCTGGTGGCCGATGGCACGGCCCGCACGGCCAGCCTCACCGAGAACGTGCAGCGCGAAGCCATGCACCCGGCAGACCAGTTTGAAGCCTTCGCCGCACTGGTGGCCGAAGGCCGACCCATCGAGGACATTGCAGCGGATTTCAGCGTTACGCCGCTGGTGGTGCAGCGCCGCTTGAAGCTGGCGAACGTCTCTCCCCGCCTCATGGCCGACTATCGCGCCGATGCCGTGAGCCTTGACCAGTTGATGGCCCTTGCCATCACTGACGACCACACTGCGCAGGAAGCCGCGTTCTACGATGCCCCGCAATGGCAGCGCCACCCCTCGCACTTGCGCGAACGCCTGACCGAACGGGAAATCGACGCCTACCGGCATCCGCTGGTGCGCTTCGTCGGGCTGGACAGCTACGAAGCCGCAGGCGGCGGCATCCGCCGTGACCTGTTCGCCGAAGATGACGCAGGCGTGTATCTGACCGATGCCGCGTTGCTGGAACGGCTGGCGCAAGACCGGCTGGCAGGCATTGCCGCCAATGTTCGCGCCGAAGGCTGGGCATGGGTGGATGCCACGCCGGGAATGACCCATTCCGACCTGCACGCTTTCCAACGCGCACCGAAGGAGCGCCGCGAACCGAACAAGCGCGAAGCCGCACGCATCGAGAAGCTGCAAGCCAAGCTGCACGAACTGGCCGAAGCCGTGGATGCCGCGCTGGACGCCGAGGACGAGGACAAGGCCGACGCGCTGCAAGAGGAAGGCGAAGCCGTGGGCGAGCAATTGCAGGCGCTGGAAGATGGCTTGCAGGACTACAGTCCGAACGTGAAGGCCGCAGCCGGGGCTATCGTCACCACCGACCGCAATGGCGAAACCGTGATTCATCGCGGCCTGATGCGTGAGGCCGAAGCCAAGGCGCTGCGCACGCTGGAACGCTTGCGGCAGGGTTTCGGCGGCGAAGGCGAAGCCGGAAACGACGACGAAGGCGAGGACGACGAACAGCCCAAGATCGCCGCCATGTCTGACCGGCTGGCGCAGCGGTTGAGCGCCCACCGCACCGCCGCGCTGCAAATCGAAGTCGCCCGGCACCCGCAAGCCGCGCTGGCTGCCGTGGTGCATGGCATGGTGCAGACCATCTTGCAGGGCAGCCACTACGGCCACGACCTGCCGCTGGGCGTGAGCTTGAAAGTGCAAGACCGGCTGGAAGGCATGGCCCCGGACTGGCCGGAATCGCCCGCCGCCGTGGCACTGCGCGAACTGCAACAGGTGGCGGGCGAAGCCTTGCCGGAGGACAGCGCCGAACTGTTCGCCGCGCTGCTGGCGAAGCCGCAAGACGAACTGGTGCGGCTGCTGGCCGTATGCGTGGCTTCCACGGTGGACGTGGTGACGCCCCGCGCCACGGTGCAGCAACCCGGTGAGGAATTGGCGCAGGCCGTGGGCCTCGACATGGCCGCATGGTGGCAGCCGACCGCAGAAGGCTACTTCAAGCACGTTCCGAAAGCGGCGGTTCTGCAAGCCGTGGGCGAGTTCGCGCCGGAACACGTTACCCGGCTGGCGAAGTTGAAGAAGGCCGACATTGCCAGCGAAGCCGAGCGGCTGGCCGACGGCACGGGGTGGATGCCTACCATCTTCAAGCGCGAAGGACCGAAGGAGGAAGGCCCGGAGCATGACGCACCGGAGGATGCCGAAGCAATGGCGGATGAACCCACCGAGGTGCTGGCCGCTTGATCCGTGTCGAAGAAAAGCGCCCCGGCCTCGACCGGGGCGCTTCGCTGGAAAGAGAAGCTCCCATGACCCGCACCACCACCAGCCGCCCGCGCATGGCGACGGTCTATGCGCCTGGCACGGTACGCGCCCGCCAGTGGCACGGCGATGGCGACGTGCGCGGCTACCGTCCGCCCTCGGGTTGGACGGCCCGCGCCGACATCACCGACATTCACCCCATCACGGGCCGCGCCTTAGCGCGCGCCGTATGGTGGATCATCGAGACGAAGGAATAACCGCGATCAACACCGCGCCCAGGCCATTCCGTCCTGGGTGCGGTGAAAGCCAAATCCGGGCGCGGCAGTGGCCGCGCCCGGTGTCAAAGGCCAACAACCGATTCAGAACGCCGCCGCCTTCGCAGTGGCTCAGGCGGCGGCGTTGAAATGCGCGAGCGGCCTGCCCACGCAGCGCGCCAGTCAGGTTGCTGGCGTATGGCTGGCGTCCGTCATGTGCTGCAACTGGAGCACCCCCGCAGCATTTGCACAGGCGGGCACTTGACCGATCCGTAGGAGCAGAACACGCAGCAGTCTCCCGCCTTCGGCCGTAGCAACGCCTTGCACTGTTCGCACTCGTAGAAGAACTGGCAGGCATCGGTCGGCATGGTCTCGTGCCGGGCATGGCCGCAGTGCGGGCAGGTCAGCACCGACTCCAGTGTGGGCGTGCCGGTTGTCATTTGCGCAGCGTCGAAGGGTAGCCCGCGTCGGTGGTCGCCTTCACGAGCGTCGAGACTTGGGCCTGATCTGCGTCGAAGGTGACGATCGCCGTCTTCTTGGCGAAGTCGATCCTGACCTGGCTGACGCCAGGCACTCTCTCCAGCGATTTCTTCACCGTGACCGGGCACAGCTCGCAGGTCATGTTCTGCACATGGAGCGTGGTCGTCTGCGGCGTTGCGGCCAAGGCAGCGAACGGCGACAGCGCGACGAGCAGCGATGCGACTGATTTGTGCATGAGAGTTCCTTCAGAGAAACAAGGGTGCCAGCCAAGGCACCGACAACAAGGCGAGAAGCACCAGCGCGACGACCCAGAAGATCAGCCGCTGGCGCTTGAGAACGCTCGATTGGGCGCAGGCGGCGCCGGGCTCGCAGGCCGGTTGTTGAAAGTACAGACGGCTGAACGCCAGACCCACGAACAGAAACGTTACCGCAATAAACCAGGGCCGCAGCGGCTCCAGCGCAGTGAGGCTGGCGATCCAGGCACCACCGATGCCCATCATCAGCAGCACCAACGGCACCACACAGCACACCGAGGCGCCGATGGCAGCCAGTGTTCCGGCGACGAGCGAGTTCTTGAAGTTGAAGGTGGGCATGGGCGTGTACGAACGTCTTCGACACTTGCCACTTTAAACTCCGTACCATGCTACGGAGTCAAGGGGTTTGAGCCATGAGCGAGCTGACGATAGGGGGCCTGGCAGACGAGGCCGGCGTCAACGTCGAGACCATCCGCTACTATCAGCGGCGCGGGCTGATGCCGGAGCCGGACAAGCCGGCCCACGGGTATCGCCGCTACGATGCCACCACGGTCAAGCGCGTGCGCTTCATCAAGCGGGCGCAGGCATTGGGCTTCACGCTGGAAGAGATCGGCGGCCTGCTCCAACTCGACGAGGCCCATGCCTGTGCCGAAACGCGCGAACTGGCCTCGCACAAGCTGGCGGCAATCGAAACCAAGCTGGCCGACCTGGCGGCGATGCGCAAGGCGCTCACGACACTGCTGTGCCAGTGCGATGCGGGCGCGATGAAGGGCAACTGTCCCATCATCCACGCACTGGGAGCAGACTGACGCCTGCGGAGATTCGATTTCCACGCGATTACCTCTGCTGTCACTCTGCGTTCGGCCCTTTGCGGGGCGTCCAGAATGACTTGCGCGTGTCGGCGCGGTGCGCCACCGGGCTTTGCGGGCTGCGCCCCGTGCCGCCTTTGCCGTCACGGCCATTCGGCTTCAATCCCTCACGCCTTCGCGCCTGCGGCGCTGCGCGCTTCGCTTGCCTCCAGGAGAAAGCCCTGCGGGCTATCCCCGCCGCGCGCAGCTTGGCACCCCTCGATGCGGCCGAACCGGCTACGCCGGATCGGCCCGGCCAGCACCCCGCCGCAATGGACGGGGCGCTGGCGAACACGCTGAGACTTGCTGCGGCAGGTTGTGCAGATGCGTGCCGTCCTCAACGCTGGCAGCTCCTGCTCACCACGTCACGAAGGGCGGTTCACGGACAACCCGTCCGGCATCGCTATGGAGCTTCCACACCACGCCTCAAAACCGGCGCCGCTAGGTGCGGCGGGGGCGTTCTCGCCAGTCGTCGAGCGGTTGACGTGGCCCGCGTCAGCGGGCGAATCGGCGAAGCCTTCATGCGGGGATGCCGAGCCGGCCACATCTCCTTTCGGAGCGGTTCGGCCCAAGGCGTCCTTGTCTCGTTGTGAATCCTGGTGGTGGCACGGCTGCGCCTCGGGCTTCATGGCTGCCACCGTGCGGCGAAAACAATTTCCCCTCTGCTGCGCAGATTCCTCGCGGGACAAATTCTTTTCGCCTCCCGGCTCTCCACTGCGTTGCGACCGCAAGCGGTGCAGCCAGCCCGTCCCCCGCCGGCCGGATCACAACAAGGACGCGATGGGCGCGAACCTTGTTCCACCAAAAGGAGTTTCATCATGGCCAACATCGGCAGCTTCACCGCAGACAAAGACGGCTTCACCGGCACGCTTCGCACCCTGACGCTCAACGTCAAGGTCAAGCTGGCTCCCAACGACAAGGGGGACAACGAGAAAGCCCCGGACTTCCGCCTCCAGGCGGCCGGCCACGACATCGGCGCGGCGTGGAAGAAGACCAGCGAGGCCGGGCGGGACTACATCTCCGTGACCCTCGACGATCCTTCGTTCCCGGCCACGGTCTATGCCCGCCTGATCGAAGGCGAGGACGGCACGCACGACCTGATCTGGTCGCGCAGCAAGCCCCAGGCGGCATGACCGCCGCAGCGCCCCGCCCATCGCGGCGGGGCGCTGTGCTGTTTGCTCGTCCCGAATGTGGCAGCGGCAGGTAGTGGCCCATAGCGGGCTGCCTCTCCATGCTGGGAAGCGGTGTCTGCGGTCGGGGCATGGCGTGTCGGCGCGATGCACCGCCGGGCTTTGCGGGCTGCGCCCCGTGCCGCCTTTGCCGTCACGGCCATTCGGCTCCAATCCCTCACGCCTTCGCGCCTGCGGCGCTGCGCGCTTCGCTTGCCTCCAAGGGATCGGCGCAAGACCCGTCCCCGCCGCGCTGCACTTGGCGCCCCTGAAACACCGCCGAACCGGCTTGTGCCGGATCGACCGGGCCGGCGCCTACGGCTGGGCCGCTGCTGCGAGCTGACTTTCGGCCTCGCTCATCAGCACCGCCGTGCTGCATTCGAGCGCGCTGGCAATCTTGAAGATGATCGCCAGCGTGGGTATGTGCTCGCCGCGCTCGATCTTGCCCATGTGGGAACGCTCGACGCCGGCCAGGTGCGCCAGCGATTCCTGCGCAATGCCACGCTCCATCCGCAGCGCACGCACCGCAGCGCCGAAGGCGTGAGCCAACTCGGCGTCATGGGTGGTGGTGCCGGCTGGTCGGCCGGGCTGGACGGATCGCTTCTGCATAGACAGAAGCGTCGATTCGCAGCACAATTAAAACCACGTTATCTTTAACTCATTCTTTGAAATCCCACTGTTTTGCGCTTCTACAGAAATCCGCATTTATGGGTTTCAACAAAGGCGCGAAGTAACGGAACCACAATCGTGTTTATGCACAAATCCGCCGATACGGCTTTGCGCTTTCACGCTTTGGCGGATTCGTGCAGCCGGAGGGGATCGCCATGAATCCACTCATCACCGAGGACGACCGCGCGCGCCTGCTGGCCCACGGCCAGGCCCGCACCGCTGGCGAAGCCATCGACCCGGTGCCCGTGGTGCGGCTGTTCATGCCGGACGCGCACGTGACTTGGCTGCTGGCCGCGCTCGATCCCGCCGACGGTGATACCGCCTGGGGCCTCATCGACTTGGGGATCGGTATGCCAGCGCAAGGCACCGTCAAGTTGTCCGAGCTGGCTGGCATCGTCGGGCCGCGCAAGCAGCCCGTGATGCGCGACCTCTATTTCCGCCCTACGCGCACGCTGTCGGAATACACCCGGCTGGCCGAGCGCGACTGGGCTATCCCGGACTGAATACGACCTACTGTGACTTTTTCAGTCTGGTGTCAGACCGGGCAGGTCTCAATCGGCATTCTTGCGGCGTAGCCACGCCAGTCTGATCCAAATAGACATGATGCCGGGCGCGGGCTGCGGCAGGCTGGCCTATACCGCGTCCCAAGGTCGGGACGCTGCCGCCGCAGCATTGAGACGAATACCGCAACGCATCGGAGCCAATCGGTCTTGACAGCCCCATCCACTTTTTTGACCCATGACATTCTGACGATGACGATGTAGCGCGGAGTTCTGCCGTGGCGGCGAGTCCTGTTCGCAGGAGGTTGCGTCATGGTCGATCCCCATCACGTCGCGCATTGGTATCCGACCGCTGCGTACCTGTATGTCCTATGGCTGGATGCGCTCGCGCTGGCCTGGGAGTACCTGCGCAGACATCCCGACTACCGGCTCGACTGGCTGCGCCGTCATCGCCGGCCACAGGTGGCACAGCAGGCAGCGCATCGCTGGGGCTTGCGCCTGCTGGAAGACCCGACCTTGGATGCGCGCGACGCGCATCCGGTCTGGCTGCCCGGCCATGCCGCCGTGGTGCAGCTCTATCCCGATGCCGACCCACCGCCCGATGCCACGGCTTTCGCGTTCTGGAGCCTTCCGGGTCATAAGCAACTGCTCCACGACGGCAAGGGGCTGACGCTGATCGCGCGCAGCCCAGACCATTGCCAGCGCTACGCACTGGCACCCGGCCTGGAAGATGGCAAGGCCGTGGTCTATGCCCGCCGCGGCGGCGCTGCCGTGCCTGCGCGCGGCCATGCGCCCGACGCGGCACTGGCTGCCGCCAAGCCCAGGCCAACACCTGCCGCGCTGCTGGAGTTGCACACCTTGCAGGCGCTTGACGCGACCCTGGCGGGTGCGTCCTTGCGCGAGGTGGGCGAAGGGTTGTTTGGCGTGGAAGCCGTGGCCGACTGGTACAGCGATGGCGGGCTGCGCTCCAAGGTGCGCCGCCTGGCGCGTCGCGGCGATGCGCTGATGCGCGGCGGCTACCGCCAATTAGCACAGCTTCCGCCGCTTGAGAAGGGTCGTTCTGAAGACGACGCAAAACGACCCTGAGCAGGAAGGCCGCGTTTTCTGAGACTGCCTCCATCCGGTCGCGCTGTGTGGCCGGGCGCTTTCAACCGATGGAGGTTCACACCATGCGTCCCGCTCCCTTGCGGCCTGCCGCCACTGTCTCGACCGCTGCCGCGCAGCCCCAGCGTTATCTCACCAACGACGAAGCCGCCGAGTACCTGCGCCTGTCGCCGCGCACGCTGGAAAAGCAGCGCGTGATCGGTGGCGGCCCGCGCTTTCGCAAGTTCGGCAGGCGCGTCATGTACGCCGTGGCCGACCTCGATGCCTGGGCTGCCGACCGCAGCTTCGAGACGACCTCCGATCCCGAATACGCCGAGCACCACTCGGCCGACAGCCGTGCGCGCTGATCGGCGGCGCGCGGCAGGCCATCGCCATGTCCAGCCCTGCGCTGCCGTCCCGGCAGCGGCCGTTGCAAGAGCGCGAACAGCTCGACCTGTTCCGCGCCTTGCCGGGCGACATGGCGCCGCGCGACAGTCAGGACTTGATGGCCTATCCCTTCTTCTCGCTCGCCAAGTCCAAGCGGGTCAAACCCATCGACTTCCGCGCGGGCAACGTGACGATCCGCGTGGAAGGCACCGCCGAGCACGGCATCGCCACGATTTGGGATGCGGACATCCTCATTTGGGCGGCCTCGCAGATCGTGGAAGCGAAGGACGCGGGCCTGCGCCCGTCGCGGCTGATGCGGGTCACGCCCTACGAGATCCTGCGCTTCATCGGGCGCGGCAAGTCGCTGCGCGACTACCAGCGCCTCAAGGCCGCACTCGACCGGCTGCAATCGACCACGGTGGCCACGTCCATCCGCGAGACAACCGGGCGGCGTCTGCATCGGTTTTCGTGGATCAACGAATGGAAGGAACTGGCCGATGCCAGCGGCACGCCGCTGGGCATCGAACTGATCCTGCCGGACTGGTTCTATGCCGGCGTGCTCGACGCCGCCCTGGTGCTGACCATCGACCCGGCGTACTTCCGGCTGACCGGCGGCATCGAGCGGTGGCTGTACCGGCTCGTCCGCAAGCACGGCGGCAAGCAGGCATACGGCTGGCAGTTCGACTTCCGCTACCTGCACCAGAAATCCGGCAGCACCGCCAAGCCCTACGACTTCGCCTGCGACCTGCGCGCCCTGGTCGCGCGGCAGTCGCTGCCCGGCTACGTCCTGGGCATCGAGCGGATGCCGGACAACGGCATGGAGCTGCTGACGTTCCGGCCAGTGCCGCATACGGCACGGGGATAACTCCGGGAGAGCCTGTGAATGGTGTCGTGCTATCAGGCGTGCGGGGTATCGTGCTATCAGGCGTGGGACTATCGTGCTATCAGGCGTGCCGATCGGCCGCAAACCCGCGCCAGCATTGGGTTTGCGCGCCCTCTAACTTCCCTAACTTAATTTCTCTAACTTTTAGTAGGGCAACGCCGCTGCGGTGGACAACCACCACGCGGCCAGAAACGGCAGGTAATACCAGCCACCAGCCGACAGGTTTTGCAGACCGATCAAAGCAAGGCTTTCCAGCATGGAGGGCCACGCCATGATCGTCGCTCTGCTCAACCAGAAGGGCGGCGTCGGCAAGACCACGCTCGCCACACACATCGCCGGCGAACTGGCAATGCGTGGCCAGCACGTCATCCTGCTGGATGCCGACCCGCAGGGTTCATCGCTCGACTGGGCGCAGCGCAGAAGTCAGCAAGGCTTGCCACGGCTGTTCAGCGCCGTGGGCCTGGCACGCGAAACGCTGCATCAGGAAGCGCCAGAACTCGCCAGTCGGGCCGATCACGTCGTCATCGACGGGCCGCCGCGCATCGCCGCCTTGGCGCGTTCCGCGCTGCTGGCGGCCGAGCGCGTGCTGATCCCGGTGCAGCCCAGCCCCTATGACCTGTGGGCCAGCGCCGAGATGGTGGCGCTGATCCGAGAGGCGCAAGTCTTTCGGCCTGCGCTGCGCGCGGCCTTTGTCATCAATCGGCGCGTCAGCACCACCGTGATCGGGCGCGAGGCACGCCAGGCGCTCGCCGACCAGCCGCTACCTGCGCTGCGCGCGGAAGTGCATCAGCGCATTGTGTTCGCCGACAGCGTGGCCGCTGGCCGACTCGCCCGCGAAACGGCACCTGACAGCGCCGCCGCACGCGAAATCACCGCCCTGGTGGATGAACTGCTGCGGTGGCCGACATGACAGCGCAACCGTCACCACGCGCCAAGCGCGTCGGCATTGGCGCGCGTCCGCCCACGAATCCACACGCCGAGGCGTGGATTCGCCAGGGCGATGCCGATGCGCTGAACAAGGGCGACCTCTACACAGCCCGCCTGACCCTCGACATCACGCCCGCGCTGCGGGCGCGTATCAAGGTGTCGGCCTTCACGCAGGGCGTGACCGTGGCCGACTTGCTGCGCGGCCTGCTGGAGCGGGAGTTTCCCCCGGAGAAGATGCCATGAACGCATCCGCTTTACCTGCGGCGCACGCGGCCACGGCTGCGCCGCTGCGCGCGCCTTCGGTACTCGCTGGCCTCGTCGGCAGCGTGCCGCTGACGCGCGTTTCGCTGGCCTACATCGAACCGCAGTTCAAGCTCTACCTGCGCTTCGGCGAACCGGCACGCATGCTGCGGCTCGACCGCTGGCGGCGCTGCGCGGTGTTCCTGCCGGGCGCGATGTTCTGCCGCATTCGCTGGCAGGCCAACGACTACGGAACGATCCGCTGGCAGCTCATGGTGATGCAGGCTGGCACGCCGCTGGACGACGTGCAGCGCATCCCCGGCGTGCGGCCCGGCGCACGCCTGCTGCTGCACGCCGAAGGCGAGAACGCGGTGCGTGCCGTGCTCGAACGCATCGACGGCATCGGCGCGCAGGGCATCGCCGCCATCGACGTTTCGCCCGCGTACTGGCGCACGCTGGGCAACCGTCTGGCGGCCCGTCTGCCGCTGCCCGAATACACCGCCGAGCGGCACGCCGCTTGGCTGACCGGGAGGGCGCTGCCATGACGGTCCATTCCACTGTCGCACGCACGCCCGAAGCCGCGCCGCATCCTCGCTCGCGCCTGCGCGCTCGCATCGTGCTGGCTGGCCTGTCCGCCTGCGGCCTCGCTGCGCTGGCCTGGGCGGCGTTCGTGCAGCCGCTGCCGCGCCTGATCTACAACCCGTCCGACAGCGTGCCGGTCGGCTGGTATCGCGTGAAGCCGCTCGACCATCGGGCCACCTCGCTGCCACGTTCCTTGTCCGTGGGCAGCATCGTCTTGACCCTATTGCCTGCCGACGCTGCCGCGCTCGCTGCGCAGCGCGGCTACCTGCCGGCACACGTTCCGCTGCTCAAACGTGTGGGCGCGGTCGCGCCGCAACACGTCTGCATCGTCGCCGGTCAGGTACGCATCGACGGCGTGCCTACGGCCGCCGCGCTGCCTGCTGATCGGCTGGGCCGGCCGCTGCCATCCTGGCCGCATTGCCGCCCGCTGGCCGAGGGCGAGCTGTTCCTATTGAGCGTGACCAATCCGGCATCGTTCGACAGCCGCTATTTCGGGCCGGTCAGCGCATCCGTCCTGATCGGCGTCGCGCATCCGGTCTGGCTGGAGACACGCTCATGATGGCCGCCGATTCGCTGCACGTCACCGTGCATCTCATCGTGCCATCTGGCATGTCGTTCTGGATGCTGTTGCCATGTCGTCGCGCGTGCAGCGCGAACGCATCCGCGCCGCGCTTCGCGCAACATCCGGCGCAGCCGTCCAATGTGCAGGCGTCTTGCCTCGAACGCGCCCGGCCTGCGGCCATTGGCGCGCTCGCCGGCGCGCTAGCTGCAAGCAGCACAGCGCCGCCGGACCGCCGACACCCGGAGCGACAGCGAAGGGCAAAGGCGGAAGGCAAGACAAAAGGGGGCGACACCTGGCCGCCCGCAAAGCCAGTCTGCACGTGGGGGTGGCGCGGCACGGGGCGGCTTCGCCGCCGTGCCGCGTGGGGCGCGTGGCCCGCACCAATGCAGGCATGTCCGCGTGCTTCGCACGACCGGACACGCCGGGGCTTGCAGGGAGCGCGGCCATGACCGACCGCCGCGACGATGATTTCCGCATCCGCCCCAGCGCCCCGAAGAATCGGGGCCAAGGCTTCGTCTCCAAGGTGCTCAAGCAGACCGGCAAGGCCAGCAGCGGCAAGTCTTCGGTGCGCCGTCCCGGAGGAGCCGGCAAGGGTGCCGGAACCGGCCAGCGGCCCGGCTCGCGCCTGGGGCGCGGCCACACGGCCGCGCGCTTCGCGGGCGCAAAGCTGACGCCCATGTCGCGGCGCGTGACCATCAAGACGCTGCTGGTCAATCAACGCCAGGCCAGCCCGCAGTCGCTCGCCAAGCACCTGCGCTACATCGAGCGCGACGGTGTGGGCCGCGATGGCGAGCCGGGCCAAGCCTATGGGCCGCAGACCGATGCTGCCGACCTCGACGCCTTCAAGGAACACTGCGCCGACGACCGACACCATTTCCGCTTCATCCTCTCGCCCGAGGATGGCGCGGAACTGGAAGACCTGCGCACCTACACGCGGCACCTCATGGGCCGCATGGAGGCCGACCTGGGCACGGGCCTCGATTGGGTGGCCGTCACTCACTGGAACACCGACAACCCGCACACGCACATCGTCGTGCGCGGGCGCGATGACACCGGCAAAGACCTCATCATCGCGGGCGACTACATCGCCGATGGCTTCCGCCATCGCGCCGCCGAACTGGCGACCGAATGGCTGGGGCCGCGCACCGAACTGGAGATCCAGCAGACTTTGCAGCGCGAGGTCGAGCAAGAGCGATGGACGAGCCTCGACCGCACGCTGCAACGTGAGGCCGGCGATGATGGCCGAGTGCATGTCGAACGCCTCAACGAACCGCGGTTGCAACGTCAGCGCCTGCTGCTGATCGGCCGCCTGCAACGCTTGCAGCGCCTTGGCCTGGCCGACGAGCTGCGGCCGGGCACCTTGGCCTTCCATGCCGACGCCGAGAAGACCTTGCGTGCCCTGGGCGAGCGTGGCGACATCATCCGCACCATGCAGCGGGCCATGCGTGGCGAGCCGCGCGAGTTGGCGGTGTTCGAGCCGGGGGACGATGGCCGAACCATCGTCGGTCGCGTGGCCGCGAAGGGGCTGGCCGACGAGCTGCGCGACCGGGGCTATCTGGTCATCGACGGCGTGGACGGCAAAGCCCATTACGTCGCGCTCAATGCCCGCGACGAACTGGCGAACTATCCGACCGGCGCGGTGGTGGAGGTGAAGGGATCGGCTGACGTGCGCGCTGCCGACAAGAACATCACCGCACTGGCGAGCGGCGGCCTATACCGCACCGACCATCACCTGGCCGTTGCGCAGGGTCAAGCCGTGCCCGGCCGCGATCCGCAGGAAGTCGTCGCGGCCCACGTCCGCCGGCTGGAAGCCCTGCGCCGCGCAGGCATCGTGGAGCGCGTGGCCGAGGGGCTATGGAAGGTGCCGGACGACCTGGCCGAACAGGGCCGCCGCTATGACGCACAGCGCCTGGGCGGCGTGGCCGTGGAACTGAAATCGCACCTGCCCATCGAGCGGCAGGCCCGCGTGATCGGAGCCACCTGGCTCGACCAGCAACTGATCGCTGGTGGCTCGGGCTTGGGCGACCTGGGTTTTGGTGGCGAGGCCAGACAGGCGATGCAGCAACGCGCCGACTTTCTGGCCGAACAGGGGCTGGCCGAGCGGCACGGGCAGCGTGTGATCCTCGCGCGCAACCTGCTGGGCACGCTGCGCAACCAGGACCTGGCGCAGGTCGCCAAAGACATTGCGGCCGACACCGGCTTAGAGCATCGCCCGGTGGCCGACGGGCAGCGCGTGGCTGGCATCTACCGGCGCTCGGTCATGCTCGCCAGCGGACGCTACGCCGTACTCGATGACGGCATGGGATTTAGCTTGGTGCCGTGGCGGTCGGTGATTGAACAGCGGCTGGGGCGGCAGATCGCCGCGACGGTGCGCAGCGGTGGGGTTTCATGGGAAATTGGGCGGCGGCCTGGGCTGTCCCGAGGCTAGTCAGGCCGACCCCAACGATCCCATAAAATGGATTCAACGCAGTCCACTGCAATCCCAACTGGGGGGCCATCAACCCCGGGAGTAGAAACGCAGGCGAGCATTGCGTTCGGCAGGCGATTCGTTCTGCAATTCGTTGATCACCTGTGCTCGCGTCTTGCCAGAGCCTGCGTCGGGTGTGGGTGTGCCGATCGGGTAATTACTTTCACCGTAGGAAAGGCGGCCTTGCTGCATGGCAGCCTTGGTTTCCGCAATCACCTGTGCTCGCGTCTTGCCAGAGCCTGCATCGGGTGTGGGCGTGCCGATCGGGTAATTACTTTCACCGTAGGAAAGGCGGCCTTGTTGCATGGCAGCCTTGGTTTCTGCAATCACCTGTGCTCGTGTCTTCTCGCTCTTGAAGTGCTCCGGGTGAACGATGACTCCGGTTTCGTTGTTGGCAGGGTGCTCGTATGCGGCCGAAGCCATCCCCGGAAGGCCCAGGGCGGCCACTGCGGCCGCGGCGGCGATCATGGAGGAGAGGGAGAGGCGTTGTTGGGTCATGGTCAAAGCTCCTGACGAGGTTGGATGAAACTTGCATCTCTAATGCCTTGGGCGGGCGTTGAGGAGATGTGTTCATGGTAGAAACCCCTACCCAACAGAACCCAGACAACCCGATGACATTGTTGTCAGCTTCGGGGCTTGGCAACGCGATGCGGAAACACCAGAGCGAAGCAGGTTCGCCCCCTGGCCCGAGGTCGCCGTGACCTGGCCGGCATGGGCCTCGGCGATGGCCCGCGTGATGGGCACACCCAGCCCGGAGCCGTCGGAATCCGGATGGGCCCTGGAAGCATCGGCGCGGTAGAAGCGGTTGAACAGCCGGGGCAGGGTCTTGGCATCGATGTCGGCGCCGGTGCTTTCCACGGCTATTGGCCTATAGGCGCATTCCGTTGGATGAAGTTCTGCGCTTCCCATTGGCATTGGGTGACCCGGCAAACTGCGAAGGGTACGCGCGCCAAGTGGATCACTTCCAGCGCCAACAGACCGCGCTGGAACCGTTGATCGCGCACCGGGTGGCGACATTCGATGTCATGATGACACTGGTTTCCGTAGGGCTGGCCCTGGGACTGGTAGGCGCTGCGCGCATTGCATCCAGCCGCAGCAGTGAGGCCGGTATGCCGGGCATGGCTTGACAAAATCAACGTCGAGTTTTGACGGTGCCATTTCAAACCCTGAAGTCAACGCAATGTCAAGCAGATGTGCTGCAACCGACTCTAGCCCTTGGCCGAACCGCGATGACTGGCCCAGATGGCGACAGTCTATGCGCCGCTGTACCCCTCAGTGCGCGCCATGCACATGACGTCGCCTAGCTAGCTCCGGCCCCGCCGCAGCCGCGGTGTCGAGGCCACTGAGGATGCCGCATTCGGTGACCGCATGCGGTGCGATGCAGCGCGCGCGCAACGCCTTGAGGTCTGCCTCAAGCGCGCGAAGTTCCCGGATGCGCTGCGCGACGTGGCCGATGTGTTCGTCGAGCAACGTGTTGATGTCGCCACAATCCTGCGCGGGTGATTCCCGCAGCGCGAGCAGCGCGCGGATTTCGTCGAGGGTCATGTCGAGGTTGCGGCACTGCCGGACAAATGCCAGCCGCTCGACATGGACCGGCAAGTACATACGGTAGTTGTTTTCGGCACGCGCCGGAGGCGGCAGCAGACCTTCGCGCTCGTAGAAGCGGATGGTTTCAACGGGCGTTCCCGTGGCTTCGGCCAAGATTCCAATCTTCATCAGCAGCCCCTTTCCGCCTGTCTTCAAGGCAGTATGGGCTTGACTCTACACCGACTACAGGGTTTGCAATATGGGAAAGGTTAAAGGATCGTCCATGAAAAACACTCACACTGACCAAGATTATGCGGACGCTCGCAGCAACGATTGCTGCGGCGCCTGCTCCATCGACACGGCACCTATTTCCCGTGTTCCGACCGCCACGCGCGGCCGCAGTTTTCGTATCGCCACGATGGATTGCGCGGCGGAAGAGTCGGAAATCCGCCGAGCTCTCGACGGAGTTCCAGGTATCCGTGGGCTGCGCTTTCAACTCGGCCAGCGGATGCTGACCGTCGATGCTGACGAACCGTCCATTGCGCCAGCGCTGGAGGCCATTCGCAAGGTGGGGTTTGACCCCCAGCCGGTCGTTGCGGCAGGCGCAGGACAGGTGCATTCGGAGGAAGGCGGCCACGATCACGAAGGCGTCCGAGGCCAATTGCCCAAGCTGGCTGCCGCGCTGATCATGGCCATCGCTGCCGAGTTGATCGGGTATTTCGCACCGGAGACCGCAATCTGGCGCGCCGCTGGCCTCGCCGTGGCGGCGGTAGCGATCTGGCTAGCCGGCTTTGATGTCTACAAGAAGGGACTGACGGCCCTGCGGCATGGTCGCCTGAACATCAATGCGCTGATGACTGTCGCGGTGACAGGCGCGTTTGCGATCGGCCAGTGGCCCGAGGCTGCGATGGTGATGGCGCTGTATGCCATCGCTGAGGCGATCGAGGCGCGGGCAGTCGATCGCGCGCGCAATGCGATCAAGGGCCTGTTGGAGATGGCGCCTGAGCAGGCATCGGTGAGGCAAGTCGATGGCAGTTGGACTACCCTGCCGGTGGCCGAGATCGCCGTCAGTGCAGTGCTGCGCGTGAAACCCGGTGAGCGCGTGCCAATGGATGGTGTGGTGCGCTCCGGTCAGACGAGCATTAACCAGGCCCCTGTCACCGGCGAGAGTATTCCTGTCGACAAGACGGCTGGCGATACCGTCTTTGCAGGCACGATCAACGAGTCGGGCACTTTCGAGTTCGAAGTCACGGCCCTCGCATCGGAATCAACGCTTGCGCGCATCATCCACGCTGTCGAAGTAGCGCAATCGACGCGCGCGCCTACGCAGGGCTTCGTCGACCGGTTCGCGGCTGTCTATACGCCAGCCATCTTCGTGCTCGCGCTGGCGGTCGCGTTGCTCGGACCATGGCTGCTGGACTGGACCTGGATGCAGGCCATCTACAAGGCGCTCGTGCTGCTGGTCATTGCCTGTCCGTGTGCGTTGGTGATCTCGACACCGGTGACTATTGTCAGTGGGCTCGCGGCAGCCGCCCGCCGCGGCATTCTCATCAAAGGAGGTATTTACCTTGAAGAGGCGCGCAAGCTCAAGGCGATTGCGCTGGACAAGACCGGCACGATCACCGAGGGCAAGCCGAGGCTGGTGGACTGGGCCGTCGTCGATTCGCAGACGGAGTCGGCGGACGCGGAACACGTCGCCGTGGTGTTGGCCAGCCATTCCGACCATCCAGTCTCGCGCGCGATCGCGGCCGGACTGAAGCCGAATGGCGTCGAAGCGAAGAATTTCACGGCGCTGGCGGGGCGCGGTGCACAAGCAGAGGTCAGCGGCGTGAGCTATGTGCTCGGCAACCACCGTTTGATCGAAGAGCGCGGACAGTGCTCACCGGCGCTGGAGGAACGGCTGAAGCAGCACGAAGAGGCAGGCCGAACCGTCACGCTGTTGGCCAGTCCGGAGCGGGTCATCGCGTTGTTTGCCGTCGCTGACACCATCAAGCCTTCGTCTCGTGAGGCGGTCGCATCGCTGCAAGCGCTGGGCATCACTCCCGTCATGCTGACAGGCGACAACCAAGCCACGGCCACGGCTGTAGCACACGAAGCCGGCATCGAGCAGGCACGCGGCAATCTACTGCCCGAGGACAAGCTGGAAGCCATCAGGGCCTTGCAGCGAGACCTGGGGCCGACCGCGATGACCGGCGACGGCATCAACGACGCGCCCGCGCTGGCCCAGGCCGACATCGGCGTGGCGATGGGTGCGGCCGGAACCGACACAGCAATGGAAGCAGCCGACGTGGTCGTGATGAACGACGACCTGCGACGCATTGCCGAGACAGTGAAGCTCTCGCGATCGACGCACGCGGTGTTGTGGCAGAACATCACGCTGGCGCTTGGTATCAAGGCCGTCTTCCTCGTGCTTGCCCTTTTTGGCGGAGCAACGATGTGGATGGCCGTCTTCGCCGATATGGGAGCCAGCCTGCTGGTTGTGCTCAACGGGTTGCGGCTTCTGGGTGCGGTGCAGAAGGCTTGAAAGGGTCAGGCACCGTGAGTCCGATGGACGTGACGCCACCGTTTGATTCCGCCACGGTCCGCCCTCCGTGCATGCGAGCGATGGCGGCCACGATGGCCAAGCCCAGTCCGTGATTGCGGGCGGCGTTCGACCGCGCTGCATCCGCCCGGTAGAAGCGGTGGAACAGGTAGGGTAGATGTTCAGTCGGAATGGTGTGACCTTGGTTCACCACCCGTAGGGCCACCTCGTCGTCCAGCCGGTCGATCTGCACCAAGATGGTGCTGCGCTGATGCGCGTGCCGGGTTGCGTTGCCGATCAGGTTGGATAGCGCGCGCTGCAGCAGGCGCACGTCGGCCGTGCATGTGGCATCGCCGTCGATACGGACTTGAAGACCGGCTTCCTCGATGGCCGCCTCGTGCAAGTCCACCACCGCGCCCGCAACATCGGCCAGGCTGTCGACGTGTTCGCGGCGGGCCTCGGCTCCGCGGTCGGCCTGCGACAGGAAGAGCATGTCCTGCACGATCATCGACATGCGCTGGAGGTCTTCGAGATGCGAACCCAGTACATCCCGAAGCGCGTCGGCGTCGCGTGCCTTGCGCAAAGCGATCTCGGTGCCTCCCATCAAGGTTGCTAACGGCGTGAACAGTTCATGGGCAACATCGGCATTGAATGCTTCCAATTGTTCATAGGCCTTGTGCAGACGCTTCAGCAACTCATTGACATGGGCCACCAGCGGAACCAGTTCGTCGGGTTGAGCGGAGCCATCCAGAGGCTGGTGCAGGGTATCGGCCTCCAGTGCTTGGATTTGTGCCGAAAGATCGTGTACTGGACGCAGCCCGATTTGCACCAGCGTGAATCCACCGACGGCAATCACCACTGTCCCAGCAAGCGCCGCCGTGACCAGCGTGCGGGCTAAGCGCTCAAGCACGCGATCGTCCTCGCTGGCGTCCAGGATCAGCACCGCCTGGATGGAGGTGGTGCCGTTCGTGGCCTCGAACCGCATGTCGATCGTGCGGTGATCCATTGGAACGGCTGAACTGGCATAAAGAACACTGCCGTCGGCACCGCTCAGGATCACCATCACGTCCTGCTGGCCGACCATGGCGTCATTGAGCTTGTGCGTAAGCGTGTCGTTGTCCAACTCTCCCGCCTCGGCAATGAGATGGCTCACTTGGAGCTGCTTCTGCCGCAGCGTGTCCATCTGCCGCTCCTTGAAACTCAGTGCGGTGACGGTGTAGACGCCCAAGCAGATCAAGGCGAGTCCGGCCAGCGTAAGAAAGGCGAGCCAGCGGGCAAGCCGCCGTCCTAGTGATCCGGCAGGCCGCAGTCTCACGGCTGACGATCTTCGAGCATGTAGCCCATGCCACGGACTGTGTGCAGCAGCGGACGCTCGAAGGGCAGGTCGAGCTTGTTCCGCAGCCGACGCACAGCAACATCGATCACGTTCGTGCCGTAGTCGAAGTTCACGTCCCACACCTGCTCGGCGATCTCTGTGCGCGACAGTACCTCACCCTTGCGGCGCAAGAGTAGCGTCAGCAGTTGGAACTCCTTTGCCGACAGGTCGATGCGCTGGCCGGCCCGAGTAGCGCGCCGCCGCGCCAGGTCCACCTGCAAGTCCCCCAGGCACAGCACCAGCGCATCGGGTGCGGGCGCAGTGCCAGCAACGCGGCGCAGCAGCACTTCGATGCGGGCCACCAGCTCGGAAAAGGCGAACGGCTTGACGAGGTAGTCATCCGCTCCCGCCTTCAGTCCGCGCACGCGGTCCTCGATGCGATGGCGGGCCGTCAACATGATCACCGGCGTCTGCTTGCTCTGCCGCAGCGCGGCCAGCAAGCCGAAGCCATCGATGCCCGGCAACATGGTGTCGAGCACGATCAGGTCGTAACTGCCGTGCGAGGCCATGTGGAGGCCATCGATTCCGTTGGCAGCCACATCGATCGCGTAGCCTTCTTCAGAGAGCCCCTTGCGAAGATAGTCCGCGAGCTTGGCTTCGTCTTCCACGATTAGCAGCTTCATGCGTGCCGTTCCTTCCACGGTCGCTCGCAACCTGTCCAAATTGTCATCTGTACGTTCTACTCCCGTTCGGTGTCGGTTCTTACATTGTGCTCATGCCTTCGGGAATATCGATTTTTTGCAAATCACGCTGGAAAGGACCATGCAATGAAACTGACCCATCTTATCGCCCTGAAGGCCATCGTCCTGGCTACGGCGCTGCCCATGACGGCCCAGGCCGATTCGCTCTGGCATCCGGCGCCTACGGAGCAAGGCTTTACGTATCACTCCGATCACTTCAAGAGCACCAAGACACGCGCCCAGCTGATGGCCGAGGTCGATGCAGCCCGCAAGGACGGTACGCTCGCGTTGATGCAGCGTGGACGGTCGGTGCCGATCAAGAGTTCCGCAGCACCGAAGACGCGCCAGCAGGTTGTCGATGAGATGCGTAGCGAAGCACCGGAAGCACAGCGTGCGCGACTGGAACTGTATTCCGGCGGTTGACACTGCTGACACCCGCGCACTCTGCCAGAGTTTGTTTCCATGCCGCCTCGCCTCATCAAAGCGAGCAGCACCTCGCTGGGCATTGAGGTGGCCGGAGAGACACCCCCTCATCGTTGCTCCTGGACTGACATTGCTACTGCTACACTTTCTCCATGCGCCGCTGGCTCGCCATACTTCTGCTCGTACTACTGCCTACCCAGGCAACCTGGGCGGCGGTGGCTGGCTATTGCGTGCACAAGCTAGGCTCCGCGGTGAGCCATCTCGGACACCATGACCATGCTGCGCACGGCCATGCTTCCACGCTCCTCGATGAATCGGATACGACGGTTTCCAGCAGCGATGCCACGCTCGGCGTGAGTCATGACTGCGGGCACTGCCACGGGCAATACGCTGGCATGCTGCTCCGTGTCGAGTCACTGCGATTCGAACAAATACCCAGTCCATCCATCGCGGTCAACGATGAGCCATGTACTGCGTACCACTCCCTTAGACCCGAGCGCCCCAAGTGGTCTCACCTTGCCTGATCGGCGAGGCGGGGTCTTCCTTTTCTGATTCCCGTTCGCGTCCGAACGCCTGCTGACGTGGGCGTTCAGATGTGGCGCGGCCGTATGGTCGCTATTCGCCGGTCTCCCGTGTATCCCCCTCAACACTGGAGCATCGGATGTATCCGAAGACAAAAACATCAATCCGTCTGCGGCAAGCCGTACTTGCCGCTTTCTTGGCCGGCGTGAACGCCGGCGTATATGCCCAACCGGAAGCGCTCCCAGCCAACCTGAAGGACGTCTTCGACGCAGCCTGGGCGCGGCAGCCCGAATCGCAGGCGCTGCTGATGCGCCGTGATGCCGTCCAAGCGCAGCGGCGTGCGGCGGCGGCATGGACGCCCGAGCCACCCGCGCTCGAAATCAGTAACAAGACGGACCGGCTTACGCGCAACGACGGTGCCCGTGAGCTAGAGGCCGGCATCGCCATCCCTCTGTGGCTGCCAGGTGAGCGAAGCAACAGCGGTGCACTGGCAGATGCGCAGACTGCGGCCGTGGAGAGCCGTGTGGAAGCGGCGCGACTGCGACTCGCCGCCACGGTACGTGAGGCCTGGTGGAATTGGGAACGCACGCGCATCGACGCCGACATCGCACGTGGGCAACTGGACAATGCTCGCCGCATCGCCACCGACGTTGCGCGGCGCGCCAAGGCCGGCGACCTGGCGCAGGCCGACCAACACCAGGCCGACGGTGCTGTGGCCGCAGCCGAAGCGGCCGTGGCGCAGGCCGAGGCAGGAGCGACGACGGCGCAGCAGCAATTGAAGGCGCTGACCGGCAGTGTTGCCCTCGCTGCGCCTACGGGTACATCGCCTGCCGAGGTTGAACCCACCTCGTCAGACATGCCAATACACCCTGCACTCAACGAGTTGCAAGACCGTGCCGCCGTGGCCGAGCGCACCGCGGCCCTGGCCGCCAAGCAGTCGCGGGCGAACCCGGAGTTGACACTGTCCACCACGCGGGAACGTGGGGCATTCGGCGAGCGCTACGACCAAGCCATCACGGTGGGCATTCGAATTCCGTTCGGCGCAGGCCCTCGCCACGACAGCCGCGTGGCGGCTGCTCGGGCCGATGCTGTGGAAGCACAGGCCCAATTCGCGCTGGATCGTGCGCGGTTGCAGTCGGAGAGGGAGGCCGCAGAGGTCCGGGTCAATGCGGCACGCACGCAGCTTGCAGCCGCGGAACGCCGCGCCACCTTGGCTCGTGAGACGCGCGGATTCTTCGACAAATCCTTCCGCCTGGGCGAGACCGATCTTCCGACACGGCTGCGCATCGAAGCCGAAGCCACCGAGGCCGAACGGCAGGCGGCGCGCAGCCGCATAGAGCTGGCCTCGGCGATTTCCACATGGCGCCAGGCACTGGGCCTGCTGCCGCAGTGAACGGCAGGATATGAGTGAAATTGGCACCCAGAGCTTATCCATCAATCGTAAACAGCTATTAATAACGCAGCACATCCATCTGGAATCCCATCTGGAACCTTCACCATGAAACTTTCTCCCCTACTGGCGGTGCTCAGCATCGCCACGGCCCTTCTCCTGTCTCCGCTGGCGCGCGCTAGCGAAGGCCATGACCACGGCGACGCGACCCCGGCCACTACTGGCCCCGCGCTCCCACGGTTCATCGCCGTCTCCGACATCTTCGAACTTGTCGGCGTGCTCAACGGCAAGCACATCACCCTCTATCTTGACCGTACCGCTGACAACACCCCGGTGACAGACGCCCAGATCGAACTCGAAGTTGCCGGTGAAAAGTTCAAGGCCGAGAAGCACGAAGATGTTTACGAGGTCGTTCTGACGGCTGAGCCTGGGCCTGGGGTACTGCCGATCACCGCAACGGTCGCCGCAGGCAATGAGGTGGACTTGCTCGCCGGCGAACTCGATCACCACGAAGAAGCGCATACCGATGCTGCCGGGCCTTCCAAGCCTTGGACACCTTATGCGGCCTGGGCCATTGGCATAGTGGCCGCGCTTGCGGCCCTGTTCACCATTGGCCGCCGCATGGTGTCCTCCCGTCAACGCCATGCTGGAGATGCCGCATGACCTCGAAACGCATTTTTCTTGCCATAGCCATCGCTCTGTCGCTGGGTGCAGCCACTCCAGCTTTCGCCGGCGAAGGCCATGATCATGGCGACGCAGCCGCCGCGCCGAACGCCAATGGCCCACAACGCTTACCTGATGGCAGCGTGTTTCTGCCCAAGCCCGCGCAGCGGCAACTCGGCGTGCGCACCTTGCTCACCGAAGAGGCCGAGTTGCCGCGCTCGTTCGAGCTGAATGGCAAGGTGGTGATGGACCCCAACGCAGGGGGCAAGGTACAGCCACTGAATGCGGGCCGCATCGAACCGGGGCCACGAGGTCTGCCAAATCCCGGACAGGCGGTGCGCAAAGGGGAAGTGCTGGCCTATGTCGTGCCCTCGGCCGCGCCGATCGAGCGATCGAACCAGGCCGCGCAACTGGCCGAGCTGCGCGCAGCCAAGAGCCTGGCGGACAAGCGCGTCGCGCGCTTGCAGGAGCTGGCCGACACCGTGCCGCGCAAGGACATCGAGGCGGCCGAGAGCGAGGCACGCAGCCTGACCGAGCGCATCGCTGCTGTGGGTGGGGGACTTGCGACCCGCGAGGTGCTGATTGCGCCCGTCTCGGGCGTGATTGCCTCCGCCAACGCGGTGGCGGGCCAAGTAGTCGATTCCCGCGAACTCATCTTCGAAGTCATCGATCCGGCGCGGCTGCGCATCGAGGCGCTCGCCTTCGATGCGGCGATCAGCTCGGATGTCGGTAGCGCCACGCTCGCCGTCGGCAAGGAGCGCGTGCCGTTGACTTTCGTCGGTGCGGCGCACAGTCTGCGCGAACAGGCATTGCCGTTGGCCTTCCGCGCTGAAGCTGCCGCGCTGTCGGCGCTGGCGGTAGGCCAACCGGTGCGCGTCTTCGTGCAGAGCAAGAGCAAGGTAAAAGGCATCGCCGTGCCGTTGGCCTCGCTGATGAAGAACCCGGCGAATCAGAGCATTGTCTGGGTGAAGACCGCGCCTGAGCGATTCGAGCCCCGCACCGTCACGGCCGAGCCGCTGGACGGTGTGAACGTGGCGATCACGTCGGGCCTGAAGGCCGGCGACCGCGTGGCCACGCAGGGGGCCACACTGATCAACCAGGTGCGCTGAGGAGTCCGCATGTTCAAGTGGCTTCTCGACAACAGCCTGGCCAACCGGATGCTGGTGATCATCGCCAGCGTCGTGCTGATGGCCTATGGCGCCTTCACGCTGTCCCAAACGCCGGTGGACGTGTTCCCGGACCTCAACAAGCCCACGGTCACGATCATGACCGAGGCCGGCGGCATGGCCGCCGAGGAGGTGGAGCAGCTCATCACCTTCCCGCTGGAGACGACGATGAACGGGCTGCCCGGCGTCGAGTCGGTGCGTTCGACCTCGTCGGCTGGCCTGTCTTTCCTCTACGTCACGTTCAACTGGAGCACGGACATCTTCCGCGCGCGGCAGCTCGTCTCAGAGCGACTGTCGGCCATGGAGGAAGGCCTCGCCGAAGGCGTCGTGCCGCGCATGGGTCCGATCAGCTCGGTCATGGGCGAGATCATGCAGATCGCGATTCCCGTCGATCCGCAGAAGATCAGCCCGATGGCGGTGCGCGAGTACGCCGACTGGGTACTGCGTCCCCGACTGCTGTCGGTGCCGGGCGTGGCGCAGGTGATCCCGATCGGCGGCGAGGTACGGCAGTTCCAGGTACAGCCGAACACGGCCCGCATGGCCGAGCTCGGCATCACGCACGATCAGCTCGAAGCGGCGCTCAAGGGCTTTTCTGCCAACACCTCGGGTGGATTTCTGGAGTTGAACGGCCGGGAGTACCTGATCCGCAACCTCGGGCGCACCTCACGCCTGGATGATCTAAAGAACCTTGCGCTCACCGCCAGCCAGGGTCAGCCCATCCTGTTGCGCCAGATCGCCGAGGTGACCTTTGCCGCTGCCATCAAGCGTGGCGATGCCGGCTTCGAGGGCAAGCCGGCCGTGATTTTGGGCATCCAGAAGCAGCCCACCGCCGACACGATCGCCCTGACCAACGCCATCGAGGACGCGCTGACCGGGTTGAAGGCCTCGCTGCCCGCAGGCATGGAAGCGCCTCGCGTTACCTTTCGCCAGGCAAGCTTCATCGAAGCATCGATCACCACGCTTCAAGGCAAGCTGATCGGCGCGTCGGTCTTCGTCGCGGCTATCCTGTTCTTCTTCCTTGGCACACTGCGACCGACGGTCATCGCGCTGACCGCGATCCCCGTTTCGATCTTCATCACCGCCCTGGTCTTCCGCTATTTCGGCCTATCGATCAACACGATGACGCTCGGTGGCCTGGCCATCGCGATCGGCGGGCTGGTGGACGATGCCGTGGTCGGTGTGGAGAACGTGCTGCGCCGGCTGAAGGAAGACCGCGCGAAACACCCCGACAAGCGGCTACACCCGCTCGAAGTTGTGAGCCGCGCGACGATGGAAGTGCGCTCGGCCATCCTCTATGCCACGGTGATCATCGTGCTGGTCTTCATCCCTCTGTTCGCGCTGCCGGGGCTGGAAGGCAAGCTGTTCGTGCCGCTGGGCATCGCCTTCATCGTCTCGACGCTGGCCTCGCTGGTGGTGTCGGTGACGATCACGCCGGTGCTGAGCTTCTTCCTGCTGCCACGTATGAAGAACCTCGACCACGGCGACACCAAGGTGCTCGCCTGGCTGAAGGCGCGCTACCGCAACGGCCTGGAGACCGTGCTGGAACGGCCCAAAGCCGCGATCGTCGCGGCGGGTATCGCGGTCGTGGCGGCCACGGCTGCGGTGCCTTTCTTCCCGACGACCTTTCTGCCGCCCTTCAACGAAGGCACGCTGCTGATCGGCCTGCGACTGAACCCCGGCGTCACCCTATCCGAAAGCTCCGCGGTGGCGCGCCAGGCCGAGGTGCTGGTGAGCCAGGTGCCCGAGGTCACGCACGTCGGGCGGCGTAGTGGCCGCGCCGAACTGGACGAACATGCCGAGGGCGTGCATGTGAGCGAACTCGATGTCGGCCTGAAATCGACCGCCGAGCTGACGCGAAGCATGGACGAGGTTCGGGCCGACATTCGCGCGCGCCTGTCCAACCTGCCGGCTGCCATCGAGATCGGGCAACCTATTTCGCACCGCATCGATCACATGCTCTCGGGTGTGCGCTCGCAGATCGCGATCAAGATCTTCGGCGAGGACCTGGATGCGTTGCGCGGGCAAGCTGAGGCCCTGCGGCAACAGCTGGCGGCCATTCCCGGCATCGCCGACCTGCAGATCGAAAAGCAGGTGCTCGCGCCGCAGATCAAGGTGCATATCGACTACGCCGCCGCCGCGCAGTATGGCGTGCCGGCACCGCAGGTACTGACCACGCTGCAATCGTTGGTCGAGGGCGAGAAGATCACGCAGATCGTCGAGGGCGGTCGGCGCTTTGCGCTGGTGGTGAAGCTACCCGAGACCGCGCGGTCAATTGATGGGCTGAACCAGATCCTGATCGAGACGCCGACGGGACGCATACCCCTGTCAAAGATCGCGACGATCGAGGACGGCGACGGCCCCAACCAGATCAGCCGCGACGATGGCAAGCGCCGCATCGTGCTGTCGGCCAATGCGTCAGGCCGTGCGCTGTCGGAGATCGTGGCGGACATTCGCAAGGTCGTGGCTGAAACCAAGTTGCCCGAGGGGTACTTCATCACGCTGGGCGGACAGTTCCAGGCGCAGGAGGAGGCCTCGCGCCTCGTCGGCCTGCTGTCCATCGTGTCGCTGGTGCTGATGTTCGTGGTGCTGTACAGCCGCTACAAGTCGAGCACGCTTTCGGCACTGATCATGGTCAACATCCCGCTGGCATTGGTCGGCGCGGTGATCGGGTTGTGGCTGTCGGGCCAGCCCCTGTCGGTGGCCGCGCTCGTCGGCTTCATCACGCTGGCCGGCATCTCGGTGCGCAACGGCATCCTGAAGGTCAGTCACTACATCAACCTGATGCGCTTCGAGGGCGAGAGCTTCGACAAGAAGATGATCGTGCGCGGCTCGCTCGAACGGTTGAGCCCGGTGCTGATGACTGCGCTGGTCACGGCTTTCGCGCTGGCGCCGCTGCTGTTCGAGGCCGAGCAGCCTGGTACCGAGGTGCTGCATCCGGTAGCCGTGGTCATCTTCTCCGGCCTGATCAGCTCGACGCTGCTCGACACCTTCCTCACACCCGTCTTGTTCTGGCTATTCGGCCGCAAGGATGCAGAGCGGCTGGAAAACGACAAGGATGCCGAGGCGCTGTGACACCCAAACCATCCAATTTTCTTCACTTGCCCGAAAGGAAACCCATGAAAACGCATGCCACCATCGCTGCCATCAGCCTAACCTTCGCCAGCGCGGCCTTCGCCGCTGGCGGCAAGCATGACCACGCCCACGAGCACCAGCCGATGCACGGCGGCGTCGTGGTCGAGGTCAGGGACATGGACTACGAACTCGTCGCCAAGCCCGAAGCGATCCAGCTCCATGTGCGCGACCACGGCAAGCCTGCCGATGTCTCGAAGGCCAGCGCGAAAGTCACACTGTTGACCGGCGCCGAAAAGCAGGAGGTCGAGCTCCAACCGGCTGGCGATAGGCTGCAGGCCACCGGCAGCTTCAAGGTGGGCCCTGGCACCAAGGCCGTGGCGGTCGTCACGGTCAATGGCAAGGCGGCGACCGCCCGCTTCACGCTGAAGTGAAACACCCCCTGAGTCGCTTCGCACCATCCCCCCTCTCCTGCGTGAGGGGGACAACGCCGGTGGCCGGCGCAGATCCGGCCACGGCGTTCGCTGACTTGGCCGGCTCCGCGGCCTGCGGACTCCTCTTATGTTTCATGCCCTGCGGGTGGCGCGCAGCGCCATGGAAAACTGAAATGAGTGTAGTGGCTCTGCCAAGTCTCGTCTCCGGCTGGTAGTGCGCGCTCCGCGACTGGCCAGATCACGGCTCGGCTGACGGTGCTGTCGCGCTTTTGCTGCCTTCAGCGCCATGTGTGACGGCGCGTTGCAGAAAAGCAGCGCGCCGTACACAAACTATGGAGTAGATATCATGGAATTACGACATCTGCGCTACTTCCTAGTGTCCCGTCCCGCAAATAACAGGCATTAATCTTGCGTACTCATGCGGTATCTTTCTGATGGAGATATCGACATGGCGATGGGCAGACCGAAGACCGAATTGGCGTTGACCGACGACGAGCGGTCGCAGTTGCAGTCGTTTGCGCGAAGTCGCTCGTTGCCCTCGGCCCTCAGTGACAGGGCTCGCATTATTTTGAGCAGCGCTGACGGCGAAGCCAACAATTCGATCGCGCAGCGGCTCAAGCTCAGCAATGCCACGGTGGGCAAGTGGCGCACGCGCTTCATTGAGCGCCGCATCGCTGGCCTCTACGATGATGTCCGCCCAGGCAGGCCGCGTACCATCGATGACGAGAGCGTGGCCCAGTTGATCAAGACGACGTTGCACACGAAGCCGGCCAACGGTTGCACGCATTGGAGCGTGCGTTCCATGGCTGCCGAGACCCACATCTCCAAGAGCAGTGTCCAGCGCTACTTCCAGCTCTTCGGGCTGCAGCCGCATCGCACCGAAAGCTTCAAGTTGTCCCACGACCCTTTCTTCATCGAGAAGCTGCGCGACGTCGTCGGCCTCTATCTGAGCCCGCCCGACAACGCCCTGGTGATCTGTGTGGACGAGAAGAGTCAGTGCCAGGCACTTGAACGTACCCAGCCGATGTTGCCGATGGGCTTCGGATACGCCGAAGGCGTCACGCACGACTACAAACGCCATGGCACCACTACGCTGTTTGCTGCGCTGAATGTGCTCAACGGAGCCGTGCTCGCGACCTGCAAGGAACGCCATCGCCATCAGGAATTCCTGTCGTTCTTGCGCGAGATCGACAAGGCAGTGCCTGCCGATCTCGACATCCATTGCATCGTCGACAACTACGCCACTCACAGCCATCCGAAGATCAAGGCGTGGCTGGCGATACGCCCGCGTTGGCACATGCACTTCATCCCGACCTATAGCTCGTGGCTGAATCAAGTGGAGCGCTTCTTCGCTCTGATCACTGACAAAGCTATCCGCCGAGGCTCGTTCACCAGCTGAAGTCCCCTCGAATTCCTGTGCCAGTCAGAAGTAGAGGTTGGGGAACAGTTTGACACGGTACTCGACCGGGGGGATTCGGCCGAGGGCTTCGTGAGGTCGATGGTGGTTGTATCGGTGCAGCCAGTCGGCCGTCATGTCACGCACCTGCTGCAGTGAATCGAAGGCGTAGCAGTCGAGCACCTCGGTGCGGTAGGTCTTGTTGAATCGTTCGACATAAGCGTTCTGCGTCGGCTTTCCCGGCTGGATGTGATTGAGAGCAATGCCCTTGGATTTCGCCCATTCGGACAAGGCATGGGCGATGAACTCGGGGCCGTTGTCCAGGCGAATCGACAGTGGCGCACCACGTACCTCCACCAGTTCGTTCAGGGCCCGGATAACCCGTGCAGCCGGCAGGCTGGTGTCGACCTCGATGCGCAGCCCTTCGCGGTTGAATTCGTCGATGACGTTGAAGGTCCTGAACCGCCTGCCGGACCACAGCGCGTCAGACATGAAGTCGCAGCTCCAGCCCTGGTTGGGCTGGTCTGCGGCCTGCAGAGGCTGCTTGATGCGCGCTGGCAGCCGTTTCTTGCCGCGCCGCGGCAGGTTCAGCCGCATCTCGCAGTACACGCGCCAGAGCACCGTCTTGCCCCAGGGCTTGCCTTGGTGACGGGCGCTGTCGTACAGCAGGCCAAAGCCGTGACGCGGGTTCAGCGCCATGTGCGTCTGGATGAAAGTGATGACCCCGGAGTCGTCGCGTGCAACAGGCCGGTATCGCAGTGTGGAGCGGGCGATGCCGCTGGCTTGGCAGGCCCGTCGCTCGCTCATGCCGTGCTCGCTCATGAGGGCTTGAACGACCATCTCGCGACGCTCCGGGGTCAGAGCTTTCGGTCAACAACGTCCTTCAGGGCATGGTGCATCAGTGCTAGGTCGGCGTACATGCGCTTGAGCTTGGCGTTCTCGTCCTGCAACTGGCGAAGCTGCGCCAGGTGCGAGACCGTCATGCCTGAGAACTGGCTCTTCCACTTGTAGTAGGTCGGCTCGCTCACGCCATGCTTCCTGCATGTCTCGGCGACCTTGGCGCCCATCTCGACCTCCTTGAGGATGCCGACTATCTGCGCTTCAGTGAATCTGGATTTCTTCATGTAGAGACTCCGTCTGGGGGAATTCTCTACTTCCGGGTGGTTCAGGTTTTCAAGGGGACTTCAACAGCGTCAAACAACTCGTTCAGCGCATCGACCACTTCGTCGCTGCGCACAACGAGAATTGCCAACCATTTCGATGGACAGCCACCGCCGATTCCATCCTCGAAAAGCTTCACCGACTTTGCTCACGTATTACCGGGACAGGACACTAGCCGTGGCAGAAGAACTCCATTTCGCTCGCGCGGCTGAGCGGTTGCACATCGAGCAATCGCCGCTGTCGCGAGCCATCAAGGAACTGGAGGTGGAATTGGGCGCACAACTGTTCGTGCGCACCAGCCGAAGCACGCGGCTGACGCTGGCGGGAAAGCTGCTGATGGAGAGCGCGCCCCGCGTGTTCCTGGCGCTGGAGCAGGCGCGCGAGAGCGTGAAGGCTGGGGCCAATGGCTTTCACGGCCAGTTGCGCATCGCCCTGTCCGATGGCATCACACCTTCACGCCTGCCGGCGCTGCTGGCGCGCTGCCGCGAGGAAGACCCGGAGACCGAGGTTCGCCTGTTCGAGGTGCCGCTGGCCCAGCAACTCAATGGCTTGCGCGATGACCTGTATGACGCGGGCTTTTCGATGGCAGATGAAGTGGGCGACGGCATCATCGTCGAGCCAGCCTGGGAAGACGAGTTGATGGTGGCGGTGCCCGCGCGCCACCCTCTGCTGGCCTACAAGCGGGTGCCGCCGGAAGAGGTGCTGCGCCACCCGTTGGTGCTGGGCGACCCGGCGATCTGCGAGGGCCATGCCCGGCAGATCGATCGCATCCTGCGCAAGCAGGACAGAGAGCCCTTGATCGTGCAGTACGTTGCCACGTTCGACGTGATGATGACCTTTGTTTCGGCCGGCCTGGCTCTGGGGCTGGCCGGTGCAGCGCACATCGGCTCCAGCCGTGAACCGGGGGTGTTGGGCCGACCGCTGGCGGGGAAGCCACCCCTGCTGACCACCTATCTGCTGCGCCGCGACGCCGAGCCCTCGCAGCCGCTGGCCCGCTTCATCGAGCGGGTGGAGGCCCTGGGGCCGGAGTTACCTGGCCGTTAGCTCACGCCTTGATGCTTCACACCTTGGAGGAACCCGTCATGAACCTGCTCAGGATCACCGCATCGCTTTCGCTGACGGTACTGTTGGCTGCTTGTAGCCGGTCGGAGGCGCCCAAGCCCGCCGACCTCCCGAGCGTAGAGGAGCTGGCCACCGACCCCGTGCGCCTGAAGGAACTGCGCAAGCAGTGCAAAACGGATCGCCCGACGATGGGCGACGTGCTGTGCAACCGCGTTGGCGAGGCCACGAACCAACGCTTCTTCGGCGATGGCAAAGTGCCCTATACGCCGCCGAAGGAGCCACCCAAGTTCTAATCGTCGGCTGGCCGCAACGCGGCCTGCATTTCTTTCTTGATGCGCCGCAGTGCGTTTGTGCACGCGGTGTTTTGACACTATTCGTTCCTGCCTGAAACGATGCTTTTTGCGTCTTCGACCTGTTGACAACGGTCTTTGACCGGCATGCCCGGCGGCACTGATCCTGATGCCTGCGGCACCTCGCTGTGCCGCGATCGGAGGCGGGCAATGCAAGGGACGAACGTGCTGTTCGGTCAGATCGCCGTGGTATTCGGCATCGTGATAGCCGGCGTGTGGGGCGCCACGCAATGGACAGCAGCGGCCCTTGGCTATCAAGTACGCCTTGGCTCGCCCTGGTTCGACTTTCTTGGCACGCCGATCTACCACCCGTGGAAACTGTTTGAGTGGTGGTTCGTTTTCGATGCCTATGCGCCGCGCGTGTTCGACACCGGCGGCGCCATCGCGGGCGGCAGCGGCCTGCTGGCGCTGGTGGTCGCCATCGGCATGTCGATCTGGCGCTCGCGGCAATCGCGCTTGGTCACGACCTACGGCTCGGCCCGCTGGGCGAATGCGGAGGACATTCGCAAGGCCGGCCTCACGCAGTCGACCGGCGTGTTCCTCGGCCAGCACGATCGCCAGTACCTGCGCCACGAAGGCCCGGAACACGTCCTGACCTTCGCGCCCACGCGCTCGGGCAAGGGCGTCGGCCTCGTAGTGCCGACCTTGTTGAGCTGGCCCGAATCCGCCGTCATCCACGACATCAAAGGGGAGAACTGGAGCATCACCGCCGGCTGGCGTAGCCGTTTCAGCCACTGCCTGTTGTTCAACCCCACGGATAGCCGGTCGGCCGCGTACAACCCGCTGCTGGAAGTGCGGCGCGGCGCGCATGAAGTGCGCGACGTGCAGAACATCGCCGACATCCTGGTCGATCCCGAGGGCGCGCTGGAGAAACGCAACCACTGGGAGAAGACCTCGCACGCGCTGCTGGTCGGCGCCATCCTGCATGTACTTTACGCAGGTGAGGACAAGACGCTACGCGGCGTTGCCAACTTCCTGTCCGATCCGGCCAGCCCCTTCGAGCTGACCCTGCACCGCATGATGACAACGCCCCACCTGGGCGATGGCCCGCATCCGGTGGTGGCCTCGGCGGCGCGCGAAGTGCTCAACAAGAGCGACAACGAACGCTCGGGCGTCCTGTCCACGGCCATGTCGTTCCTCGGCCTGTACCGCGATCCCACGGTGGCCGAAGTCACCTCGCGCTGCGACTGGCGCATCGCTGACCTGATTGCAGCCGAGCATCCGGTGTCGCTGTACCTCGTGGTGCCGCCATCGGACATCAGCCGCACGAAGCCGCTGATCCGGTTGATCCTCAACCAGGTCGGTCGGCGATTGACCGAATCGCTCGACGGCAGCGATGGCATCCAGCGCCGCCACAAGCTGCTGCTGATGCTCGATGAGTTCCCGGCGCTGGGCCGTCTGGACTTCTTCGAGACGGCGCTGGCCTTCATGGCGGGCTACGGCATCCGCAGCTTCCTCATCGCGCAGTCGCTCAACCAGATCGACAAAGCCTATGGCCAAAACCACTCGATCCTGGACAACTGCCATGTGCGCGTGACGTTCGCCACGAACGACGAGCGCACCGCCAAGCGCATCTCCGAGACGCTAGGCACGGCCACCGAACTGCGCGCCCAGCGCAACTATGCCGGCCACCGGCTGGCCCCATGGCTGGGGCACCTGATGGTGTCGCGCCAAGAAACGGCCCGCCCGCTGCTGACGCCGGGCGAAGTCATGCAGCTTCCGCCCGACGAGGCCGTGGTGATGGTGTCCAGCGTGGCACCGATCAAAGCCAAGAAGCTGCGCTACTACGCGGACAGCAATTTCAAGCGCCGCGTGCTGCGGCCGCCTGCGCTTGCGGATGGGCAGTACGCCGACGCGCCGCCGTCGCGGCCCGACGACTGGAGCGAGCTGGCGATTCCTGCCGTACCCGCTGCACCTGCCACGGCATCCGCCGATGGCCTGGGGTCCACCGATGACGGTGGCCCGCGCCGTCAGCCCGAACTCACCGAAACCGTCACCTACGACCCCGAGTTGGCCGCGCCCGCGGCCGACCTGGCGCTGCTCGATGACGACGAGGACCTGCCGCTTCCCCTTCTTCGTCAGCTCGATCCGGCCATGCAGCGAACGGCCCGGCTGGCATCCCTCGACCCCAACGACGGAATCGAGCTATGAGCCAACACCGCCTGAATCTCTTTATCCAGCCGGAGCACGCAAAGCGCTTGGACGAGCTGGCCGCCAAGAAAGGCGTGTCCAAGTCGTCCATCGTCGCGGCGGCGCTCGCATCGTGGCTGTCGCCCGATGCCGCCGACCAGCGCGAGGCGGCCATCGCCAAGCGGTTGGATCGCCTATCGCGCCAAGCCGAGCGTCTGGAGCGCGACCAGAACATCCAGATCGAAACGCTGGCGCTGTTCATTCGCTACTTCCTGACCGTCAGCACGCCGGTTCCCGAAGCGCATCAGGAGGCGGCCCGCGCGCATGGCAAGGCGCGGTTCGAGCAGTTCGTCGAACAGTTGGGCCGCCACCTTATGCGCGGGCGCAGTTTGGTGCGTGACGTGGTGGAGGAACTGCACCCCGACCCGATGCGGATGGATGACGCGGCGGCAGTTGCCGAAGCGCGGGAGCGTGCCTCATGAGCGCCCGCATCTCCACTGAAGGGCAGTCCATGACCGCCACGTCGCTCGACCGGCGCATTCAGATGCTGCGCACGGCAATGGGGCCGCTGATCGCTGCCGCGCTGGAGGACCCGGACGTGGTGGAAGTGATGCTGAATCCCGACCGGACGCTATGGGTAGATCGGTTGTCCTCGGGCCGCGCGCCGATGGGCGTGGAGCTGTCCGAAGCGGACGGCGAACGCATCATCCGGCTGGTCGCGGCCCACGTCGGAGCGGAAGTCCATCGCGGCCAGCCGCTCTTATCCGCCGAGCTGCCCGAAACCGGGGAGCGCTTCGAGGGCATCTTGCCGCCGGCCGCCCCGGGGCCGGCCTTCGCCTTGCGCAAGCGCGCCATCGGCGTGATCCCTCTGGAGCGGTACGTCGTCGACAGAATGATGACCAGCGCCCAGGCGGGCTTTCTGGTTCGGGCCGTGCGCGAGCGGCAGAACGTCCTGATCGCCGGTGCCACCAGCAGCGGCAAGACTACGCTTGCCAACGCGCTGCTGGCCGAGATTGCCGCCACGGGCGATCGCGTGCTGGTGCTCGAAGACACGGTGGAGCTGCAATGCGCGGCCCGTGACCACGTGCCGCTGCGCACGCGCGCGGGCGTGGTGTCCATGACCGAGCTGGTGCGCTCGTCGATGCGCCTGCGCCCGGATCGCGTCGTCGTTGGCGAAGTGCGCGGCGCGGAGGCGCTGGATCTCATCAAGGTATGGGGCACGGGCCACCCCGGCGGCATCGCAACGATCCATGCCGGCTCCGCGCTCGGCGCACTGCTGCGCCTGGAGCAACTGATTCTCGAAGTCGCGGTGAACCCGCCGCGTGCGCTGATCGCCGAGGCGGTCAACGTGGTGATCCACATCGCCGGCCGCGGTCGCAAGCGCCGCATCGAGAGCATCGCCCGTGTCGGCGGCTTCGACGGCGTGGGCTACCGATTGGCGGATTGGGAGGGCGCGATGGACGCGCCGTTTTCCGAGCTGCCGCCCAACCCCGATGCCGCATCCGCTGCGGCGACTTCCCCATCCCCTGACTCACTTGGAGAACTGCCATGACGCAGATGACTATTCCTGCTCTCCGTATTTCTGCAAATCCGGCTCTGCGCCTTGCGCGGCTGCGCTGCCTGGCCCGCCCTGCGGGACAAGGGCTGCTGCTGGCCGCGCTGCTGCTGTTCCTGGCCGGAACCGCACAGGCCGCCGGTTCCTCCATGCCGTGGGAAGGCCCGCTGCAATCCATCCTCGAATCCATCCAAGGGCCGGTGGCGCGCATCGTCGCGGTCATCATCATCATCGCCACGGGCCTTGCGCTCGCGTTCGGCGACACGTCCGGCGGCTTCCGCAAGCTGATCCAGATCGTCTTCGGTCTGTCCATTGCCTTCGCGGCTTCCAGCTTCTTCCTGTCGTTCTTCAGCTTCTCCGGCGGGGCCGTCGTATGAGCGCGGCCACCGATCTTCCGGGCCTCGAGGTGCCTCTGCACCGCTCGCTGACCGAACCGATCCTCATGGGCGGCGCTCCGCGCACCGTTGCGATTGCCAACGGCACGCTCGCCGCGGCTATCGGGCTGGGCCTGCAACTGTGGATTCCCGGTGTCCTGCTCTGGATCGTCGGCCATTCGCTGGCTGTGTGGGGTGCGCGTGTCGATCCGCAGTTCATGGCCGTGTTCGCGCGGCACATCAAGCACCGCCCGCTGCTGGACGTGTGAGAGAGGACGCCGCAATGCAGAACCTCGCCGAATACCGCCAGCGGCCCGCATTGCTCGCCGACTGGCTGCCGTGGGCCGGGCTGGTCGCGCCGGGTGTCGTCTTGAACAAGGACGGCAGTTTCCAGCGCACGGCGCGCTTTCGCGGGCCTGACCTCGACAGTGCCACGCAGGGCGAATTGATCGCCACGTCGGCACGCTTGAACAACGCGCTGCGCCGCTTGGGTTCGGGCTGGGCATTGTTCATCGAGGCCGAGCGCAGCGCCGCCGCCGACTATCCGCACTCGGCGTTCCCCGAGCCGCTGTCGTGGCTGGTGGACGAGGAACGCCGGGCCACCTTCGAGGAATCGGGCAAACACTTCGAGAGCGGCTATCACCTGACGCTGGTGTACCTGCCGCCCGAGGAATCACGCGCCCGCGCGGCGGGGATGCTGTACGAGAACCGTCCCACCGAAGGCGTGGACTGGCGCGAGCGCCTGACGGCCTTCGTGGCGGAAACGGATCGCGTCTTCGACCTGCTCGATGGCGTGATGCCGGAAATCGCCTGGCTCGATGACGGGCAGACGCTGACCTACCTGCATTCGACCATCTCGACGCGGCGCTATCCGCTGGCGGTGCCCGAGGTTCCGTTCCACATCGACGCGCTGCTGACCGATTCCGCACTGATCGGTGGCCTGGCGCCCATGCTGGGCGAGCAGCACCTGCGCGTGGCGTCGGTGCGGGGTTTCCCGACCTCGACCTGGCCGGGGATTCTGGACGACCTCAACCGCCTCGGCTTTGCGTATCGCTGGTCAACCCGGTTCTTGTGCCTCGACAAGGCCGAAGCGGAACGGGAATTGGGGCGCCTGCGCCGCCAGTGGTTCGCCAAGCGCAAGAACGTCATCGCGCTGCTGCGCGAAACGATCTTCCAGCAGGAAAGCCCGCTGGTGGATACCGACGCCAACAACAAGGCAGCCGACGCCGACGCTGCCTTGCAGGAGCTGGGCAGCGATCAGGTCGCCTTCGGTTATCTGACGGCGACCGTCACCGTCATGGACACGGACGCCGCCGTGGCAGACGAGAAGCTGCGCATGGTTGAGCGCGTCATCCAGGGCCGGGGCTTCGTCACCATCCCCGAAACGCTCAACGCCGTGGATGCGTGGCTGTCCTCGATCCCCGGCAACGCCTACGCCAATGTGCGCCAGCCCATCGTCTCGACGCTGAACCTGGCGCACATGATGCCAGTGTCGGCGGTGTGGGCCGGTCCGGAGAAGAACGACCACCTCGACGGACCGCCGCTGATCGTCACGCGCACCGATGGCGCCACGCCGTTCCGGCTGGTGACGCACATCGGCGACGTGGGCCACACGCTGGTCGCTGGCCCGACGGGCATGGGCAAGTCCGTTTTGCTCGCCATGCTGGCGGTGCAGTTTCGCCGCTATCGCGGCTCGCGCATCTTCGCCTTCGACATGGGCCGCTCGATGCGGGCCACGATCCTGGGCCTGGGCGGTGAGCACTACGACCTGGGAACGGACGGAGAAATCGCCTTCCAGCCCTTGGCCCGCATCGACCGCGAGGGCTACCGCACCTGGGCCGCCGAATGGATCGAAGGCCGCTTGTTGCACGAAGGCGTGGCGGTCGGCCCCGACGAGAAAGCGGCTATCTGGTCGGCGCTGGGAAGCCTCGCCGGTGCGCCTGTGGAGCAGCGCACGATGACGGGGCTTTCCGTGCTGCTGCAATCGAACGCGCTGCGGCAGGCGCTCGTGTCCTATGTGCTCGACGGCGCACACGGCAAACTGCTGGACGCCGACCACGACCGGCTTGGCATGGCCGACGTGCAGTGCTTCGAGATGGAGGAGCTGATGCACAGCAAGGCTGCCGTCATGGCAGTGCTGCATTACCTGTTTGCGCGCTTCGATGAACGCTTTGACGGTGCGCCCACGCTACTGATCCTCGATGAAGCCTGGCTGTTTCTCGATGACCCGGTATTCGCGGCACGCATCCGGCAGTGGCTCAAGACGCTGCGCAAGAAGAACGTCTCGGTGATCTTCGCTACGCAAAGCCTTGCCGACATCAAGGATTCGAGCATCGCGCCCGCGATCATCGAGAGCTGCGCCAGTCGCATCTTCCTGCCAAATCCGCAGGCCACCGAGCCGCAGATTCGCACGATCTACGAGGGCTTCGGCCTCAACAGGCGACAGATCGAGATCGTCGCCACCGCGCAGCCCAAGCGCGACTACTACTACCAATCCCGCCTCGGCAATCGCCTGTTCGACCTCGACCTGGGGGCCGCGACGCTGGCCTTCGCGGGCGCTTCCACGCAGCAAGACCAGCGAGACATGGACCGCGTGCTGCTGGATGCCGGCGTGCCCGGCTTCGCGGGCGCCTGGCTGCGCCATAGCAGCCTCGATTGGGCGGCCGACCTGCTGCCCTCGTTCCCCGGCCTTGCGCCGGGTTCCTCTCCTACCGCTGACCACCCACAGGAGAACCAGCCATGAAGATCCGCGCGCTTTCCATTTCGCTCGCCGTCACGCTGTCGCTCTCGCTGTTGACCTCGTCACCTGCATTGGCCTGGCGCATCGTCTTTGATCCGTCCAACTATGTACAGAACACGCTGACCGCGATCCGCACGCTGGAGCAGATCAACAACCAGATCCAGCAGCTTCAGAACGAAGCGCAGATGCTGATGAACCAGGCGCGCAACCTCGCCAGCCTGCCGTCCAGCGTGGTCGGCCGGTTGCGTGCCAACCTGACGACGACCGAGCGGCTGATCGCCCAGGCGAGGGGCTTGGCCTACGACGTGACGAATCTGGATCAGGAGTTCGCGCGCCTGTACCCCGAGCAGTACGCCCCTACCGTGAGCGGCGACCAGATGGTCCGCGACGCGCAGGAGCGTTGGAAGAACACGCTCAACGGCTTGCAGACCACCATGCAGATGCAGGCGCAGGTGTCGCAGAACCTGGGCGAAGACGAAAGCGTGCTGGCCGACCTTGTTGGCAAGAGCCAGTCGGCCCAAGGCGCGCTGCAAGCTATGCAGGCCATGAACCAGTTGCTGGCCTTGCAGGCCAAGCAGTCGATCCAATCGCAGCGGCTCCAGATCACGCAAGACCGGGCCGCTTCGCTGGAGCTGGCGCGGCAGGCTGCGGCTACGGAGCGCGCCCGCGAAGTGCGGCGGCGCTTCCTGGGCGATGGCACGCCGTACACGCCGCAGCGCGTGGATTTCTACAGCAACTGACGGGAGGCCGCCATGCAAAGCGTCCTCGTCCTGTCGGTTTCGCTGCTTGTGGCGCTGCTGGCCGCTTGCGGCGAGCAGCCAGCCGACAACCTTGCCGATGCCCTGGCCGCCGATCCCGTGCGGCTCAAGGCATTACGCGCGCAATGCGCAGCCGACCGGCAGACCACGGGAGAGGACGCTTGCCGCGCCGCCGCCGAAGCCTTCCGGCGGCGCTTCTTCGCCGGCCATACCGGCCCGGATGAATACCAGACGCTGGCCGACCTGCCGCCGATCCCGCCGAGCTTTGATGAACCGGCTGATGGTGTAGCGCCGGCATCACCGGTCGAACCGGAGGACAAGCCATGAATGACGTGACCATCATCGATCGCTTCCTCAACACGTTCTCCACCTACATCGACTCGGGGTTCGGGCTGTTGCAGGGTGAAGTGGCGTTTCTCACCGCCACGCTGATCGTCATCGACATGACGATCGCAGGGCTGTATTGGGCCATGAGCCACGCCACCGGCCAGGGCGATGACGTGATCGCCAAGCTGCTGCGCAAGGTGCTCTACGTCGGCGCATTCGCCTACATCCTCAACAACTTCAACTGGCTGGCCAGCATCGTGTTCCGCTCCTTCGCCGGGCTGGGCCTGACGGCCACCGGCTCGGCCATCACGATGGAGAACTTCTTGCAGCCTGGTCGACTGGCAAAAACCGGCATCGACGCTGGCGCGCCGATTCTGGAGCAGATCGGCGACATGGCAGGCTTTCCCGAGGTGTTCGTGAACCTCGATCCCATCGTGGTGATGTTCCTTGCCTGGTTGGTCGTGGTCTTGTGTTTCTTCGTGCTGGCGATCCAGCTTTTCATCACGCTGATCGAGTTCAAGCTGACCACCCTCGCTGGCTTCGTGCTGGTGCCGTTCGCGCTCTGGAACAAGACCGCGTTCCTGGCCGAGAAGGTGCTGGGCAACGTCGTGTCCGCCGGCATCAAGGTGCTGGTGCTGGCCGTGATCGTGGGCATCGGCTCGGGCCTGTTCGCGGAGTTTCAGGTGCCTCCCGCCGAGCCGTCGATCGACCACGCGCTGGTCATCATGCTCGCCTCGCTCACTTTGTTGGCGCTTGGCATTTTCGGCCCTGGCATCGCCACGGGCCTCGTATCTGGTGCGCCGCAGCTTGGCGCGGGTGCGATGGCGGGTGCCGTTGTCGGCGCCGCCGGGACGGCCGTTGCTGTCGGCGCCGTCGCGACTGGCGTAGGTGGCGCCGTCATGGCCGGGGCGCGCATGGCGCCGGCCGCCGCCAAGCTGGCCGGAAGTGGTGCGCGTGCGGCCGCTTCGACGGCCAACAGTGCCCGGTCGGCGTTCCAGGCGGGTTCTTCCGCCGCAGGCGGTGGTGCGAAGGGCGCAATGGCCGGCTTGGGAAACGTCGCCAAGACTGGCGCGCAGTCTGCCGGACGGGGCGCAGCGTCCCGCGCATCCGCCTTCGGCCAGAAGATGACCAGCTCCTTCCGTGGCGGGTGGAATGGCCCGGCTGACGACGGCGCGAGTGCGGCATCCGGCCAGGCCTCCACAGGCGAAGCCGCAGCGGGCGGCGCCAACGCGCAGAAGCAAGAACAGCCCGCTTGGGCCAAGCGGCTGAACCGCCGCCAACAACTCACCCATGCCGCGACCACCACCGCCCACACGCTGCGCGGTGGCGATGGCGGCGGCTCCGGCCAGGGGCCGAGCCTGCGTGATTCCGATTCATAAGGAGAACTGACCATGCAATTCAAACGACCGCAGGTGCGCTACGCCGACACGCCGCAGCCTGCCACGCCGTACCAAGCTGCCGGCCAAGTATGGGACGAGCGCATTGGTTCGTCCCGCGTGCAGGCGAAGAACTGGCGCTTGATGGCCTTCGGCTGCCTGACGCTCGCGCTGCTGATGGCCGGCGGCCTGGTGTGGCGCTCGGCGCAGTCCATCGTGACTCCCTACGTGGTGGAGGTGGACAGCGCGGGCCAGGTGCGCGCCGTGGGCGAAGCCGCCGCGCCGTACCGGCCGGGCGATGCGCAGACCGCGCACCACATCGCGCGCTTCGTGACGCTGGTGCGCTCGCTGTCCATCGACCCGATCGTCGTCCGCCAGAACTGGCTGGACGCCTACGACTACACGACCGACAAGGGTGCGGCCGTGCTCAACGACTACGCGCGGGTCAACGACCCGTTCGCGCGCATCGGCAAGGAGTCGGTGACGGTGCAGATCAGCAGCGTCGTGCGCGCCAGCGACACGTCTTTCAACGTGCGCTGGACAGAACGCCGCTACGTCAACGGTGCCGCGACAGGCCTGGAGCGGTGGACGGCCGTGGTGTCCATCGTGGTCCAGCCGCCGCGCACCGAAGAACGCCTGCGCAAGAACCCCCTGGGCATCTACGTCAACGGCCTGTCGTGGAGCCGAGAACTGGATTCTTCTGAAGGAGCCAAGCCATGAATGATCTTTTCCGTAAATCTGCCTTGCCGGTGATCCTGCTTGCATCGACTGTTCTGTTCACGGGCTGCGCCACGCAAGGCAAACCGCCGACCATCTCGCTCGATGAGCTGGTGCAGGCCCAGCCGCTGCCCGAGCCGCCTGCGCCGGTGGAGGTGGTGGCCGTGCCCGAGGTGCTGCCGATGCCGGCGCAGTTGAAGCCATTGCCCGAGGCCGAGGACGCCAAGCCCACGCCGGAGCCAGCCGACGAGAAGGTGCGCGTCTCGCGTGCCAATGCCGAGGCCCGCGTCGCGCCCACGCGCGAGGGCTACGTCAACGCGATTCAGGTGTGGCCCTTCACCGATGGCGCGCTGTACCAAGTCTATGCGGCCGTGGGCCGCGTGACCGTGGTTTCGCTCCAGCCGGGCGAGGAGCTGGTGACGGTCGCCGCCGGCGATACCGTGCGCTGGATCGTGGGCGACACGTCCAGCGGCAGCGGCGCCGACCTGCGCGTGAACGTGCTGGTCAAGCCGATCCGCTCGGGCCTCAAGACGAACTTGGTCATCACCACGAGCCGCAGGACGTACCTGCTGGAGTTGGCTTCGACGGAGAAGACGTGGATGGCCTCCGTTTCCTGGGACTATCCGCGCGACCGGATGCTGGCCTTGCAGCGCCAGGCGCAGGCGGCCAGCGCCGCCGCGCCAGTCGATACCGGCCTGGCGCTGGAGAAGATCCGCTTCCGTTACGCGGTATCGGGCAGCAACCCGCCGTGGAAGCCCCTGCGTGCCTTCGATGACGGCGAGAAGGTCTATATCCAGTTTCCGGCGGGCATTGCCCAGGGCGAGCTGCCGCCGCTGTTCGTCATCGGCGTGCAGGGCGACGGGCAACTGGTGAACTATCGTTTCCGCTCGCCGTACTACATCGTGGATCGCCTGTTCGGCGCGGCCGAACTGCGGCTGGGCGGCGATGGCGGCGACGTGGTGCGGATCGAGCGCACCGATGGCGTGGCGCGGAGGAACTGACCATGAGCCAGGATGACACTCCCGACCTCGCCGCTCCGCCGGCGGGCAAGGTGGCGCCCGAGGCTGTGGCGCTGCGTGCCCAGCCGCGTCCGGTCACGCGCCTGAACCGGCGCACGCTGGCCATCCTCGCCGGCGGCCTGTCGGTCGCCGTGCTTGGGGCCACGATCTGGTCGCTGCAACCGCAGCGGCGCGGTACGGGCGAGCAAACCGAGCTTTACAACGTCGATCGCGTCTCGAAGTCCGAAGGGCTGGATGCGCTACCGACGGACTACTCGAAGCTGCCGCCAGCCTTGCCGCACGATGTACCCGAGCTGGGGCCGCCGCTACCGGGCGATCTCGGCCCGGCCATCGTGAAGTCGCAGCAGCCGGTGACAGCCGCCTACGCGGCTCCCGGCCACGACCCGAACGATGCGCTGCGCAAGGAAGCCGAAGCTGCCGCAGCATCGTCCGTGTTCTTCCGCTCGGGTGCGCAGGCGGCCGCGCCGGTCGCGCAGTCGCAGGCCGCCACCGCGCCGGGCTTCGCCGCCAATGCGGCGTTCGACCCGATGGCCGCCGGGCCGGCCTCGACGGCGGCCCAGCCTGCCGATCCGACCGCCGTGCAGAACCGGCAAGACCAGAAGGAGGCTTTCCTGAAAGGCGGCTCTACGGAAACCCGCAATTCCGGCAACCTGACCCTGCCGGCTTCGCCGTATCAGGTCATGGCCGGAACGGTGGTCGCCGGAGCGCTGGTGACGGGCATCAAGTCGGACTTGCCCGGCGACGTGATCGCCACTGTGACAGAGCCGGTCTATGACACGGCCACCGGGCGTTTCCTGCTGATCCCGCAGGGTTCGCGCATCCTGGGCAAATACAACAGCCAGGTCAGTTACGGGCAGAGCCGCGTTCAAGTCGTCTGGAATCGGATCATTCTGCCGGACACGTCTTCGTTGACGCTCGACAATCTGGCCGGCGCAGATCCGGCCGGCTATGCCGGCCTGGAAGACGATGTGGACTACCACTGGGGCCGCATCTTTGCCGGTGCGGCGCTGACGACCCTGCTGGGCGTTGGCGCCGAGCTAGCCGCGCCGGAGAATCGACAAGATGGCGATCGCGTCATCATTGCCGGGCGTGACAGCTTACAGGACACGGTGAATCAAATCGGCCAGGAAGTGACCCGGCGCAACCTCAACATCCAGCCCACCTTGACCCAACGGCCCGGCCTGCCGGTGCGGATCATCGTCAACCGCGACTTGGTGTTACGGCCGTACCAGCCGCTATTCTTCAATCGGGGGACTTCACGATGAGCACAACCAAGAAGCTGCGGCTGGGGCCGCTGCCCAAGACCGAAAGCGTCAAGCTCACCTTTGCCTGCCCGGCCAGTCTTAAAACCGACCTCGACCGCTACGCCGCGCTGCACGCGCAGGCGTATGGCGAAGCAGTCGATGCGGCGACGCTGATCCCGCACATGCTGGAAGCGTTCATGGCGGGGGATCGGGGATTCAGAAAAGGAGGGGCAGGCAAGGCCGCCCCGCCGAAGCCGAGTTGACGATGCGGACGCCTCTACCATCCGCCCACGATGAAAGCGCAGCCCAAGGGCTGCGCTTTCGCTTTGAGCGGTGGCTTGCGATAGGCCGGGCTATGATGGCGGTGCGACCTTGCCCGCTCCGCCGCTCCTAGGCTTGCTACCGCGAAGCGCCTATGCGGCACCTAGCTCAAAACGCGGTAAGAGCACACCGAGGCCGAAATCTGGCCTAACCTATTGCCCCACAAGACCTTTCGTACCGTTGCACGTCCGCACTAACGACTTGACAGCGGACATTTTTTAATTGGTGGCTTCCCTTTTAACATCAACGCCCACCAGGCCGGTATTGAGCGCCAGCGCAGCCCCCAGCGGCTTTCCCGCCAGCGCCACCATGCCGCACACCAGCAGCCAGTGCTCGGTCGCCTTGAGCGCCGTATCCAGCGCCCAGCGCTTCACGTCGGCCACTGGCATACCTCTGGGCACCCAAACCGCTTCATCCCAGTGCCACGTCGCCAGCCATGTGGCTTGGTGACCACCATTTGCACCTACATACCGCAACTGCGGTGCCCGGTGCCCAGCCGCCTCAAACCGCTCGGCAATGGCCGCTTGGTGCGCCGCCCACAGCCGCCCCTCCCCCTGAATCTCCAGCCACAGCCCCAATCCTTGCGCCCAGCTCCTTTGGCGCAGTCGCAGCGCTATGACCACGGGCGTATGGGCCTGCAGTTCCCTCGCTTGCGGCTCCAGCACCACGCCCGCCTCGGAATAGCGCAATGCCAACGCTGGTGATAACTCAACACGCCATTCGTCGCTGCTGGCGGCGGTGCTTGTTTCTTGGGCCACATGCACCTGCAACGCCTCGGCCACACACTGCCACCAGAGCACCCGCAGGCCCGGGGCATCGTCAACCCCCATCGCGGCACGCTCCCAATGGGCTACTTGCCTGGCCAGCACCCTTTGTGGCACACCCATCGCCTCCGCCGCATCCCGAAACGCCAGCATGGCATTGCCCTCGCTGACCGAACGCCCCAGCACCCTCCGGGCAAACCTCAGCACCCAAGCATGGTCTGTTCGCCCCGACTTGGCTTGCCACAAAAGCACTACTGCCACCGCGCCCAGCGTATCCAGCGACTCGCGCAAGGCCTCCTCAAACCCACCAGTGCCCATCCATGCATGCCACTGCACCAGCCCGGTAATGCCGTACGCCGCCAGAAACCACACCAGCACGCGCAGAGCACGCACATGCTCCAGGGTGGGCATATTCCACAGCAGGCGAGCCACTTCACCATCGCCTTCGTCGCTTGCCGGGTACTGCCCCAGCAAGGCCCGCAGATCCTGCAAGGAATCCAAGCCCAGGCGGTGCCGGGCGTGTTTGCAGAAATACCGCACCGCCGCCATGCGCTGCGGCCACGCTGGCGGTGTGTGCAGCGCGGTATCAATCACTTCCAACACCAGTTGCGCCGCACCATCCCCGGCTTCGTGGGACTGCGGTGGCGGTAACTCCAACAGCGCGGTCAGCAGCCGCTCAAACGGATCGGGCGTCAAGGAATCGTCGAGCATGAAAAGCACCTCCAAAGAAGCCAAATAACGCAAAGAAGAAATTCCCGCCCATGCGGCAGCGGCACCTGGCACAAAGCTCGGCGCCACTGAAAGCGGAAATCGAAAAAAGAAAAGGAGAATGAAAAACCGAAAGGTGGAGCGAGCCGAACGGGGCTACTCGTCCTCTTGCGCCTGCGGCACAGGCGACAGCACCAACACCGCGTCGATGTTCACGCGCTCACTGAACGTGGCCACCACACGCCGTGGCTGCTTGCTCGCCCAGCCGGTCAGCATGGCATTCCACGGCACCAGCGGTATCGGTGCCATGGCGGGGTCGAGCACCAGCAAATCGCTGCGCTCTCCCGCCTCGCAGCGCACCCCCACGGCCAGCACCCAGTGCATATAGCGCTCGGTAGAAAAGCAAACCAAGCACAGCTTTCCATCGGCCAGCGCATCCAAGGTGCGTTCCGCCACGCGCGAGCGCAATTCCTTGCAGTGCACGCGCTCGGCATAGGGGGCCAGTTGCTGCTGCAGCTCCTCAACCTCACAACCATCGAAGTAATATCGCTGCGCCACTTTGCGCAACGCTTTCAGCCGCGCATCACGGGTGTCCCAAATCAGCGCATTGCGCCGCACTTGGCCAAACACCATCAGCGCCATCAAAACGCAGTGGTAGCCGCAAGTGGCATCCACCTCCCCCTGGCGCACATGCAGCCGTTGGTTGCCCACCATGGGGCCGTGCATGCCAGCACTGATGCGGGGGTGGCAATGGTAGGAATGCTGCATGGCTCAGTATTCCTCCGGCAGCAGCAACGTGGTCGAGCGCCGGTCGGCCTCGGTGATGATCCACAGCCGGTGGTTCGGGGGGATGTCGTAAGCCGACAGCAAACGGCTGCCGTAAGTGAGCGCTGCAGCATTCGCTTGCTTGTCCTCCTGGCACAAGTCACCCCAATCCCCAGCGACGTGGCGCAGCACGAACGGCAGCGGTGCCAACTGCAGTGCTTCGAGCATGTCGAGCGCACCGGGGGTGATCAGCACGGTGCCCAAGGGGAACAAGGGGCGGCGTTGTTGTTCGTAACGCGCCAATGCGGCGGCCTGACCAGGCGAAGAGGTCATGGGAAAACTCCTGAGACGAAAAGAAAGGGAGAAGGGAAAAGGGCGAAGCGCAGCTATGCACTCGGCACCACCGGCAGCACACCCTGGCGCGATTCGCCACCACACAGCCGAATACCACCGCGATGACACGGCCACGGCGGTGCCACGCGTGCTGTCATGGCGACAGCCGCGCGCACGCTACCGTGGGGTCACGGCGCGAAGGGACTCAAGCTGGGGGATGGGAGAAAGCGGCCTGGGAATACAGGCGGGGAGAAAGCGGATATTGAAGTTTGAATCAGCAGCAAACCAATTCAACTTAAAATCAATTATTTCGCCAATATATTATATCACATTTTGCAAGTCGCAATATATCGAACAAATGTAGCTCAATATTCAAAGCTTGAGTGATCAACCAATATGGATTCCATTATTTTCAAATCAAATTGCGTGAAAACCAATATTTGAATATTGCTAAAGGCGCTAAAAGACCAAGTTTTTAGCGCTATCCTCATAAGCTTGACTGGAAAACAAGCAAAACCTCATGACTACCTACCGAGAACTACTGGAGCAAAGAGCCGCACTGGATCAAAAAATTGCCGTTGCGCGCAAGGCGGAAGCAAAGCAAGCGCTGGAGACGATCCATACACTGATAGCCGAGTTCGGTTTCACTGCGCAGCAAGTCTTTCCTTGGAAGCCCGCTGTCAAGTGTGTTGACGCCAAGTACCGTGATCCGCTAACGGGAGCGAGCTGGAGCGGCAGAGGAAGAGCGCCCAAATGGATCGAAGGGAAGAATCGGGCAGAGTTTTTAGTTTGACTCGCTGTGCTGCAAATTCTTGGTTGTGGCCGATGATCTCATTGACGGTCGCTGTTAAGGTGGCTGCTTCAGGCTGGTTGCTGCCACTCAAGTGAGCGAGATGACTGACCGCAGCTGTCGGAACCGGCCGTTCAAGATACAAGTCCGTGGAGGTCAGTTGCGCGACTTGGACCGGACAATTACCTGACATGTTCTCACCAAGTCCATATGAGCGACGGCTCATGGGCCCCGCGAACAAGCACTTTGCGCCCGAAGTGATCGGAAGGCTATCCAAAAGCGGGCGTCTAACTTTTCGACATAGGCGGTGGCCCTCGACCCGGCCGTCGCGTTCATGCCCTGCGGGTGGCGCGCAGCGCCGTAGAGAACTGAAATGAGCCTCGTGCCGAGGCTTCAATGCGATCAACGAATCGACGCAGCGTCGTCGGTACTTGCACTGGGGTGCGGGATGCTCCGCAAGTCACCGAGCCCCACATCCAGTGACAGATCGCTGCACGCCAAGCGCAGACATTGCGAATCACAGGATCACGGCCAGTGAGAAGCTAGGATGTGCTTTGATGCGCTTGGGCAATCGAGACCAATAAATGCGATTGCGGGTGAATATGGTCACATTCGATTAATTTCAGACCATATGGGATTGGGTAATATCTTCCCCAATCTTCGAAATACGACGACTAACGCTACCAGCCTCCGGACGCTCCTCCGCCACTAAAACCACCGCCGCCGCCCTCCAGAGGGACTCAAGGTCGGGCGAGCCATCAGTATAAACAAGGTGCCAGTATGATGCTGCCTCAAGCTTTCTAAGGCGAGAAAGCTTAGATCCGATCAGCTGCAAATTTTCATCACTCGGATCACCTGAAAATATTTCGACAGAATCGACAAATTCTTGCTGGGCATCTCGGCGCAATGCCAGTAATTCTTTTTGAAAATCGACGCCATTCATGCCAAACTCCTTAATTCGTCGCGCTAGCAAAAGAACTACTTCTCATCTGGAGAGTCTTCATTACCGGATCAAATTCGGCGCCGGAGTCCAAGCTGTCGAAAAAGAAGTTCAAATACTGCGAAAGTTCGCTTCTAAGCGGATGGCACCGATCCGCCTTAGGTCGACCGCGCATTGCCTCCCAAGGGCAGCCAGAATAACAAATTGGAAGTGCAACACAAGCAAGGCACTCCGGGTCTTCAAAGGGGCTAAAAGAAGTCCACTTTCTTCGATTATATTTTTGGATCGTGCTTATTGGTATTGCCGCCAAGCCTTTACTTCCAATTTTTCCAATACTTTCAGCAGAACTTCCTACGTCCAGGTAGCATTTCTGAACCGCTCCCGTTGGCTCTATTACAAAGCCCCCCTCGACCACGGCGCTGCAGATATTTGTGGTGGCAAGTGGGGTCCTAACCTTAAACCCCTTGCGTAATGCGCTGCGCTTGTACTCTAGAGATTGAGATACAAATTTAGATGTCTTGATCATATCGTTGAGTTCAGGCTCAGACATGTCAGAACAGCCTACGCCATTTGCATGCAAATTTGCAAAATATATTATTGCGAAGTCAGCCACCCCTGCCGACGCAAGCTGATCAAGCAGTTCGTCAATACGCTCGGAATTTCTTTCTGAAATGTTAACCCTAATTATAATTTTGAAGAATTCACTAGCATTGACGATATTTTCCACTATTCGATTGAAAGTAGGTTTACCACTTTGATGTCGAATAATGTCATGAATTTCCATCGGGCCGTCAAATGAAACTTGAACTTCATCGACCCCTGCCCGACTTAGATCTTGGGCGACCCCCCTATCGAGAAGGTAGCAGTTTGAAATCATTTTAGATCTAAATGCAACGCCGGCTGCATTGCATTGATCCCTGACATGTGCGGTTATGTCGACGATAGCATCTTTAACCAGAAGAGGTTCGCCGCCATACCAGTTTATCGAGGCTCTGGTTAAATTTGGAAGCCGTGTTTCGAGCAACTCAAGAACACGTGAACGAACCTGCCCACCCATTCTTCCAGGCTCACGCTTTTCATAGCAGTAATAACAAGAAAAATTGCAGGCCAGAGTAGTTAGTACTGTCAGGTTTAGATCGTCTGTTGCGCTTTGAATGCCCTTATAAAGATCCTTAACCAGCGCGGTTGAATCTGCGCCAGCAACCACCATGAAATTCATGACAAAATCGAGCGCTTCAACTACCTCGCGCTCATTCTCAAAGGCTCCGCCATCTATGACTCGCCTAACGGAAGGGTTCTGGAGAAGATCAAATTGTGCCAGCGCCCCCGTCCGATAATTAAAACCCCTAGCCGAACTTCCATCGGGCGAAATTCTGAACTGCGAATATTTGTCTAACTCGTAGTCAATCACCACAACCTCGCGACGGCATTCAGAGGCCAATCCTAAGCCTGTACACCGCATCCTGCGATGCACCATCCCATAGGGCTAGCTGCTCGAACCGTTGATGTTCCAGATTTGGCTTGCTCCTCTAGCCATTCCGAGATAGCCCGTTGCAACTGAAGAACGTCGATGTCCGACATTTTTTCTACAGTCAAGGAGTCTGGAACGGTTACGGACAACTGTTGTCCGCCAACGGGCTTAATAATCCATTGATTTGCCATGTGTGCTCCGAGCTAAGGTTGAAGATCAAACGCTTGTAGCGGAATGCAAGGTACCGCTTAACAAGCTCAATGTCCATAGGTACTTGCACTACGTCTGCAGACCTGACGCGCCTTCTGCTTGGCATCGCACACTGACTGTTATTAGTGCGCTTCGCCATTGACTCCAATGTGAAAGCGCCAAGAGGTGGCCAACCCGCCCGTCTCAAAGGCTCACACTAGGTGGGCTTCAAATCAGGAGTCGGGCGACCTAGTGCATTCCCCTAAGGCCATCAACCGCTTGCAAAAGCAACGACCGCTTGGGAGTCGAGACCAGGCGTTCGACCGGAAGAGTCCGACGACGGCAGCCGCTGCTAAACCGTCTATGTCACGGGTCTGATTGAGGGCTGAAGTTATCCAATCGATCAATCTCGGTTCCGGTGTACGGTCGATCACTTGCGTTGGTCTGGCGAATCAAGCAACTCAACCTGCTGCGTCAGATCCCTGGCGCCATGAACGAAACGAACTAACGGCGGCACCTTAATAAGTACCTCGGCCTCCCCCACCGTGCCATGCAGCCAGGCGTCCCAGTCCCCCTTTTCCAGCGGCACAACCGTGCGCTTGTCCTGCATATCCGGTGCCCGCTTGGGGTCTGATCTGTGCATCAGGTTCAGCACGGGCACGTTGTCGCAGTTCTGCGTGATCATGGTGTAGCTGGGTAGCACCTCGCCCGTGGCCGGGTCGGTCCACTCCGCCCACAGGCCAGCCAGACCCCAGGGTTCGCCATCGGCGCGTGAGAACTGCCAGGGGATGTGCTTGCCGGTACCCCAGTAGGGCTCGACGTAGTTCTGAGCGGGGATGATGCAGCGCTGCCCCTTGCGCCACGGGCCGCCATAGGTCCAGGACTTGGCCATGCCTTCGCGCCGTGCGTTGACGGTGCTCAGGCGCTTGCCGTCCTTGCCGGTGGGGATGTGCGTTTTGGAGTTCGGGGGAATCATCCCCCACTGACCCACCACCAGCTCGCGCCCTGTCCCCTTGGCTCGTAGGAAGGGGCCACGGTACAGCGGGCTCATCTTGTCGCGCCACTCCTCCTCGGGCACGTCTCCGAAGTGGAGAACAAGCTGCTCGCGGCCCGGGACTTCGTAGTACGTGCACATGTCACCATTCTGGCAGTAGGTAGCTATACTGTAACTATGTCCAGTGTTTTAGATTCCCCCCTGCCCGTCCCCTTCGATGAGGCGGTAGAGGCCCTAGCATTGCCCGTGTGTGGCGTGAGCGTGCGGGCGGGGTTTCCATCACCTGCCGACGACTTCGTGGTGGAGCGGCTGGACATCATGCAGCTGCTGGTCAAGCATCCGCAGGCCACGTACTTCTGGCGCGTCCGCGGGGACTCGATGCAAGACGCTGGTATCGAGGACGGCAGCATCATCGTGGTGGACCGTGCCGTCCGCCCCAAACACGGCTGCATCGTGGTGGCCCTGATTGATGGGGAATGCACGGTGAAGTATCTGTACCAGCGCGCCGGGCGCATGAAGCTGCGCGCGGCCAATCCCACCTACCCCGACATCATCCCCCGCGAGAGCCAGACGGTTCAAGTTTGGGGTGTTGTGCGTGGGTGCGTGAAGTTGTTCGCTACTTCCTGACTCGGCGCTTGCGAGTGCACCTGTATGTATGCCCTGGTCGATGGGAACAACTTCTATGTGAGCTGTGAGCGTGTGTTCCGGCCGAGCCTGGACGGGCGGCCGGTGGTGGTGCTCAGCAACAACGATGGCTGCGCCATTGCCCGCAGCAACGAAGCCAAGGCCCTGGGCATCAAGATGGGGGCGCCTTGGTTTCAGATTCGGCACTTGGAAGAAACGGAGGGCCTGGTGGCCCTGAGTGCGAACTTCACGCTGTACGGCGACATGAGCGACCGCATGATGAGCGTGGCGGCTGGCCTTGGGCCGGTGCAGGAGATTTACAGCATCGATGAGAGTTTCATCGGCCTGCAAGGTGTGCGCGGTGATCTGACCCAACGCAGTCGCGCCATCCGTGAGCGCATCGACCGCTGGGTGGGCATCCCCTGCGGGGTGGGCATTGGCCAGACCAAGACCCTTGCCAAGCTGGCGAACTACATCGCCAAGACCGCCGAACGCAAGCCCGGCAGCTACCCGAAGGAGCTGTCCCAGGTGTGCAACCTCACCACCCTGCCAGCCCAGGATCTGGACGATGTTTTGGCCGCCACGCTGGTGGAAGAAGTGTGGGGCGTGGGGCGCAAGATTGCCGCGCAGCTGCATGAGGGTGGTATCCACACCGTGCTGGACCTGGCGCGCATGGACCCGGCCACCATCCGCCGACGCTGGAGAGTGGTGTTGGAGCGCACGGTGCGCGAGTTGCAGGGCATGCAGTGCATCGATCTGGATGACGCGCCTGCGCCCAAGAAAGAGATCGCCTGTACCCGCTCGTTCGGCCAGGCCATCACCGAGCTGCCACCGCTGGTGGAGGCTGTGAGCGAGTTCGCCAGCCGCGCGGCAGAGAAGCTGCGCAAGCAAGGCAGTTTGGCGAGTCAGCTGCTGGTGTTTGCCCACACGTCGCCGTTCAGGCCCGGGCCACGGTTCAACAAGTCGGTGGTGGTGCCCCTGCGCCGCCCCACTGCAGATACGGGGAAGCTGGTATGGGCGGCCGCGATGGGGATGCGGCGCATGTACGAGCCTGGCTACAAGATGGCGAAGGCCGGGGTCATGCTGTTGGACCTAGTGCCGGGCAGCGTGCTGCAGGGGGAGCTGAATCTTGAGGAAGAAGACCAGCGGGACCGGACCAAGTTGATGGTGGCGCTGGATGCCCTCAATGGGCGGTATGGCAAGGGTACCGTGCACTCAGCGAGCACGGGTGGGACCAACAAGGGCAAGGACTGGGGGATGAAACAGGAGAGGCGCACGCCGCAGTACACGACGCGGTGGGAGGATATGCCTGTGGCTAGAGCCTGAGCTGAGCCAATTCGGCTACTCGACAACTTAACCATTGAGCATGCACCGCCGATTTGCCCAAAACAGCTGGACTGGCCCGCACCGAGAAAAACTTCTGTATAAGCAATTCACAATGAAAACCAATGATCCCGCTCCCCCGAATCGATGTGGCTATTGCGGAGCTACCAGTTACCGTCGGGTTCTTGGCCGCGACCTGAATGGCGTGATGCGATACACCGCCCAGCTCCTTTGCTCTGGGTGCTCCCGCGAATTTGCTGATATGACGGCGTGGCGTCGGGGGGCGGTCAGTGAGCAACCCCTGCCCGTGGCCCCCGAGCACTTTCTTTGCGCACGTAACCCCTGACATAACTAGCGCTTGCGCCAAAATAGTGCAAACGCCACAAAACATCAGGAGGAACCATGGTCAGACGCAAGAAATCCAGTCCATTGGAAGATGCCCTGGACTTGCTTGCCATGCTCCCCTGGTGGGTCTGCCTAGTACTCGCAGCGGTCAGCTATTTCCTGCTGCATCGCCTAGCGGCGCCCATCCAAGCCTCTGACATTCCAGGCCAAGGGGGCGCCGTGGTGGGCGCCATGGTGCAAAAGGCCATCATCCATGGCCTGGCAAATGCCGGTCAGTACATCGTGCCGCTGCTGTGCATTGCAGCGGCAGCCCTTTCAGCTTGGCGGCGCAAACAGCGCCAAGCCCTGGTTTCGGACGTGGCGCAAGCGCGCAATGCCGACGCCCTGGACGGTATGAGCTGGCGGGAATTTGAACTGCTGGTCGGTGAAGCCTACCGACTGCAGGGATACCGCGTGGCAGAAATCGGTGGGGGCGGCCCCGATGGCGGCGTTGATCTCGTCCTGGTCAAAGGCTCTGAGAAATTCTTCGTGCAGTGCAAACAGTGGAAGGCCTACAAGGTGGGCGTGACCACCGTGCGCGAACTCTATGGCGTCATGGCTGCCAAAGGTGCCACAGGAGGCTTCGTGGTCACTTCGGGGCGGTTTACGACCGATGCCAAAGACTTCGCCCAAGGGCGCAACATCGAACTCGTTGACGGTCCCCGGCTCTTCGCCATGATTCAGCAGGCACGGAGCACACAAGGCCAACTGGAAGCCACACATCGCGAGACTCCCAGCTCGATGGGGAGCCCAGAACCCCAACCCAGAACTGCAGCCCCCGTTCCCCAGGCTACCGTCAAGGCCGGTGCCCAACCCGAATGCCCACGTTGTGGTGCCGCCATGGCACTGCGCACCGCCAGACAAGGGGCCAATACCGGGAACACGTTCTGGGGTTGCACCACTTACCCCCAATGCCGGGGAACCGTGGCTGCCAGCTAGTTCGAGTTTGAAACCAATGCGCTTGTTTTCTTCACGTTTGAACCCCATCCGCCGCCTTCATTGGTCGCTCGCACTGCTGTGCCTGTTGAGCTTCAGCATTGCTGCCCACGCACAAAAGCCCGTCTACCGCTGCGAGACGGCAGGCAAGGTGAGCTATTCGGATGCACCTTGTGTGGGGGCGAAGGAAATCGATGCAACACCCACACAAGGCATGGACAAGATGACCGGCACAAGCCGCAAGGGTGCCGATGTGCGGCGGGATGAGCACAATGCATTGATGGCCGATGCCTTAAAGCCACTGACGGGCATGAGCCCTGAACAGTACCGGGTCTACAAGCACCGATTCAAGCTCAGCCCCAGAGACAAGGCGGAATGCGCCCGGCTGGATACCGAGCTGCCAGAACTCAAACGGCGCGCTGCCACAGCACCTCCCGGTGACAAAGCCCTGGCCGACGTGGAACTGTACAAGGCACGCAAACAGTTCAACGACCTGAACTGCTAGCTCAGATGCCTGCACCGCCAACTCACGGCCACGCTGCAGGATGTCGGTCATTTTCTGCATGGAACCTTCGGCCACCTGGGCCAGCGAGATTCCATCATTGGCGTTGCGTTTGGCTGCGTCCATGCCTCTGACCTGCGTGAGCATGCGTTCACTGATCGCCAAACCCGCCGCATCATCCTTCGCGGTGTTGACACGCAGGCCCGAAGACAGGCGCTGCATGGTTGTAGCCCTCTTCGGTCATCACCACATCTGATGGACCTCAGGATGTTGATGCATGGCTTGGCAGCCATGACAGTCTTATTTGATCACCAGGCGCTTGTCGCGCTCCAAGCGTGCGCCGGGAACCTCTTGACCATCGAGCAGCCGCTTGCGTATTTCGTCCTTATCCAAGCGCCACACGGTGCATTTCACGTGCTGCCTGCCAATATGACCGCCAAGCAGTTCTCGGAGCACATGAAAGATGTCACGTCTCGTTTTCATGGTGCCGTGTGGGACGCCTGGGTGACTTTGATTGCAAAAAAAGCGCAGAAGGTCCGTAAATGGCTTGCCGAGAACCTTGCCCAGGTGGAGGAAGAGCTACTGCAAGGGCTGCAAGTCAACAACCCCGTCACTGCTCGTCTGGTGCGAGGCATGGCCGCTTGGGCTTGTGCTGGTTTGCTGGCTGTGCGCTACAAGCTGCTGGACACTGATCGCAAGGTCATCATCGCTGCCGTTCGCCTGGTGCTTGAAGAGCATCTGAAGCGCAACGTTCATGGCAGTCATAGCATTGCTGAGCAGGTGCTGGGAGCTGTACGTGCCTGTATCGACCAAAACGCGAGCAAGTTTCCGCCCTTGGCACAGTTCCACTCACCAGAGCACTCGGGCATCTTTGGCTATCGCGTTGGACATGGCGAGGATGCCGAGTTTTTGTTCCTACCCTCCGTGTTCGATCAGCAATTCGGTCAGAAATATGGCAGTGAGGCAACTGCTCGCGCATTGAAGGACGCTGGCTATCTGAAATGCACCAAAGGTGCTGGCTACCAGCCAACGCAGGCTGTCACAACGTCACGACCGAAATCATGCACAGCCCATAAATAAGACGATACGGATGAGCGACGGGGCTAACAGATGAGGGCATCTTTACCCCCTGGTTGTCACAATGTCACAGCTATTGCAACAACACCGGGTGCGGCACCCGGTGAACTTGACCCGCCATCCAGCAGGTGCATCCGAAGCGCCTCGTTACGTGTAAGATGTACAAAATTCTGCACCATATTCGTCAACTGGAGGCCCCCATGGCAATCTCAGCCAGCGACGTGATCCCCCTTTCTCACGCTCGTGCCAACTTTTCTGAGTTGGCGGAGGACGTTCGAGCGGGCGCCGAGAAGATCATCACCAAGAACGGTGAGGCGTTCATCGCCATCATTGATGCGAAACGCCTGGACTACTACCACCAGCTAGAGCGCGAGCGCATCCACCTGCTGCTGATCGACGAGGCATCCAAGGGCCTGGATGACGTGGCTGCCGGACGCACCCAAGATGCTCGCGCAGCACTGACAACCATCAAAAAACGACGCGCAGCCGCTTGAGTACCGTTGGCATCCCATGACCAACCGCGTGACCATCAAGCTCACCGCCAATTTTGAGCGGAACTTGGCCGACATCGAACAGTTCCTGACCGAGGCAGAAGCCCCTCAGGCATTCGACGGCCTGATCGACGAGTTACTCGGCACGGTGCTGCCAAACCTAGAACGGTTTCCCGAGCTAGGCAGGCCGTTTTTCAATCGGGCCGTCGGCTCTGCGGAGGCTACCAACGCCACTGCCGCACTGAAAGCCAAGCTGGCAGCTCTGGTGGGCACCTCGTTGACCAGCTTGCGTGAGTATGTGATGAACCACTACCTGGTGCTGTATGTGCAGGTTGAAGACACCCTTTTCCTGCTGTCGATCAAGCACCACAAACAACTGTCATTCGACTTCGAAGGGCATTGGGGAGGCAGTGCGTGAGCGAAGCAAAAAAATCAACGGGGTGTCGAGCGAGGGAGGGAAGCGATGAAGTTTGTCAGTAACGCTGGATCTGATCGGGTTTTGGACCTGATCCGCCCTTGGCTCAAGCCCGACCATCGGATGGACATGGTGTCGCCATCCTTCTCTCTGTATGCCTTCTCCGAAGTATTGACAGAGCTGCCTCACCTGTCGAATGCACGCTTGGTGGTGCCCCCAAACTCCACCGCCCCGACCAAAGGCACAGAGCAAGAGCAGTTGGGCTTGTTGGGGACGGCGGCAGACAGAGCCTCCCGAAACAAGTTGCAGGCCCCCTGGCTGGCGAGAAAGTTGGCTGCCTGGCTTGAAAGCAAAGCCGATGTTCGTCATGCCAGCGGCCCCGTTCCCCAGGGCACGTTGGTTCTAAGGGATGCACAAGGCTCCGCACAACAGGCTGCGCTCGGCTCCTTTTCATTCAGCAGCGAAGGCTTGGGTGTCACACCCGGCAACCCGCTCAGTCTGATTCAGGCATCCGAAAGCCCTGCCGAAGCGCAAATGCTCAGCCAGTGTGTCGGCGCCGATCCAAATCTGAGCCACCGTGCCGACTGAATATTGAGCCAGGGGTGGAAGCCGACGTTTCAAGGGTCGGCTGTGGATAAGTGTAGGTGCTATCCTGGTTTGCTGATCTCCTTGCTGATGTGTTGAAGGCGCTGGGCAAGCCGCGAAGGGCGTAGCCCGTAGCGGCTTGCCCTGCGCGGTGCCTGCTCAGAATGGGTCGGGCTCAGCCTGCGTTGAGGCACTCTTTCGGTCCTGTTCCCGGGCCTTGATCCGCTTCTTCGCAGCGGCCGTGCTGCGGCTGAACCGGATCGACTCGTTGCCCGTCTCCACGATGTGGCAGTGGTGCGTGAGACGGTCCAGCAGCGCGGTGGTCATCTTCGCGTCGCCGAACACGCTGGACCATTCGGCGAAGTCCAGGTTGGTCGTGATCATCACGCTGGTGTGTTCGTACAGCTTGCTCAGCAGGTGGAACAGCAGCGCCCCGCCGGCCTGGCTGAACGGCAGATAACCCAGCTCGTCCAGGATGATCAGGTCCATGCGCAGCAAGCTGGTGGCGATGCGACCGGCCTTGCCCTGCGCCTTCTCCTGCTCCAGTGCGTTAACCAGATCGACCGTGGAGTAGAACCGCACCCGCTTGCCATGGCGGGTGATGCCCGAGACGCCGATGGCAGTGGCCAGATGGGTCTTGCCCGTGCCCGGGCCGCCCACCAGCACCACGTTGTGCGCCTCGTCGGTAAAGGCAGTGCCGGCCAGCGTGGTGACGAGCTTTCGGTCCACCGGCGAGACCGAGAAGTCAAAGCCCGCCATGTCCCGGTGCACCGGGAACTTCGCCGCGTGCATCTGGTGGCTGATCGAGCGCATCGCCCGGTCCGTGCCCTCGGCCTGCAGCAGGTGCTCGATCAGCCAGCGCGAGGTCTCGATGCCCAGGCCGCCGCCATCGCCACCGCCTTGCTCGACCAGATCAGCCCAGGCACCGGCCATGCCGTGCAGGCGCAGCGCCTTGAGTTCGACCAGCACATCAGTCTTCATGGCGGGCTCCTTCGGTGGTGGCGCCCACGGCACTGTCCGCGGTGTCGGCCCGAAGGCTGTCGTAGCGGGCCGTGTTTGCCAGCGGTGGCGTTGTCACCTTCAGCCGTGTGGCCGCCGTGGGAGGTGCCGGCTGCGCGTTGAGCCGGCTCAGCACGTTGACCACATGCTCCACGCTCACCTTGCCTGGCGCACCGCTCTCCAGCGCCAGCTCGATGGCCACCAGCACCGCGTCCAGACCGGCGCCAAGCACAATCGCCAGCACTTGCGCCATCACCCGGTCGCCTCCCGGGTTACGCAATAGCCCGCGGCGCAGCCGCTGCAGTGGCTCGGGCATGTCCGCAAAGGGCGCTCCGTTTCTCAGCGCCCCGGGCTTTCTCTGCAGCAGCGGGATGTAGTGCTGCCAGTCGTACCGGGTCTCGCCCGCGTTGCTCAGACGTTCGTGGCGGGCGATGACCTCATCATCGGCCACGATGACCACGCGGCCCGGGTACAGCCGCGTGCTCACCATCTGGCCCACGCGTTCGCACGGCACCGAATACCGGTTGCGCGCCACAGACACCAGGCAGGTGCTGGAAACCCGCGCGGGTTTCTCGACGTAGCCGTCGAAGGGCAGCGGCATGGGCATGAGGTGCGCCCGCTCGTGTTCGAGCATCTCCGACACGCTGAACTGCTTGTGCTCGGGGTGGCGTACCTCGTCCCACAACGCGCGGCAGCGCTGGCCCAGCCAGGCGTTGAGTTCGGTGAAGCTGCCGAACTTGATCTGCGCCGCGTCGATCCAGATGCGTCGGCGGCTGTCCTGCACGTTCTTCTCCACCACCCCTTTCTCCCAGCCGCTGGCCACGTTGCAGAAGTCCGGGTCATAGAGGTAGTGCGCGCACATGGTGGCAAAGCGCTCGTTGACGATGCGTCCCTTGCCCTTCTTGACCTTGTCTACAGCGGTCTTCATGTTGTCGTAGATGCCCCGGCGTGCCACGCCGCCCAGCGCGGCGAACGATCGGGTGTGGGCATCGAACAGCATCTCGTGACCCTGGCTGGGGTACGCCACCAGCCAGAAGGCCCGCGAAGCACACAGCTTCATATGCGAGACCTGCACCCGGTAGTAGATGCCGCCGATCACCATGCCTTCCTCGCTCCAGTCGAACTGGAAAGCCTCTCCCAGCTCGAAGGCCAGCGGCACGAAGGCATTGACGGCCGCCCCCTGACCCTCGCTCTGGCGCCACGCCCGGATGAAGTCGGTCACCCGCGTGTAACCCCCTTCGTAGCCCGCTTGCCTGATCTCGGCGTACAGCGCCTTGGCCGTGCGCCGCTCGTGTTTGGGCCGCCGTGCATCGGCCTTCAAGGCCAGCATGAGCGCGTCATGAAACGCCGTCAGTTTGTTGGGCTGTTCGCTGCGGCGGTACCTCGGTGGGCCGTCCACCTCGCCGTGCAGCCACTTCGCCACCGTGTTGCGCGATAGCCCTGTCATGCGCGATATCTCGCGCTCCGATTTGTTCTTGCGGGCATACAAATGCCGGATCCTGCCAATCATGTCCATGGTGATCACTCCTTGTCCTCTGCTGCACAAAAAAGCAGCAGATTAAGTTGTTCACCTGGCTCAGTTTTGGGTCGGCACTACCCTCAAAAGTGGCTCAGTTTTCGGTCGGCGCCAACACCCAAGCAGGTAAATTGCACCTTCAGGCCCGGTGCGCACGTCGCGGATAGCCGCGCGAGGTCATTCCGCCCACGATCTTGTTGTAATACTTGCCCAGACTCCCCTTGCGCTTCCACGCCGCCATCGTGCGACGCAGACCAGCGGCTTCGCCGGGTATGAAGTCCGCCGCCTCGCGCGCGAGCGCGGGCGTTTTGAGGTAGGAGCGCAGATGGGGGGACAAACCGCTCATGTTTCGTCAAACAATGGTGTGGCAGGTAACCGCTAGGTGATGCGATTTCTACATCGTTCTCGCTGCGATACCCAACTTTGTAGAACCAAAAGCAGTTGTCCAGCAGCGTTTCCCGTCCGCTGTCTACTCTTTCTACTCTATTACATGGGTTGTTTGACTAGTGAGGGATCAGCGTGTTAGCAACAACATTTTTACTGGCGCTTGCGCAAGCACGCTGAAAACGTATGAATCGAAAAACTTGGTAGAAGCGGTAGATTGAGGGAAAGGCTTTTTTGTCCGACAACACATTTAACCCACGGCAATCTGTAAAAACTGTGTGAGCGACCTGTGGACGTAAAAGTAGGCCCGCTTTCATGGGGTTGGCGACGCACAAAGACGCCTGCGACCGTCCCGCTGGCTGATGCCGCTGACGCCGCCATCCCTTCATTCCGTAAGAACAACAGAAGAGAACGTCCAGCACAGAGTCCCATTGGTTATCAACCGTATCCGGCTTGCTCGCCCGTGCGTCAGATAGGGGGTACGTCATTGGGAGCAGAGACGATTTGATTCAGCGGAAATCCATGCGCCCTATTCTTGCTCCCCCGCCCAAAACTGGTTGCCGGCAGCGCTTCATAGCCCTCAACCCGCGGCAGATGGCTCTGCCAGTCAGATTCGAAGGGAGTGCCCCGCAAAAGGGTGCCAATCGACGAACCATCTCGGATTACGGCAAAAAATTGTCCCTTGTTACCCAGTTTGGTGACAGTCATGCCACGCTCCTGGAGCATCTGCTTAGCGCGATCGGCCGAGATGTCTACGCCTGAGCTCCAGTAGCCCGCGGCCAGTCCGACAAGCGTGCGCACCGCAACCGACGAGCCCTTCTCGATGATGGTGGCATCCAGCAATTGATCCAGGCAGCGCGACGCGTCAGGTGCCGCGCTACGCTCCACATAGTCATCAAAGTGGATGCGATCAACAATTTCCCTTGCCATTTCAGGGTTCAAAGCCTCGGTGTTGTACAGACACCAATAGCCTGCCAGCAAAGTGCCGTATTGATCACCATGGCGGCGATTGCCGTCCAGTTTGTCCGCCACGGCGGTGCTAAAAATATTGATGCATTCCTGGACTACTGGTGCCATTTGGAGGGCCCTGGCCAGTAGGCGTGCAGGCCAGCTTTTATCAGCTGCAATGGCGATCAACATACGGTTCATTTGAGGCCAGTTATCGCAATTTTTCTCATTGCGCCTCGGACTGATCAGCTCCAGAAGAGAAAAGCGCGAGGCATCCGACGCCCTTCCGACCAAGACAGTTCCAATGCTGCCGAAGCAAAACATGCTCCGAATACGAAATTCCATGGCCTTGCCCCCCACAGTGCCCTTGACTACTGAGGCGTCACCAGCGCTGGATGCTCCCCGCGCCAGCGTCAATATTTCGCGGATTCGGTTTCTGCCTTGATCGCTGTTGGACTCTGCTTCATCAAGGATGACAGGGCTCGCATCGCCCCGCAGCGTCTGTCGAATTCCAGCCGCCGAGGAGTCGCCCCCATCGACTTGCACTTTGAAACGCCCAAGGAGTGAACCAACATATCGCTCAAGGATGGACGACTTGCCAGAGCCGGCAGGGCCAGACACCCAAATATGCGGACGCCAGTTCAGGACCCCGCAGATAGGCGCCAGGAAGACCCAGCCAGCGAGGAGCATCACAGACGAGGGGTTTTTCCAGCTCGCCATTTGAGCAACCTTAATCAAATGGAGGCCATCGTCATTTGTCGCGGGTACGCATAGGTCGGGCAACGGATCGGATGCCTCATAGATATAGCGGCCTAGGGTCGCATAAAGGTCCATGTTCACGCCTTCGACCGTCAAGCGGTCTCCATGGTGGAAAACGATGCGGTTGTTATCCATCCACGCGCCGCGACCGCGCAACCGATCCTGAGGATCAAACGGCCCCCTGCGGTTTGCAACCTCGAAGATCCACTCCGCAGCCCGGGTTTTATCCACCCCGTTTTTGCTTGGGAAACTGGTTTCCCACCAATTGATCGGTGCGAGCTCAGCTAGTCCGACTTCGGTGAAATCCTTGCGAGTGCGAGAAATCACCTGGCGTTTTGCCTTGTGATAAAAAATGTACTGCTCACCATGAAAACCCAGGACCAAAAAATGATCGTCGCTTTCTCCGGCTAAGGTGTCCATCTGGTGCTCGCGTGGCACTTTCAAAACATCGGTAACAGGACGAAGCGCATCGCCAGGTAGCTGAGCAACCGGTGAGAAGCCTTCAGGGTGTGGGGTAGGGCTCTCCAAAACACGGCAGATGACGTCGGCCACCGCTTCAATGTCCAGGGCAACGTGCAAATCGTTGAAGTCACCACCATTGGGCGGATAGACAACCAAGCAGCCAGATTCCTTCGCCGCCTTGTTGGCCTCGGTGAGTCCCGGATTGCCCTCGGTACCGGTGTCGTTGTCGGCTGCGATGACGATCAGAGCGTCCGGTGATCGTGCTCGGATGCTGCGCGCCACTGCGCGTAGGTTGCCAGCGTCCACGCAGACCATGACCATGTGGCCCGTGGCCTCGTGCACGCTCGCACCTGTGGCATAGCCCTCGACCAGGATGAAGACAGGGCGGCCATCGACCACCAGCGGCTTCGAACCGATGACGAAAAAGTTGCCGGACTTCCGGCCGTTCTTGAGCAGGGACTTGCGGCCGTCTGGCTTGGCGCTGAACGCCTGGAGCGTCCAGATTTTCCGGCTGCGATCCATGATCGGCATCAGCAGCGCCTGCATGCCGAGGATCTTCACCTCGCCAGTGTCCGGGTCCACAATTTCGATTTCAAAGCGCCCATAGCGCAAGCCGTGCGACTTGACGCCCTTGCGCGCCAGGTAAGCGTGGCCCTCACAGGGCGCAGCGGCATCCCACAGCGCCTGCGCTTTGACAGCAGCGGCCTCCTGGGCGGCCAGATCTTGCGCAGCGGCCAGCGCATCACGCTCGGCGCGCTGCTTGCGGCGTTGCTCGATCTCAGCGTCCGATGGCTTCTTGTAGGAGGTGTCGTCCTTCCAGCCGGCCTGCTTGGCATCGTAGAACAACGACGCGATAGTGATGCCCTTGCCGGCTTTTACTGACTTCCAGACATCGCGCGCATCGATGGCGCGGTAGGCGTCACTGAGCGACGACCACTGGTCCCAAATTTCAAAGCCGTCGTCATCAAACTCCGATTTGATGGCCATGGCCTGCCGGACCCAGACAGCCCGGGTTTCGGGTGAAAGGTGACTGAGAGCAGCGCGAACACGTTCTGGGTCCTCCGAATGTGCTGACGTTGAGGGCCCCGTGTGCGGGTTTTGTGATCCTGGGCTCATGGCAGGACACCTCGATTCGAAGGAAATGCCACTTGGGGTGATACGCCGGCCCCGTCCAAATGATCAGTGGTCGCAAAGGAGGTTATGAGCCAGTTGATGCGGGCGGATTGCATCACGAATCCACGCCAACGACTACCTTCTGTGCGCTCGCCTCACGCTCGCGCAACCAAGCGCGAACGGTACCCACTCGCCAAGCGGTGACACCAGCGCCAAGCTTCACTGGCGAAGGGAACTTGGCCTCTTTCACCATACGCCACAAGGTCGTGCCAGAGAAGGGAAGCACGCTTCCCAGAAGCTGCGCCTGGCGCACAAAGGCGCTGTCAGGGAGTTTGTCAAATTGGTGCATGTTGGCAGGCAGTACAGGTTGCAATCGCCCGCACTTTGCCCACCTGGTCGCCCAATGTCACCGACAGGAATGGTGGGGGGTATTCATGTCGTTAGCCCCACCTTCAGCATTCGCTGGCCTTCAGCGATAAGCCTAATCAGCCATGCTCAGCCAGCTTGCTAGTCCGTTGAATCATTGAAATTGGCTGTATCGACGCTGTGGGTTGTCGTACTTCCATTTGATCGGCTTGGGGTCCTTGTTGTACTGGCGGATGTAGCGCATGAGCTTCTTGTCCAGGTCCTTGACCGATGTGAAGATGCTCCGGCTGATCACGTCGCGCTGGATGCGCGCGAACCAGTTCTCGACCTGGTTGAGCCACGAGGAATACGTGGGCGTGTAGTGGATCTGGACGTTCGTATGCTTGCTCAGGAAGGCTTTCACAAGCTCGGTCTTGTGGCTGCTGACGTTGTCGCAGATGACGTGAATCTCGCGGCCCTGAGGCTGGCCGGCCACAATATCACTCAAGAAACCGACGAACTGTTCGCTGGTGTGGCGCGGGGCCGTCATGCCCAACACCTCGCCGGTGGTGGTGTTCAACGCGGCAAAAAGACTGAGGGTGCCGTTGCGCTTGTATTCGAAGCCGTGGCTTTCTGCACGGCCGGGCGCCAAAGGCAGCATGCGGTCTTTGCGATCGAGCGCCTGGATGGCCGTCTTCTCGTCCACGCAGAACACTGCGGCATGCGCCGGCGGGTTCAGGTACAGGCCGATCACATCCGCGGCCTTGGTCTCGAAGTCCGGGTCGTTGGAGACGAGGTGCCGCTGCAGGCGGTGCGGCTGCACACCGTGCTTGCGCCAGATGCGTTGCACGGTAGAGAACGAGACATCGCCCAGTTCTGCTGCCAGCTTGCGACTGCTCCAGTGCGTGGAGCCGTCCTTGGGCTTGTGTTTGAGCGTCTTGTTGAGCACGCGGGCCTCCAGCTTGGCCACCGGCTGCACGGGCGCGCGACCCGGATGCAGCGATACCAGCCGGGCCAGACCTTGAAGTTCGAACGCCTGCGTCCAGCGCGTGATGAACGCGTCGTTGCAGGCGAGCTTGTCCCGGATGTCAACCCGGCGCTCGCAGTCGGCCCACAGCAGCACGCAGCGCGCCCGCCGCGCAAGCGCCGCGCCTACACTGCGCTTGCGGATCACCGCCTCCAGTTGGCCGCGCTCGTCGTCCGTCAATAGCATTCTGTACATACCCTCCAATATGGAGCATACACAGCTAATTTCAATGATTCAGTGGACTAGTAGCACGATCAATGAGACAGAGCAGGTCGTTTCGCATGGCCATAACTTGAGCGGGCGCTGCAGCAAGGCGGTCCTTCAAAAGGGGCTGCCCTGCCGGCGGAATTCCTTCGTGAAGCCGCAGATCAAGCAGAACTGCTTCCCGGTATTCCTCATTGCTCACGCCGTCCCGCCAAGCTCGGAAACGACATCTCCCTTCAGGCGACCAACCTAACAGCCATTGATAGTCACGCGTCGCTCGCTCCACGTGGCGTTCGTCAACGTGGAACTGCTTGGCCACAAGCCTCAGTGCTTCAGCTCTGGCGCAGACCGCCTGATCGAGCAGTTCGAAATAGCGGTACGCCATTTCCACGCCCTTCAGGGCGGTATTCTCTTTCTTGTGCCTTCCTGCCGCCCTACCTGGTAGCTTCTCGTTGAGAAGTGCGACGGCAAGAATCGCATTTGCGATCTTCTGGAGCTCTGGTGACACTACGTTGCCAAGAGCGGCAGCCTCGGCCACGCGTTCAAGCACACGTCTGTCAGCACCAGGGACGTTTTTTGCAAAGGCCTGGGCAACTTCAGCGTCTTGCGCCAAATGCGTTACCTGCCGATCAGTCTTTGCCATGACCGGTCCGTATCTCATGACGCGCAACGACTACAAAATCAGCCCACTCTTGCATCAGAATGCGGCGCTTTTCCAGGGCGTCCGAGCGCCGGTATGTGGCCTCGGTCTTGTCGTCCAGAGTGTGCGCAAGGGCAAATTCAATCATGTCGCGAGGGTGGTGGGTGCGGTCACCAGCCCAGTCTCGAAAGGAGCTGCGAAATCCATGCACCGTGCACTCAACACTCATGCGGCGCAGCACTGAGGTCAATGTCATGTCGCTCAGCACGCCTCCACGCGGCGCTGGAAAAACAAGAGATACGCTGTCCTCCCGTGGCATAGCCTTGAGCAGCGTCATAGCCTGCCGTGAAAGTGGCACCCGGTGCTCCTTTTTCGCCTTCATGCGCTCCGCAGGTACAACCCAAATCCCGGACTCGAGGTCGAATTCTTCCCATTTAGCGCCCCGCACCTCGCCAGATCGTGCCGCCGTGAGAATGGTCAACTCAAGCGCGCGGGCGCCCATGCCGACAGCTTCGCGAAGGCGAACCATGAAATTCGGAACATCATCAATTGGCAACGCAGCGTGATGTTTGACCTTGGCAACGTCGCCAGGCTTGTCGAGTACCGCGTCAAGATTGCCCTTCCATCTTGCAGGATTGAGGCCCTGCCGGTACTTGTGCGCCGTGGCGTAGTCCAGCACCTTCTCGATCCGGCCGCGCACTCTGCTCGCCGTCTCGGTCTTGACAACCCAGATCGGCGACAGCACGCGCAGTACGTGCGACATCTCAATTTCATTCACGGGCATGCTGCCCAGGATCGGGCTGGCGTAGGTCTGAAGCGTGGCTGACCACTGCGCACGATGTTTGTCGTTTTTCCACCCGAGGCCTTTCGCCTCCAACATCGACTTTGCACACTGATCGAAGGTTTTCGTGCTTGCGCGGTTTGCAACAGCTTCTCGCCGAACTCGTTGCCGACGCTCGATGGGGTCTAGCCCTTCTTCAATCTGCTGGCGGGCAGCCCTAGCTTTCTCGCGGGCCGCCGCGACACCGACAGCCGGGTACGAGCCCAAACCCATGCCTCTGCGTTTCCCAGCGATCATCGCCCTCAGCATCCACGAAGTCGCCCCTGTCTTGGTGACCTGCAGCAGAAGGCCATCAACACCGCCAACGGCATGCATGCCGGTTTTTTTGGCCTGGGCAATCTTGCTGACCGCCAGGGCGCCGAGCTCTTTAGCTTTGACAGGCATTTTTCCTACTTATCAACCTACTAGCCATAAATTTTGCGTTTGAATGATACGGTATGGAATGGGTTGAAACCGAAAATCAGTCTGCTCTCATAGGAGAAATTTGATCAGGCTTATGAAATGAAACGTGCTGAAATTTCTTGGAAGTTCGGTGGAGGCGGTCGCCCTCTCCGCCATTGACAAAGAAAAAACGGGCCCTCTGGGCCCGTTTTGCTTTTCGTCGATCCTGCAGGCGTTGCCCATGAAAACCTCCCCGGGCAGGCGCCCAGGTCCGACAGCCCATCGCTTTAGCACCTGGGTTGCAACCGACCGTAACTCCGCCTCTAGAGTCGCAGGTTTCGCCCTTGTCTTACAGACGGAACCGACGCGGATTGTTGAAATCTCACCGACAAGCCATTGAGGCTTGTCGGGGGTCATTGAGGCCCACTGATCCTTTTCTTTTGTTGAGGATTCGAGCCATGACCCGCCACCACTTTCAACCAGGTACCCGCGCCATCGCGGCATTCACCCTCACTGTAGTGCTGGCGATGCTGGCGGCCGTGCTGGGCCTGTTGCCCGACTTTGTCGTGCAGTCGGCCGATTCCATGACGCGCTTGCCCAACCAGCTGGACCAGCTTTTGCCAACCGGTGTGTCCGAGTAAGCCGCAGCGCCCCCGCTGCGGCGGACTGAGTAGCTGCGTTGCCGTAATGCCCGCAGACGTCAGCGCTGAACGCCAGCAACGCCACATCAATCCGGCTTGCCGCCGCGCTCCACGATGGCAATGCGTCGCTGCAGGCTGGCAGCGGCCTCGGTATCCCCTGCCGCCAGCGCCCGCTGCGCCTGCACCCCCAGCCATGCCAGCAAGGGCCGACGCCAGCCTTGTGCCGACGCCGTTTCCACTGCCATCGACACGGTGGCCGGGATGGCGCGGCCGGTTTTGAGCAAAACGCCCGCAGCCACCAGGCGCGATAGCGGATCCTCGATCCCGGAAAGCGGGGCCACAGCATCTGTTTGTGCTGCCTGAGCCGCGTTGCGCTGGGCAGTGGGCAGCAGCGCCATGTCCTGCAATGCAAGTTGCCCGGCCAGATAGTCAGCGTAGGCTTTTTCAGCGGCGGGGGCGTCCTGGCGCAGCGCCTCAAACCCTGCGCACGGCTCGAACACCAGGCTGGCCACACGCCCGGCGCAGCGCAGCAGTTCCAGCCGCGCCAACAGGTCCAGACGGCCCGTGCGGGCCAAGGCTTCGCGGGCACGGTCCCATTCCTGCTGTTCCACCCGGGTGTCGCCGGCAAGGTAGGCGTCCTGGGCCTTTTGCGATGCAGCATGGGCGTTCATTTGCCATTCGGGGGTGGGCGGGCCGCTGGCACAGGCCGCCAGTGTCAGGCCCAGGCACAGTGCGCTCCAACGGGCGAAGCCCTTCGTCGATGCAGCGGCGATGGTCATGGCAGTTGCAGCTCCGTGTTGCGCGCAAAGGGCCACTTGCGGTTGATTTCGTTGACCAGGCTTTCCACCTTGCGCAGGTTGCTTTCCACCTCGGCGCGCAAGGCGCCCAGATCGGTGGTGGCTTCGCGGGCGTTGGCGCCAATGGCCTGCGCCTCGACCAGCACCGCGTCCACCTTTTTGAGACTCGCCCGGGTTTCGGCCAGCAGAGCATTGAGCTGTACGACGGTGGCCCGCACCTCGGGCACCAGGGCGTCCTTGCTGCCGTCCTGGCCAAAGACCTGGCGGTCGGCGCGCGCCACCATGCCGTCGAGGCGGGCGAGCAAGGCATTGGTACGGTCCAGCGTGGCCACGATTTTTTTGGCATCGGCTTCGTTGCCCATCAGCACGCCCAACGCGCCGTTCGGCCCGTTCAGCCGCGCGGCCAGTTGCTGCACCTGCCCCAGGCTGGTGCCCAGCGCGGCGTCCTGGGCTGTGAGGGCGTTGAGATTGCCCAGCAGCTCGCGCGCTGACGCCATGAGCTGGGGGATTTCGGCTGTGGCATCGCCGCGCAGTACGGGGCGCACGGCGCCATCGGGCAACAGCGGGTCGCTGAGCATGCCGGTGTAGGCGCGGATGTTGGTGCCGCCCACGATGCCGCGCACCAGTGTGAACACGCTCGACTGGCGCAGCCAGTGCGCATCCTTGCGCGGCACGTCCACAACGATGCGGGCATTACCATCATCCGACAGTTCGATGCGCCGCACGCGGCCGATGGGGAAGCCCGAAAACGTCATGTCCATGCCCACCACCACGCCTTCGGAGTCGTCGGCCGTGAGCACCAGCGTTTGCGTGGGCTCGAAAGCGCCGCGTGCATACAGCAGGTACAGACCCGACCCCACGATGAGCAACAACGTGAACAACAGCAGGGCCGCGGCCTTGATCTGCAAATAAGCCACAGGGCGCAGCGGCTCCGCCAGCGGTGGCTGCTGCGGTGGCGGCGAGGAAGGGGTTGGGTCTGTCATGGAGGGCTGCACGGGTTCGGTAAGGCCATCGGTATCAATAGTAGTTGCCGACGAGCGAGCCCACCTCGATCAGCAGCAGCACGGCAAACATGCGTGCGAGGCCGCCCAGCTCGGAATCGGGCGTGACGCCCTCGCCCGCGTCGTACATGCCGGCCGTGGTGGGAATCAAGGCCACGGCCAGGCTGGAAAACAAAGTCTTGAGGGCAAACACCAGCGTCACCGCCGGCGAGAACACATGGCCAAACATGCGCGTGTAGCTGGGCAGGCCGGCCAGGTTGAAGCCATACACACTGAGGTAGGCCATGATCAGCGCCACCACACAGGACAACGCCGCCAGTGTGATGCTGGCAAACACGCCGGCCACAACGCGCGGCAGCAGTTCCATGCGCACAGGGTCGCCGCCCTGCGCACGCAGCGCGTCAAAGTGGCCCGACTGGCGCAGCAGCGCCAGTTGCGTGCCTTGGGGGATGGTGCAGCGCATCGCAACAAACAGCGTGGCCGTGAGCGGGATGAGTTCGAGCACCAGCACCCGTATCACCATTTCGAGCGCATAGCGTGACAGCCCATAGCTCAGCGCCGTCACCACCACGATGCGCGTGATGACCAGGGCCAGCAAGGCCGCCAGCACCGTGAACCCCATCAGGATGGGCGCTGTGTCGAGGTAGATATGGCGCGCCAGCGTGCGGCGCGCCGCCCGGGTGTAGCTGGAGGGCGACAGCACCAGCACCAGGATCACTGCGCCCAGGTACACGATGCGCCCCCAGGCCAGCGCCCAGCGCCGTGCGGTGCGCCACAGGCGCTCGGGCAGGGAATAACCGGGCAAGTGGGAGAGCATGGGCGGATCATAGCGTCCGCGTCACTGCGGCATTTGAAACAAAATACCAATCCAGCGCTTGACTGCAAAGCGCAAGCAGCTATCACTTTAGTAGCATTTCGGGATTTTGCGCGATGGCTCCCGACCTGCGCCGCAAGAACGATCTGATCATTGCTTAAAACACGCTCAAGCGTTTACCAGAAAAGCGCTAGCAGCTATCAATTTAGTTGCAAATTCAGGCCGCTCGGCACCACCCAGGGTTGATGCAAAGCAAGCCGGGCACCTCCCTTGCATGCTCCAATCCACTCCCGCCCCGCCCGACTGCCATGACCCGCTCCACCACTGCCCCCGCCCCCACCACGACACCTGCGGCCGCCAGCGTGCCGCACACCCTCACCGAAGACGCGGTGGCGGTGTTCACCGGCGTGCTGCTGATCTCGGTGGGCGTGGCGTTTTTCACCAGCGCCGGGCTGCTGACGGGTGGCACGGCCGGGTTGGCTTTTTTGCTGCACTACGCCACGGGCATCGGCTTTGGCAAAATTTTCTTCGTGCTCAACCTGCCGTTCTACTGGCTGGCGCTGCGCAAGTTGGGGCGTGAGTTCACGCTGAAAACCTTTGCCGCCGTGCTGCTGCTGTCGTTGCTGACTGAGTTGCAGGGGCAGTTTCTGCAATTTGCGCGCATCGAGCCGTTGTATGCCGCCATCGCTGGCGGGCTGATCACGGGCACGGGCTTTCTGGTGCTGTTTCGCCACCGCTGCAGCCTGGGGGGCGTCGGCATTGCAGCCCTGTACCTGCAGGACCGCTATGGCTGGCGCGCCGGCAAGGTGCAGATGGCCGTGGACTGCTGCATCGTGCTGCTGGCGCTGTCGTCGGTGGAACCCATGCGCGTGCTCTGGTCGATTGCTGGCGCCGTGGCCCTGAACCTGGTGCTGGCCATGAACCACCGGCCGGGGCGCTACATGGCGGTGTAGCCTGGATTGCGGCAAAAGCCCACCGCAGGAAGGGCTGCCACCCAGCGCCACGGAACCTTTTCGCGCCTGCGCCTATCATTCACCCATGCGTCGCATCCTGTCTCTGGCTTTGGTGGTCATGCTGGTCCTTCGGGGTCTCATGGGCACCGCCATGGCCGCCGGCGTCATGCCCACAGTGCCAGTGCAAGCCGTGCAGGGTGCCATGCTGCAGATGCATGCAAGTCCCGCCGCGAACGAGTCGGAACACGCGATGCACGCGGACCATGGCGGCGCCCATCAGGCGACCGCCCCGGCCAGTTGCCACGACACCCCCGCCAACGGATGCAGCCCGCACGAACACAGCCCCAGCTGCGCGGATTGCGACATATGCCATTCGGCCATGCTGGCGCCCCCCGCGCTGCCAAGGCAGCCCCTGCACCTGCGCGGTGTGGTGCGGCCTGCGGATAGCGTCCCGTTCGCCAGCGTGCAAGCTGCGCGCACCATCAAACCACCCATCGCCTGATCTCCGACGCCCGAAGTGCGTCTGCCATGGCCTGAGCTTGCACCAGCGGGGTGCATCAGGCGGCAGCGCACTGTTCTGTTTGTTGTCTGGAGATCGCCATGCGCGCCCCTGATTCACTGATTTTTTCGCTCCGGCAGGCCGCATGTCTGGCGCTGCTGACGCCCCTGATCGCGCTGGCCCAGGGCCGGGATACCGTGCGGGATGCGGCCAACCCCGACGCCCCTGGCGCCCCGCTGGTTTACTCCGGGATGAAACCCGTGCCGCCGGGGAACGACGCGCCGGCCCCCAACGCCTGGCGCGAGGCGCATGACGCGGTCGCCGCCTTCCCGCGCGGCCACGCCGACATCCTGGTTTGGGAGCAGCAGGCTGCTGCAAAACCACCCGCGGCCCCGGCCAGCGCGCCGCCATCTGCTGGCAGCCAGCCGCATTCAGGCCATGGCGCCGCGCCGATGCCACCGCACCCACACATGCCCATGCACGGGGGCAAGCCATGAGCGCACTCCATCGCCTGTCGCTGCTGGGCGCTGTGGCCGTGCTGACAGGCTGCGCCAGCGTCTCGCCTGATGGCCTGCGCGGCGAGGTGGCCGCGCTCACGGCGGAGCGCACGGGCAATGTGCAGGCCGCCCTGCCGGCCACCGATCCGGCCGCCCGCGCCCAGGCGCAGCAGTCCATCAACGGCTGGCTGGCCCAGCCGCTCACGCAGGACGCGGCTGTGCGCATTGCACTGCTGAACAACCCTGGCCTGCAAGCCCGGCTGGCGGCGCTGGGCGTGGCCGATGCAGAGCGCGTGCAGGCCATCACGCTGCCCAACCCGCACCTGGCCCTGGGACGCTTTACCGACAGCCACGAACGCGAAATTGAGCGCACCCTGGCCTTCAGCCTGCTCGACCTCATCACCCTGCCCTGGCGCACGGCGCGGCAAGCCGAACGCCTGCAGATTGCCACGCTGCAAACGGCGCAAGAGGTGGTCACGCTGGCTGCCGACACCCGCCGCGCCTGGCTGCGCGCCGTAGCCGCCGAGCAGGTGGCCGCCGCGCACGAGCGCATGGCCGAGACCGCCGAAGCCGGGGCCGAGCTGGCCCGCCGCATGGTGCGCGTGGGCAACTGGAGCCGCCTGCAGCAGGCACGCGAACAGGCCGTGCTGCAACAGGCCAGCGCCCAGCTGGCCCGCGCCCGCCTGGCCGCCGCCACCGAGCGCGAGCAGCTCAACCGCCGCATGGGCTTGTGGGGCGTGCAGGCGCAGTACCGCTTGGCAGAGCAACTGCCACCGCTGCCCGCCAGCGCCTTGCCGGCCGACGGCATCGAAGCCACTGCGCTGCGCGAGCGCCTCGATGTGCAGGCCGCGCGCCGCCAGCTTGACACCCAGGCCACCCGCCAAGGCTGGAGCCGCGCAGGCGCCGTTTTTGGCGACATCGGCCTGGCCTACAGCCGCAACACCAGCACCGACCGCGAGACAGGCAGCAGTGACGTGAAACGCGGTTGGGAAATCGACCTGCCCCTGCCCCTGTTCGACTGGGGCGGCACTGCCCGCACCCGCGCGCAGGCCGAGGTGGAGCAAAGCGCTGCCCAGTTGCAAGACACCGCCGTGCGCGCCCGCAGCGAGGTGCGTGCCGCCTGGCTCACCTACCGCACCGCGCTCGATCTGGCACGCCAGCAGCAGGCCGAGGTGGTGCCGCTGCGCCAGTTCATCACCCAGGAGACCACGCTGCGCTACAACGGCATGCTGGCGAGCGTGTGGGAGCTGCTGGCCGAAGCCCGCGCCAGCACCCAGGCCGTGGCGGGCGCCATCGAAGCCCAGCGCGACTTCTGGCTGGCCGAGACGGATCTGCAACTCGCACTCACCGGCACATCCCCAGGCGCCTTGCAAGGTTTGACATCCGGCGCCGTAGCCACATCCACTCCACAAGGCCACTGACATGAATCGCCGCAATTTCTTCTCCGGTGCGGCCACGGCGGTGGCCGCAGCCTCCGTCAGCCGCGTGGCCCTGGCCGCGCTGCCCGAGCCCGCCCTGCAGACCAGCGCCGACACCGCGCCCCGCTGCACCCGCCCACGGGCCGCCCTTACGACCCCGTGGTTACGCTGAACGGCTGGACTGCCCCCTGGCGCATGAACGCGGGCGTGAAAGAGTTCCACCTGGTGGCCGAGCCCGTGGTGCGCGAGGTGGCGCCGGGCTTCCTGGTCAACCTGTGGGGCTACAACGGCCAAAGCCCCGGCCCGACCATCGAGGTGGTCGAGGGCGACCGGGTGCGCATCTTCGTCACCAACCGCCTGCCCGAGCACACCACCATCCACTGGCATGGCCAGCGCCTGCCCAACGGCATGGACGGCGTGGGCGGGCTCAACCAGCCGGGCATCCAGCCAGGCAAGACCTTTGTGTACGAGTTCGAGGCGCGCCGCCCCGGCACCTTCATGTACCACCCGCATGCCGACGAAATGGTGCAGATGGCCATGGGCATGATGGGCCTGTGGATCACCCACCCCAAGGCCGCGCACCCGCATATCGCCAAGGTGCAGCGCGACTACGCCTTTTTGCTCAACGCCTTTGACGTGGAACCCGGCAGCATGACCCCCAAGGTCAACACCATGCTGGACCACAACATCTGGTGCTGGAACAGCCGCGTGTTCCCCGCCATCAGCCCGCTGGTGGCGAGACGCGGCGAGCGCGTGCGTATCCGCGTGGGCAACCTCACCATGACCAACCACCCCATCCACATCCACGGCCACGAGTTTGAAGTGACCGGCACCGACGGAGGCCCCGTGCCCAAACAGGCGCGCTGGCCCGAGGTGACCACCGACGTGGCCGTGGGCCAGATGCGGCAGATCGAGCTGATTGCCGACGAGCCCGGCGACTGGGCCCTGCACTGCCACAAGAGCCACCACACCATGGGCGCCATGGGGCACGCCGTGCCCACCATGATTGGTGTCGATCACCGTGGCCTCGTCGGCAAAATCCAGAAAATCGTGCCCGACTACATGGTGATGGGCGAGCGCGGCATGGCCGACATGGGCGCCATGGAAATGCCGCTGCCCGACAACACCTTCCCCATGATGACCGGCACCGGCCCCTTTGGCCCGCTGGAAATGGGCGGCATGTTCACCACCTTCAAGGTGCGTGCCAACCAGCCAGCGGGCGACTACCGCGACCCCGGCGACTTCCCGCAGCCGCCAGGCACCCAGGCCTATGAATGGACGGGCGCCCCCGCCAGCACGCCGCGCCCCGCACGCACCGACACCCCGGGCACCGCCCCGGGCGCGGCCAATGCGCGCAAGCCCGCAACCAGCGGCCATCAACACTGACCAAGGAACTTCATGAGAACTATCAAATTCATAGCTGCTTGCGCTTTATTCATAAGCGCCAGCACCTCTTTTGGCCATGAAAGCATGCCCCACCATGCCTCTGCTGCCCCCGTGGCCAAGGAACAAAAGGACTGGGGCATTGCGGGTGATGCCAAGGCCGTGCGCCGCACCATCACCCTGCGCATGGGCGACGACATGCGCTTTACGCCGAGCCACATCGAGGTGCAGGAAGGCGACACCGTGCGCCTGCGTGCCGTGAACAAGGGGCAGGCGCTGCACGAGATCGTGTTGGGCACCAAAACCGAACTCGACCAACATGCGCAGATGATGCGGAAGTTTCCCGACATGGAACACGACGCGCCCTACATGGCCCATGTGCGCGCAGGCCAGCGCGGCGACATCGTCTGGCACTTCAACCGGCCCGGCACTTTTGACTTTGCGTGCCTGATCCCCGGCCACTACGAGGCTGGCATGACCGGAACCATCACCGTGCGGCCGCGCAGCCGCTGAGCTGCCCAAGCAAGTTTCTCCATTCACCTCGAAGGACTCCACCATGTTCAAAACCCCGGTTTTTTCTGCAGCCCCCACCACCCCCCACAGCGGCCTGAGCCGCCGCCATCTGCTGCTGGCCGCGCTACCCCTGGCCGGCGCAGCCCTCATAGCGCCGCGCCTCGTGCGCGCCGCCACCGGCACCGCCATCGAGGTCTGGAAAGACCCCAGCTGCGGCTGCTGCCACGACTGGATCGCCCACATGGAAGCCAACGGTTTCAGCTTCACCATCCACGACACCGGCAACAACGCGGTGCGCACCCGCCTGGGCCTGCCGCAAAAGCTGGGCTCGTGCCACACCGCGCTGGTGGGCGGTTACCTGATCGAAGGCCATGTGCCCGCCAGCGATGTGAGCGCGCTGCTGCAGCAAAAACCCAAGGCGCTGGGCCTCACGGTGCCAGGCATGCCGGTGGGCTCGCCCGGCATGGACGGCGCGGTTTACGGCAACCGCCGCGACCCCTACGATGTGCTGCTGGTGGCGCGCGATGGCGGCACCCGCATCTTCAAGAGCTACAACCAGAAGGCCTCGTCATGAAACCACTCGCCCACTCCACCGCCGCACTGTTGCTGGCCAGCGCGCTGGGCCAGGCTCTGGCGCAGGCCCCCGCCTCGGCCGACGACCATGGCAGCCACCACCCCGCCACGGCCCCTGCCGCACCGGCCGCACAAGAATCCCCTGGCATCACGCCAGCAGACCAAAGTGAGCTGAGCGAAGGCGAAATAACCCGCTGGGACCCGCGCACGCTCAAGGTCACGCTGCGCCATGGCGAGATCAAGAACCTGGGCATGCCACCCATGACCATGGTGTTCCGCGTCAACGACGCGAGCATGCTCGCCCCCTTCCAGCCGGGCGACAAGGTGCGCTTCCGGGTGGAGCGCAAAAGTACGGGGTACTTCATCACCCGCATCGAAGCCGCACGCTGACCACGACAACCCTGACCAGTAAATCCCGCCAGAAAGGCCCGCATGAACGCGCCCGATACCCCCACGCCTGGCCACCCGAACGGTCCTGCGCAGCACGGCCATGGCACGCAACCCCCATCCATGCAGGCCCCAGCGGGCCCTGGCACCATCTACACCTGCCCCATGCACCCGCAAGTGCGGCAGGACCACCCCGGTAGCTGCCCCAAGTGCCACATGACGCTGCAGCCGGAGGGCGCGGGGCACGGGCATAACCATGCGCATGCCCATCCGCACGCCCATCCCCACGCACCAAGTCCCACCCCGCCTGTGCCCGGGCACCTATCTGCAGCGCCACCCACCAGCGGGCCCGCAAGCAGCGGTGCGATCTACACCTGCCCCATGCACCCCGAGATCCGCCAGGACCACCCCGGCAATTGTCCCAAGTGCGGCATGTCGCTGGAGCCGATGATTCCCGAACTGACCGAGGAAGCGAATCCCGAGCTGGTGGACTTTCAGCGCCGCTTCTGGTGGACGCTGCCGCTCACCGTAGCGGTCACCTTCCTCGCGATGTTCGGCCACCAGCTGGGCTGGTTCAACATGGCCGTGCAAAGCTGGATCGAGCTGGTGCTTACGCTGCCGATTGCGCTGTGGGCGGGCTGGCCTTTCATCGTGCGTGGCGTGCAGTCGGTGGCCCAGCGCAGCCCCAACATGTGGACGCTGATCGGCCTGGGCACCAGCGCGGCCTTTGCCTACAGCGTGGTGGCCACCGTGGCGCCCCAGGTGTTCCCCGACTCGTTCATCTCCATGGGGCGGGTAGCGGTCTACTTTGAAGCGGCGGCGGTGATCATCTCGCTGACCTTGCTGGGGCAGATTCTGGAACTGAAGGCGCGCTCGCAGACCTCGGCCGCCATCAAGTCTTTGCTCGGCCTGGCGCCCAAGACGGCGCGGCGCATCGCGCCCGATGGCACCGAGGAGGACATCCCCCTGGCCCATGTGCATGTGGGCGACCGGCTGCGCGTGCGCCCCGGCGAGAAGGTGCCCGTGGACGGTGTGGTCGAGGAAGGCAGCAGCGCGCTCGACGAATCCATGCTCACCGGCGAGCCGCTGCCCGTGACCAAGCGCGTGGGCGACAAGCTCATCGGCGCCACGCTCAACACCAGCGGCGCGCTGGTCATGCGCTCCGAACACGTTGGCGCGGCCACGGTGCTGTCGCAGATCGTGCAGATGGTGGCGCAGGCCCAGCGCTCGCGCGCGCCCATGCAGCGCATGGCCGACACCGTGGCCGGCTACTTTGTGATGGCGGTGGTGGCGGCTGCGTTGCTCACCTTTTTTGGCTGGGGATTTTTTGGCCCGCAGCCGAGCTGGGTGTATGGCCTGATCAACGCCGTGGCGGTGCTCATCATCGCCTGTCCCTGCGCGCTGGGCCTGGCCACGCCCATGTCCATCATGGTTGCCACGGGGCGCGGCGCCACCCATGGCGTGCTGTTCCGCGATGCGGCGGCCATCGAGAACCTGCGCAAGATCGACACCCTCATCGTGGACAAGACCGGCACCCTGACCGAGGGCCGCCCGGCCTTCGAGCGCGCAGTGGCCGCAGCCGGTTTTGCCGAAGACGACGTACTGCGCCTGGCCGCCAGCCTGGACCAGGGCAGCGAGCACCCGCTGGCAGCGGCCATCGTCAAGGCGGCGCACGAACGCGGCCTGCCGTTGACCGAGCCCGAGCAGTTCGACTCCGCTTCCGGCATCGGGGTGCGCGGCATCGTCGCCGGGCAGGCGCTGGCGCTGGGCAACACGGTGCTGATGCAGCAATCGGGCGTGGACGTGGCGCCGCTCGCCACGCAGGCCGAGGCCTTGCGCAGCCAGGGCGCCAGCGTGATGCACCTGGCGGCAGGCGGGCGCCTGGCCGGGCTGCTGGCCGTGTCCGACCCCGTCAAGGCCAGCACGCCCGAAGCCCTGGCCACCCTGCGCGCCGCCGGCCTGCGCGTGGTCATGGCCACCGGCGACGGCCTGACCACGGCGCGCGCCGTGGCCCAGCGGCTGGGCATTGACGAAGTGCATGGCGAGGTCAAGCCCGCCGACAAGCTGGCACTGGTGGAGCGCCTGCAGAAAGAAGGCCGTACCGTGGCCATGGCAGGCGACGGCATCAACGATGCCCCGGCGCTGGCGCGCGCCGATGTCGGCATCGCCATGGGCACCGGCACCGACGTGGCCATGAACAGCGCGCAGCTCACCCTCGTCAAGGGCGACCTGCGCGGCATTGCCACGGCACGCGCGCTGTCGGTGGCCACCGTGGCCAACATGAAGCAGAACCTGGCCTTCGCCTTCGTCTACAACGCGCTCGGCATTCCGCTGGCGGCGGGCCTGCTGTACCCGTTTACCGGCTGGCTGTTGTCGCCCATGATCGCGGCACTGGCCATGAGCCTGAGCTCGGTCTCGGTGATCAGCAACGCCTTGCGGCTGCGCCGGGCGAAGATCCTCTGATCCCAAGACGGAGGGTGCCGCGCCGGGCACCATAATCACCGGCCATGAACGCACGCCTTCCCGCCAGCGACGCTGGCAGCATCACCCGCGTGGCCGGCATCGAGGTGGGCCACTTCACCGACACGCGCCGCCCCACGGGCTGCACCGTGGTCATGGCGCGCGAAGGTGCCGTGGGCGGTGTCGACGTGCGCGGCGCAGCGCCCGGAACGCGCGAGACCGACCTGCTCGACCCGTGCAATCTGGTGGAAAAGGTGCACGCCATCATGCTGGCCGGCGGCAGCGCCTGGGGGCTGGAGGCCGCCACCGGCGCCGTGCGCTGGCTGGAGGAACGCGGCGTGGGTTTTGACGTGACCGTGGGCCGCCTGCCCATCGTGCCGGCCGCCGTGCTGTTTGACCTGCTGGTGGGCGACATGCGCATCCGCCCCGACGCCGCTGCAGGCTACGCCGCCTGCGCTGCGGCATCCACCGCGGACCCGGCCGAGGGCAACGTCGGCGCCGGCACCGGTGCGGCGGTAGGCAAGATCTTTGGCATGCAGCGCGCCATGAAGGGCGGCGTAGGCACCGCGTCCATCACGGTAGGCGGCGTCACCGTGGGGGCGCTCATCGCCTGCAACGCCCTGGGCGATGTGGTCGACCCCGACACCGCCCAGGTGATTGCCGGCGCCCGCACCGAAGACGGCCTGCGATTGCGCGACACCCGCCGCGCCCTGCTGCGCGGCGAACTTCCCCAACCCTTGCTGGCCGGCACCAACACCACCATCGGCGTGGTGGCCACGGATGCGGTCATCACCAAGGTGCAAGCCCACCGCCTTGCGGTGGCCGCGCATGACGGACTGGCACGCAGCATCAACCCGGTGCACACCATGTCCGACGGCGACACGCTGTTCACCCTGGGCACCGGCCTTTCAGGCAAACACCCTGGCATGCTGGTACTGGCCACCATGGCGGCCGAAGCCACCGCCATCGCCACGGCCCGCGCCGTTCGGGCCGCACAGGCCCTGACCACCGCCGACGGCCTGCACCTGCCCTGTGCGGCCGATCTGGCCTGACCCGCGCTATCGGCGCCATTCACCACAAGACCCATGCCCCAGGCTTTTCGCAACACCCTGCTCACCCTGCGCGACCTCATCGTTTCTGCCGGCCCGCTGGCCTTCCTGGCCCTGGGGCTGCTGGTGGCTGCCTATTGGTGGCTCAACCCCAATCCACCCAACCAGGTCACCCTGGCCACCGGCCCCGCGCAAAGCGCCTACGAAGAGTTCGGCAAGCGCTATCAAAAGGCCCTGGCTGCCGACGGCATCGAGGTGGTGCTGCTGCCCAGCGATGGCTCGTCGGCCAACCTGCAGCTGCTGCGCGAGGGCAAGGCCGATGTGGCCTTTGTGCAGGGCGGCACGGCAGCGCTGCAGCCCGACGACCCCGAGCAACTGGTGTCGCTGGGCAGCCTGTTTGTCGAGCCGGTGTGGCTGTTCTATCGCGCCGACTCCGCCCTGAAGGTAGCGGCCAGTGGGCGACTCGACAGCCTGCGCCAGCTGCGCGGCCTGCGCGTGAACGTGGGCTCGGAAGGCAGTGGCGTGCCCACCCTGATGGACCGATTGCTGGATGCGAACCGCGTGGAGAAGGGCCAGGTGAAACTGTCGCGGCTGGAGCAGACGCCCGCCACGATGGCTTTTCTGGCGGGCAAGCTGGATGCGCTGGTGTTTGCATCGGCGCCCGAATCCCTCATGGTGCAGATGCTGCTACAGACACCCGGCGTGCACCTCATGGACTTTGCCCAGCACGAGGCCTATGGCCGCAAGTTTCCGTTCCTCACGCCCGTGACGCTGCCCCGCGGAGTGGTGGACCTGGCGGGCAATGTGCCCTCGCAGGATGTGCGGCTGGTGGCATCGACCACGTCGCTACTGGCCCGCGAGGGCACGCACCCCGCGCTCCTGACGCTGTTTGCCCAGAACGCGCAGGCGCTGCATGGCAGCGCGGGCTGGTTCAACCGGGCGCGCGAGTTTCCAAGCACCCGGCACAGCGAACTGCCCATCGCCAAGGAAGGCGAGCGCGCCATCAACGAACCGGTGCCGCTGCTGCAGCGCTACCTGCCGTTCTGGATTGCCAACCTGGTCGAGCGCATGTGGCTGGTGCTGGGCATCCTGCTGGCGGTGATGCTGCCGCTGTCGCGGGTGGTGCCACCGATTTACCAGTTCAGGGTGCGCTCACGCGTGTTCCGCTGGTATGGGCGTCTGCGCGAAATCGAAAATGATCTTGAATCGGGCAAGGCCCTGCCGCAAGACCTGCTGGTGGCGCTCGACACGCTCGAGGCCCATGTCGAAAAAGTGAGCGTGCCCCTGTCGTATGCCGACGAGTTGTATGCGCTGCGCAACCATATTCATCTGGTACGCCGAAAGCTTTTGCGCACCTGAGGGGCGATGCCGCAAGCCGGGGGCGCCCCTGGCACATTGCCCGTCAGCGGGCCTTGCCGGGCCTGGCAGGCTTTTTGGACGACAGCGGAGCCGCCTTTGAATCCACAGCGCGGGCAGCAACCGGCGGTGCATCAGGCACCACGCGCAGGGAACCTTCGGCCGCCAGCTTGTTGCGCATGCGTCGCGTCATCGACTGGGTGCTGCCATCGGCAGCGGTGAACAGAAACAGGGTTCCATGGGGGCTGGCCCAGGTCAACTGGGTGCGCACCGCCCGGCGGTTGGTGATGAGCTCCACCCACGCACCCACCACAAACCCGGCGTAGAGGCTGTCGTCCCCCGGCGCGGCAAGAGCGCTGTCGGATGGCTCGGGTCCCGTAACTTCCCCCACCGGCAGCTCGCTTGCGGAGTTGGTGGCGTGAGGTTCTGGTTCCGTTACGGGTTCCGTTTTGGGTTCGGGTTGGGGCTCGGGAACCACCGCAACACGCGCCGGCTTTTCAAACGCTGCCTGGTGCAGGCCCACAAGCCGCTGCATGAAGCTGCTGGCCTGGGTCGGTGGATGCTCGATCGTCTTGAGCCCTGCCCGCACCTTGGACAAAATGCCGGGGATGGCCTTGGTGAGGCGGTCCGGTTCGGCACGCGTCAGTGCGGGCTGCGCGCTCCACAACAGCAGGGGTACCAGCGCCAGGTACCCGCCAGGGTCGCCCTCGCTACCGTTGAGGCCCTCGGGCTGCGTCACCTGGGCCAGCGCCACCACATCGGCCCACGGGCCGGTGACGAAGTCCAGAATGTCTGCGGGCACCTGCTCCAGATCCGGCAGCTTGCGGATGTCGGCCGCAATCTTTTCGGCCAGCATTTCACGCTGCTCGGCCTGCTGCAGAATTTTTTCCTTGGCATCCTGCTGCGACTTGATCTTTTGCTCCTGGGAATCCCAGGCTGCATGCAGCGCCTTGAGCACCGTGTCAAAAGGCCCCGCATCGTGGATATCCGTCGCAGCCAGATGCCCGACCGCTTCGTTCAGCAAACGCATGAACTGGCTGAACCCTGGTGCGGTCTCCGCCTTGAACGCGAGACTGCGCTGGGTCAGTTCATCCAGCAACTGCCTGGCTGGATGCGACTCATCGGTGAAGAAGCGCCCGTCATGCCGCACCAGCTGCCTGATCGCCGGCTCCAGGTTTTGCACTGCGCTCTGAACCGGCGCAAGCAGCCGTTCGTCCTGCGCAATGTTGTCCATCATGCGGCTCACCACCTCCATGGCGACCGCCGGCGAATACGCCTGGCCATCCACCGGGCCCGCATAAGGAACTGCATACACAACCGGAGCCACGCCGGGTCCGCGCCAGCCGGAACCGCCTGCCGCAGCGCTGCCGGACAGGCGCCCCACCAGGCGTTCGAGCTGGGCCATGTCCTGAATGGCTTCGGCCACGGCGCCGGATGGGAAATAACCCCCTCCCTGTGCCGCAAGGCCTGCCTGCGCGCTGGCGCCTGCGCCACGAGGGTCAGACCATGCAGGCTGCAGGCTGACGGGTTGTGATGCACCACCGGCATGGGCGCGTGCATCGAAGGCATAAGGGTCGCCACCGCCGGCCAGCATCTGGCGCAGAATGCCCACGGTCAACAAGGCTTCCTCGGCCGCCGAGGAAATGGGCACCTGCAGCGAATCGCCTTGCCAACCGGTGGATCCGCCCATTCCCCGGCCGCCGTAGGCTGCCGTTGCGCCGTACGCGCTGATGGGTGCGCCCATCGAATGCCCGCCGTAACCGGTCGAATGGCCGCCCCCATAGCCGGTGCTCGGGTTGGACGCACCGTAGCCGCTGCGCCCGCCGGACGGCATGCCGAGCACCGAATACCCCACGGGTTCGATGCCATGCTCCCGAAGACTGGCTGCAGCACTTTTGTATTCGGTGACCAGCAACCGGCCCAGCACTTCGCGCATGTGCTGCATCCACAGTTGCCGCACCGGTGGCTCCACGCCAGTCTCGGCCACCACCCGCTGCAAGGCGCGGATGTAGTTTTCCGGGCGCAGGGGATTGCGTTCGGGTTGCACACTGCGCAATCCCTGGGCAGAGCTGACCAGGGTGTTGAGTTCCGTCAGCACGGCGTCGGTGGCATGGGCGGCCAATTGCTGGGCCCGCGACAGCTCCACCTGATCCTGCATCTCGGTTTCGTCCATGAGCGAAAGCTCGCCGAAATCCATGCCCGTGTCATCCACCGTGCGGGCGCCCGATTTGGATGGCCCTTCGGCAAAGATTTCCAGCAAGGCCATGGGGTACGCCTTGACCAGCGATGGCTCGTGTTGCTTGAGCAACCGCCAGGCATCACCGACCAGAGCGCGCCGCTGGATGTCGCGGGTGGACGACTCCTCCCCCTCCAGGGCACCCGTGGTGACCTGCACCAACTGCCCCATAAGGGCTTCACCTCCGCGCACTGCGTTGACGACGCAGGCACGGAATACCGTTCTCGATCGGGGCGCAGTGAGAGACATGTCGGGAGGAGGAAAGAAAAGTTTCCGGTTGCAATGCTACTTGACCGGAAGCCCCCTTTTTACTTCAAGGCCTTGAAACGCATGCGCTTTGGCTTCGCACCTTCTTCGCCCAGGCGTCGTTTCTTGTCGGCCTCGTACTCCTGGTAGTTGCCGTCAAAGAACGTCCACTGGCTATCGCCCTCGGCGGCAAGGATGTGCGTGGCAATGCGGTCCAGGAACCAGCGATCGTGGCTGATGACCAGCACCGTACCCGCGTACTCCAGCAGCGCATCTTCCAGGGCGCGCAGGGTTTCCACATCCAGATCGTTGGAGGGTTCATCGAGCAGCAGGACGTTGCCACCGGAGATCAGCGTCTTGGCCAGGTGCAGGCGCCCGCGCTCGCCGCCCGAGAGCATGCCCACCTTCTTTTGCTGGTCGCCACCGTTGAAGTTGAAACGGCCTGCATAAGCGCGGCTGGCCATCGTGAACTTGCCGATGTTGATCATGTCCAGACCGCCGGAGATGTCTTCCCAGACCGTCTTGTCGTCCGCCAGCGCATCGCGGTGCTGGTCCACAAAGG